>CAZLFV010000024.1:2520-31395 GCA_964558915.1 uncultured Eubacteriales bacterium | reverse complement strand
CCGTCGACGCAGGGATTTTCAGTCCCTCGCTCTACCGACTGAGCTACCTCGCCATCTGCGAGTCGGGAGTTCAACTTCACGAAGCGGTCATTAGTATATTTTTCCCCTTAAAGAAAGTCAACTCTTTGCTCCCCTTGACGCCAAGCGGAAGTCGTGCTACGTTCAGTCGAAAATGAAGATTGCCGCGCTCCTTCCCCATGTCGAGGTCTTCGGCGGGGTTCGCCGGTACCTCGAAATCGGGAACGAACTGACAAAAAAGGGGCACACCTTTGTCCTCTTTACGCCCACGGGAGAAAAGCCTCAATGGTTCGAGTTCATCGGCACCATCAGGCCCTTTGAAGCCATGGGAGGCGACTCCTTCCACATCGGCCTCATCAGCGAATACTCTATTCTTCCTTATTTTGACCGCATTCAGGCCACGGCCAAGTTTTTCTATTTTTTGCTCGAAGGCCACAGGAAAGAAAAAGAGGCCGCCCGAAAGCCATTTTATTTTCTGGGGAATTCAGAGGGGATCTGCCGCCGTCTCGAAAAAAAGCACGGGATTCGCTGTTTTTGCGCTCCTGGAGGCATAAACCCAAAGATCTTTCATCCCGTTGAAAAGGCTTCTGCTCCTCCGAGGACTGCTGAAAGTGCCTTCAAGATCCTCTGTTATGGCCGGGTCTACAAAAAGAGGAAGGGCGTCCATCTCGTGATCAAGGCCGTTGAAAAGCTGCAGCGCAAGTTTTCCCAAGTCGAGCTCATATTTTTCGACAGCTTTGTGGGCGAGGACCGCGTCGATCCCCGTTCGCTCATCAAGACATCCGTCCCTCACGAATTTCACCTCAACCTCCCTCAGGACCGGATGGCCTGGCTATTTTCCCAGGCTGACCTCTTTGCGAGCGCCGAGAGGCGCGCTGGATGGGCCAACACGGCTGCCGAAGCCATGGCCTGCGGCCTTCCTGTCGTCTGTACACCGAGCGGAACAGGAGATTTTGCTTTCCCCGGCCGGACAGCTCTTGTCATTCCATATGCCCACCCCTATTTCCTCAGCCGCGGGATCAAACGGCTGATCCTGGACGAGGAGCTGCGCTCACGCCTTGCCCGCGCCGGGCACGATAAGATTATGGAATTCACGTGGGAGGCGCTGGCCGGCCGGCTGGAAAAGGTGTTTCAGGAGGTTCTCGGATCCTCCGGCCAGGGACTCACCCCCTGAAAACATACTGGAAGTCCCTCCATATTGCGGTATTCATGATGGGGGCAGGAAGCCGCCCTGAAGCCCCCGTAGCGGAGGGGGGACCCATCGGGTTTTTCTCGACGGGGGGAACCGACGGGACTGGTTCCCCGGGGTGCGGGGGCCGAGGGCGGCTTCCTGCCCCCATCGAATCATACAAAAGGCGGTACTTGCAGACACCCTCCTCAAATTGAAATAGCCCACCCATTGTGATATCCTTTGCCGGGGAGGACGCGTGAATGGATGAAAATGAACTGAAAAAGCGGATGCTCAAGGAGGACTCCGCCTTCAAAAAGCTCTTCGAGGAGCACCAGTCCTGCGAAAAGAAGCTCGAGAAATTCAAGGGCAAGAGCTTTTTGACGGAAAAGGAAGCCCTTGAGGAAAGAGAACTCAAGAAGCGCAAGCTTGCCCTCAAAGACAAGATGTACCTTTTGATGAGCGAGTTCCGAAAGTCGCTCTGAGTCGGCGGGCCAAAGAAATGAAACCCAAAAAAACGTTCCGCGTCGGGCTGATCGGAACGGATTCCCTGCGCGGAAAAGAAATTAAAGGTGTGCTGAGCGTCAAAAAATTTCCGCTGACACACATTGAATTCTTTGACCCCGATGTCCAGGAGGAATACAGCAAGCTGACCCAGTTTCAGGATGAGCCAAGGATTATCCATTATCCCACTCTTGACCTACTTGACGGCCTCGACCTCGTCTTCCTGGCAGGAGACAAGGAAACCAACCGCACCTTCGGCCTGCTGGCCAGAGAAAAGCAGTTCCAGGCCATCGATCTCGGGGACACGTTCGGCAACCAGGAGGATGTCCCAGTAATCGTGGCCGGAGTCAATGACGACGTGATCGCCAAAAAGCGGTTTCCTCTGATCCTGAATCCTCACCCCGTAACGATTATCCTCGCTTCGCTCCTCCATCGGCTCATCCCTGCGTTCGGTGTATGCAAGACCGTCGCGTTTGTCCTCCAGCCGGTCTCCGCCTTTGACGAGTCCGGAATCGACGAGCTTGCCAGCCAGAGCACGGCCTTGCTTCAGGGGGCTTCTCCGAGGAAAAAGGTCTTTAAGGAACAGATTGCCTTCAACATCCTTTCTCATACGGAAGCGCCGGATGCCACCGGTTTCTCTTGCGGGGAAAAGAGCATCATTGCGGAAATTAAAAGAGTCCTGGCTCTTCCCGATTTTCCCATTTCGCTGTCGATCGTTCAGGCACCGGTTTTCCATACGTACTCCATCATGGCCTATGTGGAGCTCAACCGGGAGGCGGCCATCAAGGATTTGGAACGGCTGTTCAAGGAAAGCCCCCGTTTCAGGATTAATCCGCCCAGCGCCTCCTGTCATTTCTCTTCGGTTTCCGTAGCCGGAAAGGAACAGATCTTTATTGGACAGATCAAAAAAGAAGAAGCGTTTCCCAATGCTTTTTGGATTTGGACGGTCACCGACAACTTGACCCGGGGCTCGGCCCTGAACGCCCTGGAAATCGCCCGGATTCTCTTTGCCTCGAAGTCTGACGACTCCACTTCGACATGAAAGATATATTTGCCCTTTTTAAACTTGCCCTCCAGGAGAAAAAGCTCCTCTTGCTGTCTTTCGTTTGCTCGGTCTTCGTCGCCCTCTTCACCTATCTTTTTGTCAATCTCGTCCAGCCGATCATGGACAAACTCTTTCAGCTCACTTCCCCTGGGGGACCGACCAAAGCCCGGGTAATGGATTTCCTTTTCAAGTCCCTCAATATTAGCGAAGACCAATTGGTCAGGTTTCTGCCGCTACTCGTGCTCGTCGTGATCTTCGGCAAGGGACTCTTCACTTTTCTTTCGTCTTTTTTCATGAAATCGGTCGGGCACCGCATCGTCAAGAGAGTGCGCGATGACCTTTACAGGCACCTGATCTATCAGTCTTCGAGCTTTTTCGACAACAAACCCACCGGGGATTTGATGAGCCGGCTGACAAATGACGTCGACAAAATCCAGCAGGGGATCTCTGGGAGCATGGCTGATTTCATCGAGGAAGTTTTCATTCTCTGCGCCCTTATCGTCGGCATTTTTGTGATCGACTGGCGCCTGTCCGTCGTCTCCATCGTTATCACTCCTCTTGCAGTCATCCCCTTGGCCGCCTTCAGCCGTCAAGTCAAAAAAAAGAGTTTGGTGGGGCAGAGAAAGATGTCCCAGATCTACAGCCTAATCTTTGAGACCATCACGGGAAACCGGATCGTCAAGGCGTTCACAAGTGAGCAATTTGAGATCAAAAAATTTCTTCAAGCCACGGCAAGCTACCTCAAGACCAGCCTGAAGCTCTCCTGGATCGGAAGCCTCTCCTCGCCTTTTATGGAGTTTATCGGCGGAGTCGTCGGCGCCTTCATCCTTTATGTCGGCACGCGAAGGATCGTCCAGGGCGCCATCAGCCCGGGCGATTTTGGCGCTTTTGTGTTTGCCATTTTTATGATGTATACGCCCATTAACCGTCTGAATCGTGCTAACAACGTCATCCAGGCGTCTGTCGCTTCATATCACCGGCTCCGGGAATTGCTCGACAGCCCCGCTCAGATTCAAGACGGTCCGGCGGCCTATCCGCTTCCGCCCGTGAAAGGACGAGTGAAATTTGAGGATGTTTCCTTCTGCTACAACGAAGCCCGGCCCATCCTTTTCGGGGTGAATCTCGAGGTCTTTTCGAATGAGACGGCCGCACTTGTCGGGCTGAGCGGCGCGGGAAAGACCACGATCATCAACCTGTTGTCCCGTTTTTATGACCCGACCTCGGGAAGGATCACCATCGATGGAATAGACATCCGGGACGTCACGCTCGCGTCCCTGCGTTCTCAGCTGGGCTTGGTGACTCAGGAGACCATCCTGTTTAACGATAGTGTCCGCAATAATATCGCCTACGGATTGGAGAATATCTCTCAGGAAGAGATTATCGAAGCGGCCAAAGCGGCTAAAGCCCATGATTTTATCATGGAGCTTCCCCAGGGCTACGACACTCAGATTGGCGAAAAGGGCTGCCTGCTGTCGAGCGGACAGCGTCAGCGGCTGGCCATCGCCCGGGCCTTGCTCAAGAACCCGCCTCTGCTCATCCTGGACGAAGCCACTTCGGCCCTGGACCCGAAATCGGAGCGGCTGATCCAGACGGCCCTGGCCAATGCTATGAGAAACAGGACGACTCTGGTCATCGCCCACCGCATCTCGACCATCCGGAATGCCGACAGGATTTTTGTCGTCGACAACGGCCGCATCGCCGAGTCTGGCAGCCATGATGAGCTTTACGGGAGGAACGGGATCTACAGGAAGCTCTATGATTTGCAGTTCCCGGAACAAGAGGAGGCCAGCGTTTGAAGAGCATGACTGGTTACGGCGAAAAAAGCTTTGAGGCTTCGGGACTGCGGGGCAGGATTAGTATCAAGAGCCTCAACCATCGTTTTTTCGACTGGAACTATAAGGGGATAACCCTGGGCGATGTCGAGAATAAATGGAGGGCGCTGGCGCAAAAAAAAATCACGAGGGGCCGGCTCGAAGTCGCACTCGACTTGACTCTTCTGGGGCCCTCCGGATGGGATATTTTCATCGATGGGGAGCTTCTCCATAAAATCCTCTCCACCCTCGAAAAGGCCTCTTCGCGGGTTGGCAAGACAGTGAGTTTTTCCGCAGATAATCTGTTCCGGATTCCTCAGGTCATCGAGCTGAAGAGAAAAGACCTCTCACCCGAGGCCCTCGCCTTTTTAGAGAAATGTTTTAAAGAGGCGCTGAGCGATGTCCTCCGGGAGAGAAACCGGGAAGGACGGGCGACCGGCCAGCAGATCAGGCACCATCTTCGCCGCATCAGGCAGGCTCTAAAGCGCATAGAACACTTGGCCAAAAAGCAGCCTCTCGCTATCCGTGAAAAGTTAGAGCAGCGGCTCAAAACTGCGAACGCCGACCTCGTTTCACAGGAAGGAAAAATGGAAGAAGAGGCGGCCTTTCTGGCCCAGAGAATGGATATTGCTGAGGAAGTTCTTCGGTTGAGAAGCCACCTTGATGGCTTTGAGAGACTGGCCGGCGAGGACATGGATGAGCCCGTCGGGAAAATGCTGGATTTTATCTCGCAGGAGATTTTCCGGGAGGCCAACACGATCAATTCCAAAAGTCAGGATATCAACATCATCAAAGAGAGTTTGGTCATCAAGGGAGAGGTGGAAAGCATTCGTCAGCACGTCCAGAACATAGAGTGAGGCAAAATCAATGATCTACGTGGTTTCAGGCCCGTCGGGATGCGGAAAATCAACCTTGATTCGTCGCACTTTGGTCGACCTCAAGGATGTCCACTTTTCCGTCTCCCATACCACCCGGGAAAAAAGAGAGGGAGAAACGGAGGGCCAAGACTATTACTATGTCAGCCCGGAGAAATTCGAAAGGATGGTCGGCCGGAAAGAATTTCTCGAGTGGGCTCTGGTCCATGGCGCACGCTACGGCACATCCAAGAAAGAGCTGAAGAGAGCCGCTAAAAAAGGGGACATCATCCTGGATATCGATGTCCAGGGAGCGATGCAGGTCAAGAACAAGATCCGGAAGGCCATTCTTGTTTTTATCCTGCCCCCCCGCTATGGGGAGCTCAAAAAGAGGTTGGAAGCGAGAGGACTGGATTCGGTTGCCGCGATAAAAAGGAGGCTGGCCCGGGCCAGGCAAGAAATCTGGTCGTACACGCGCTTCGATTACATCGTCATCAACGATGAGCTTGAAAACGCGGTCGGCGACCTGGAAGCCATCATCAGGTGCCATCGCTCACGCCTGCCTTCGCGCAGAACAGAAATGAAGCCCATCCTGGCGAGCTTCCGCTAAGGAGACCTGCTCAAAAAGAGGGAAGGGGAGACGACGATGAAAAAAATTGCCCTGGGTGTAACCTCCTCGATCAGCATCTACAAGGCCTGTGAGGTGTTGCGCCTATTCCAGAAAAAAGGAGTCCAGGTTCAGGTGGTCATGACCCGGAATGCCACTCACCTCATCGCCCCTCAGCTTTTTAGTGCCCTGTCTGGCCGGAAGACCATCGTTGACCCCTTTGGAGAGGACTATCAGGATGAGATTGCCCATGTCTCCCTGGCTGAAGAGATTTCGCTCCTCCTCGTGGCTCCCGCGACGGCCAACATCATCGGCAAGTTTGCCTCGGGCGTGGCTGATGATTTTTTGTCTACGCTTTTCCTGGCTGTGCGCTGTCCTGTGCTTGTCGCTCCGGCCATGAACGAGGCGATGTATCTCCATCCCCAAACCCAAGCCAATATCCAGAGTCTGCGCTCCTCGGGCGTTGAATTCGTCCTTCCCGAGAAGGGCTATCTGGCCTGCCGGGAGGAAGGGTGGGGGAGGCTGGCTTTCCCCGAAAAAATCGTGGCTGAGGGTCTGGCGCTTCTCGAAAAAAGCGAGCGCTTAAAAGGCAAGAAATTCCTCGTCACGGCCGGTCCCACGCGCGAGCCGCTCGACCCGGTTCGATTTCTCTCGAACCGCTCTTCGGGCAAGATGGGTTATGCCATTGCGGCTGAGGCTCTCCGCCGGGGAGCGGAGGTCACCTTGATTACTGGTCCGACGTTCGCTTTGCCTCCGGCCAAGACCGAGCTGATAAAAGTTGAAACGGCGGAGGAGATGGCCCGGGAAGTGAAGAAATCCTTCCCCAGGGCGGATGTCCTGGTGATGACAGCGGCTGTCTCGGATTTCAAATTCAGTTCCGTATTTCCTCACAAGATAAAAAAGCAGGAAGCGCCGCGGGATATTGAGCTCGTCCCGACCGAAGATATCCTGGCGTCGGTGAGGCAGCAGAGAGGAAGAGGCCAGAAAATCGTGGTCGGTTTTGCGGCCGAGACAGAAAATATCAAGGCGAACGCGCAGAAAAAATTGAGAGAGAAAAAACTCGACCTCATTGTGACCAACGACGTCTCCAAGGAAGGCATCGGGTTTGATTCGGACCTGAACAAAGTCACCCTGATCGACAGCCAGGGCCGCGTTAGCGAGTCCGAGAAACTCGATAAACGGGAGATCGCCCGCGTCATTCTGGAAAAAATAGAGGATATGCTTGGGAAACGAAGCTAGAGACGTCGTTGACCTCATTAAGGAAGAAATCGACTATCTTTCCGACCTGGGAATAGAGTTTGTCTTTTCTCCCGAAAAAGAAAACGAAAGTGGGCCGTCCGTGCTCCGTTCTCTTGAAGAAGAGATCCTCAGTTGCACCTTATGCCCTCTTTCGGCCGGGAGGAAAAACGCTGTGCCGGGGGAAGGGAATCCCGGCGCCAGGCTCATGTTTGTCGGTGAGGGCCCCGGCGCAGAAGAAGATGTCCAGGGGAGACCCTTTGTCGGCAGGGCCGGCCAGCTCCTGACGAAAATCATCCAGGCGATGAAGTTTCGCCGGGATGAGGTTTATATCACCAATGTGGTCAAGTGCCGTCCTCCCGACAACCGAACTCCTCTCCGCCAGGAAATCGAGAAATGCAAACCTTACCTGCTAGTGCAGATCGAAGTTATCCAGCCGGACGTGATCGTGACCTTGGGAAAAGTGGCCACCGATTTTTTTGTTCCATCCGCCGCAGGGATGAGCCTTCTCAGGGGAAATTTCCACGAATACGGCAAAATCAAAGTCATGCCCACCTTCCATCCGTCCTATCTCGTCAGGAACGAGGGCGATAAGGCCATCAGAAGGCTCGTCTGGGAGGACATGAAGAAAGTTATGGCTGCACTCGGCAAAAAATGATTCGATACGCGGAAGTCGTTCTTCCCCTCCCCCTTGACCGGGCGTTCACTTACTCCGTCTCCCCGGAACACGCGGATAAGCTCTGTCTCGGAATGAGAGTTCTCGTCCCCTTCGGGGAGAGGATGCTCACCGGGTTTGTCGTTGCCACAAGAAATAGAAGAAGAGTCGGAGACCTGAGGCTTAAACCGGTCGCTGAGGTGCTGGATGAGTCTCCCATTTTTTCTCCTGTGCTTCTTTCCTTTACCAGGAAGCTGAGCCGTCACTTTTTTTGCCCCTGGGGTGAGATCCTCCAGGCCGCAGTTCCACCTTCTTTCATCCTGCGAACCCGGCCCGCTGTTTCCTTAACTGCAAAGGGGAGAGAAGCCCTGGACAAAAGCCTGCTTTCCGATGAGGAAAAAGACGTGGCCTCCTGGCTCAAACAGAAGCCCTATACGTTGAAGTTTCTGCAGAAGAAAACCCGGATGAAAAAGCTCTCCGCCGTCGTGGCGCGCCTGGAGAAAAAAGAGTTCGTCCTGGTCCGGAGAGAAATCAAGCGGGTGAGGAGGAAAGCCCGGACCGAGCCAGAAGCTCGGCCCACGCAGCTTGAGCTTGATTTCACCCTGGATGAGCCCTCGCGCCGGGTTGCAGAATCCATTGCCAGTTCCATAGCGCGAAAACCGTTCTCCCGTTTCCTTTTATATGGGTCGCGGCTGCGCCGAGAGGCCGTCTATTTCGACCTGATCAGAAGGACGCGCTCGGCGGGTGGCAGAATTCTGTTCCTGATCCCTGAGATCTCCCTGACTCCGGGTCTTCTTGACAAATTGGAGAAACGGATTGGGGAAGCTGCGGCCGTACTCCACAGTGAGATGACGGAGAGAAGGAGGGAGCTGGAGTGGCGAAAAATTAGGGAGAACCGGGCTGAAGTCGTGGTCGGGCCCCGGTCGGCTCTCTTTTCTCCTGTCGAGAACGTGCGCCTGATTATTGTCGACGAAGAGCAAGATGAATCTTATTCCCAGCAAGAAAGCGTCCCTTATGATGTCCGCGCGGGAGCCTGGCTGAGGGCCAGGGAAGAAAAAGCGGCCCTGATACTGGGAAGCTCGGCACCCACGGTGGAGGCTTTTTACAGGGCAGAAAAGGGTCGCCATCTCATTGAGCTTGGGACTGAGGCGCGGAAAGCCAATGTGACTTTGGTCGATAGCTGCAAGGCGGGGGGCATCATCTACCGTCCGCTCGCGCTGAAAATCAAAGAGCAATTGGACCATCATCAGCCTGTGCTTCTCTTTTTCAACCGCCGCGGCTATGCCTCTTATCTTCAGTGCGCAAGATGCGCCTATGTCCCCCAGTGCGTCCGCTGTGACCTGGCTCTTTCTTATCATAAGAAAGAAGGGAAATTGGTCTGCCATTACTGCCGTTATTCCAGCCCTCTGGTGGACAAGTGCCCCCGTTGCGGGAGCCGCCTTGTTGGAAAAAAAGGGGCCGGAATCGAGGCGGTCGCGGAGGAATTGAGGAAGAATTTTCCGAATCACCGGGTGGAAATCTTTGCCGCCGATGAAGCCGGCCGGAGAGAAGACAAGGCCAGAATCGTCCGCGAGTTTATCCAGGGTCAAATCGACCTCCTGGCCGGCACTGAGCTTCTCGCCTATCAAGCGAACTTCCCGCCTGTGTCCCTCGTCGCCGTACTCCATCCCGAGCTGATGCTGAACTTGGCCGATTTTCGCTCGGGCGAGAAAACATTCCAGTCCCTCGTCAGGGACCTCAGCTTTCTGCGCGATGATGAGAAGGCAGAGGCCTTAATCCAGACGGATTCTCCCGAGCACTTCAGCATCCGGGAGGCGGCTCACGGGGATTATCGGGCGTTTTATGGCCAGGAGATCAAGTATCGTCGGTTGATGAATTACCCGCCCTTCTCCTGTTTAGCTGAGGTCTTCTTTCTTGGTGAAAATTTACGCCGGGTGGCAGAGCAATCCAGAAAATTTGCCGAGCGGATGAGAAATACAAGAGAAGCCGTCAAGATCTTTGGGCCAGCGCTGGCATCCGTCTCAAAGAAGAGAGGGCTTCATCGAGTCCAGGTGAGTTTGAGAGCCCGGAAAAAAAGTAGCCTGGATAGAGTTTTGACCTCTGCTTTGAAGGGGATCAAGGCAAAAACGTCAATTTTCTTTTTCGGTGGAGAACACTAAGATTGGTTTTTTATCCCCGGTCTACTTTTCGTTTTTACGGAACAACAATGTAGATCCAAGTTATCGTCTGGATAAATTCTGGACCGGTCCCTGCAACGGTCGCCCGGATACAAATATAACTGTTTCTGGCAACTTCACCATAGAGGGGACCAAAATAGAGAACCTCCGCTGTCCCTGAGCCGTCCGTAACCATCGATTGTGTATAAAGAGGGTCGAAAAAGCCGATATTAACCTTCGACCCTTGAGAATCGACGATCTCGAAATATATCGTTTCGCCTGAAAGGGGGGTGCCATCGTATTTTTTCAATGTCGCCGTGATTGTGGACACCTGGCGTGTGTCCAAGCCGGCGAAAAGAACGTTCGGGTTGGCACTCAAGCCCAGCAGGGTGGCATAGGACGAAGGGCCCGTGGGAGGCGGTTCTTTGACGGCGTCTCGGCACGATGTGACAACGAAAACCGATAAGACCAAAAATAATGTGATGAAGAGAAGCGTTGTGTTCTTTTTCATTTTAGTCACCTTCATTATAATTGGCGAAGAAAATGGCCAGATACCCCGTTGCTGTGACGTCTCTGCTCGCCAGGTCCTTGCCGTAGAAATCAATCCGGGCCGTGACTTGAAGGACCCCTTCAGCCCGGCTATCGACCAGCGACAGGAGCGGCGGCTCAAGCTTGGCCACTTCCCTGACCACGACCGCGGAGAATGTGGCCGAGGAGCCCGACTTGACTAAAACAGAAAGAGAGCCTTCGAAGGGATAGGGAACATCGACGCCGGGAACGCCTCTCCCGTCTGTCCGGGAATAGGAAACCGTATAACGGGTCACGAGAATATCGTTGTACTGCGACTCTCCCAGCAGCGGGTTGGGGTCAAGAGTCATTGCGCTCAAGGTCACCGAGGCTGTATCCGCAGTGACAGTGTTATCCGATTTAACCACGTCAGACTGGAGGAAGCTGGCCGCCTGGCCGTTGGCATCTGTTCCCTGGATGTTTTCCACCATGAGCATGCTGCCGGATTTCGATTTGTTTTCTACAGGGTTACACGAAGTAAAGAGGAGGAGCGCTGAGGCAATCACGATTATGCTGAGGGTTTTTGTTGTGTTTTTCATTGTGGCACCCCTTATTTGATTATCCGGGGAGTAATAAAGATGAGTAACTCCCGATTGGTTTTTGTCCGCGCAAAGCTTCTGAAGAGACTTCCCAGGATCGGAATAGAATGAAGAAAAGGCACTCTCTCCCGGGTGATAGAATCTTCAGACCTGTAGATTCCGCCGATGACGGTTGTCCCGCCATCAGGTATCATGACGGTCGTCTTGGCGCTTTGGGTTGTGATTGGAGGAATTCCGTTGACCAGGTTGGCAAAATCAGCCGCGTTGTTCTGGATTTCCAGAGTCATGATGATGGTCCCCTCGGCTGTGATCTGCGGCGTGGCCCTGAGCTCAAGAGCGGCGTTGACATAGCGAGTCGTGACGGTGAAGTTGGCCACGGTCTGAACCGGGATCTGACGACCCTGGACGATGTTGGCTTCCTGGTTATTTTGGGTGGTGACCTTCGGGGAAGAGATGATCCGTCCCTCTCCGGATGTTTCCAAGGCGGAGATGGCGACATCCAGCCGGAATGTATCCAGGACATTGGCAAAGGAGAAACCGACGGCTGTGGTAAATGCAGGCGCTGGCAGGTTGACGGCGTATCCCCCCAGCGGGCCGCCGATCCCCTTGGTCACAATGCCTTGGGGAATCAGGGAGCCGTCTGCCAGGATCTTATTGGGGAACTGGAGGCTGGTCTGATTCCCATAGTAAGGATCAGCAACCCCGCGGAATCCCCATTGAATTCCGAGGTTACGGACAAACGTCGATGTCGCTTCGACAATCCTTGCTTCAATAGAGACCTGGGGAGTTGGCGTGTCGAATACACTGATCAACCTCTCCAGCAAGTCCAGGGTTTCCTTGACGTCAGCGATGACCAGCGTATTCGTCCTTTCGTCGATCGTAATTTCGCCGCGCGGAGATTTTTTAGTGGCCAATAACGCCATGACGTCCCTGGCCTTAGCGTAGGAAAGGGTTACGGTTTTGACGATCAGAGGACCGGCCTGCTCCTTGCTCTCGCGGAGCTTTCTTTGCTCTTCATCCTCTCTTGTCAAGACGCTGACCGGCGCGATGCGGAGGACATTTCCCTCGAGCACCTTGCCGAGCTTGTTGTTCCTGAGGAGGATATCGAGAGCCTGGTCCCAGGGAACGTCCTCGAGGTTGCAGGTGACAACTCCTCTGACCTCCGGGTCAAAAACAACATTCAGTTTGGCGAAATCTCCAAGATAGAGAATGACGTCCCTCAGGTCCGCGTCCTTGAATTTCAGGGTGATGATTTCGCCCGTATATTTGACTTGGGTTTCAGCGATCGTTCTGGGCTTGTATCTTTCCTCTTGCTCTTGGGCTTGGGCTAGACTTAAATCTTCAGCTGTCTCTTGCCTGGGAGCAGCCGGAGCGCCGTCGCGTTCAGACTTTTTACCGTCGGCCTTTTTCTCATCGCTAGGTTGAGACGCCGGCTTCGGCTCCTCAGCAGGGTGACTCTCCTCTTGCTTCGGCGCGGCCACCGCAGCCGGGGCAGAAGCCGTGGGTTTCCGCGAAGCTGGTGCTGCCGAAGCGGTCAGGATTTGGCTCTTGTCCTTAAAAAAAGTGACGACAATCTCGTCATTTTCGGAGCGAAGGTCATAGTATTTTGGCTCGTCCAGGTTGAAGACCATCCGGGTGATTGAATAGGGATTGTTCAGCTGGAATTGGGCGACTTTCACTTTATTCAACCCATATTTGTCGACGGAAATGACCGAGGCGGGTTCTCCATAGATCGTATTGAGCACATCCACGACCAGACGGAGGGGATTGTTGAGGGTGAAAATCTGCGTGACAGCTGGGTTGCTGAGCTTGGCTTTGAACCGGAGCTGGTTATCTTTTTCCTCGATATCCGGCTTCTCCATCACGATCGGGACACCCTCTTTCTTATCCAGCAGTTGCTGAGCCTCGGGTTCGATGACATATTTTCCTTGTCCCTTTTGAACTTTGTTCAGCTCGATGGTCGTCATGCCGTTGCTTTCGAAGACACGGTAGAGCACCTGCTCGCGGAGCTCGACACGGAGATGGGCCCGATTGTTGTCTGCTTTTTCCATCGCGATGCCAGCAATGAGCTCCGGCTCTCCCAATTGGACAGCGGGCTGGGTTACGGTGTCGACCTGGCTGAGTACTAAAACAATGGTTTCTGCAGAATAATAGGTGTTCACTGGGGAAAGGGGCGCATTTGTCTCGAGGAGGATTCTGGTGTTGAGTTTTCCCGGCTGGACTGTGATTTTATTTATTGTGACAAGCGCTGAGGAATTTTGATCTGCAGTGGCGATGAGGGATAAAAACCCGAACACTACGAGAGGCAGCAAAAATGTTTTCCTTTTCATGGTTAACGCTCCTCCGGATTTATTTCTTTTATAATATCCTTGGGCTTTGTCAGGGGAATTCCCCGCTCGTTGGTTTTTCGGAAAACGACCTGGCTATCGTTGATGGACAGGATGAATCCATCTGAGAGTTTGTCCCCGACTCCGAAATAATACGGAAAACCTTGAGGACCGCTGAGGATGGCCGTGAACTTGTTTTTAAACTTGACTATTCCGATTAGGCTGATGTCATCAATAAAAAGTTGGGGAGCCCCCCCTGGCATTGTTTTTTCTTTGAGCTCTTTCCCGCCTAGCAGGTTCTTGAAAGGGTCTCTCCGTCCGGCCGGGTCGTAAGTCGTGGCAGCGGCCTGGGAATTGGGGAGAATTTCTTTCTCCAGAGAAGTTTTCTCCTCCTGGGAAAAAATAAGGCTCGAGCCTGCGAGCAGGAATCCCATCCAGAACAGAAGAATACATGTCTTTTTCATCTTGCTTGCCTCGTTTGGCTTGGACTCGCCGGGGGAGCGGCCGTCTCCTCCATAAACATATAAGTCTTAGCGATGAAATTGGAGGAGATGGTCGTTTCCTCCGTCTGGGCGGAGAGGGCTTTCAGAGCAAAGTTCTCGACGTTGAAAAGCCGGTCGAACTTGCTCAGCCGGTCAAAAAAGGAAGCCAAGTTGTGGTAGTTTCCCCGGATTTCGATCGCGATCGGCCACTCCGAGTAAAACTCCCGGTTGGTTTCTCCCCTGGGAGTGAACCTGATGATATCCAGCCGCGAGTCGAAGGCCATCTGCTGGATTCTCCTCAGGATGACGTCGATTTCCTTTTTCACGGGAATGATTTTCTCAAGATCCCTCAATTCTTCGGTGAGCGTGGCCAGCTCGGCTTCGATCCTGTCCAGCTGTTTTTTCTGCTCCTGGAGTTTGGCGACTTCAGCCTCCACCTTCAGCCTGTCCGCCCTGATTCTCTGCAGTTCTGCGTTCTGAGGCTTGAAGTAGAGGAAGAAGGCAAGCGCAAAAACCACGATGACCAAAATGATATAGGCATACCAGGGCCAGTTTTTCATCGTCTTCACCTTTTCGTTGGTTTAGGTTTGGGCTTCGCTTTTGCCCCAGGCTTGACCTGAGGGAGCGCGGCCTCGGGCAGGACATAGTTCAGGGTTAAGGAGAATTCAAGGTATTGAGCACCCCGGCCTGTTTTCTGGACCGACGAGATGAGGTTGACATTGGCAAACGCGGGCGAGTTCTGGAGATTGTAGATGAAATCGGCGATCAGGTTATTCGAGAGCGCGTTCCCTTTCATCTGGATCATCTGACCTTCATAAGCGAAATCGGTCAGCCAGACCCACTCGGGAAGCCTTTTGCTGATTTCATCCATGATCTTGACGGCCGTGTCCTGCTGGGCTCGCAATTGCTTGATCAGGTTGATTTTCATCTCAAAGACTGCTTTTTGCTTTTCCAGTTCCTGCAGCTTGGCGACAACATACTGAAGCTTTTGCTTTTCGGCTTGGGCGACTTGGAGTCGAGCTTTTTCCTGGCTGATTGCTCTTTTCTGCAGGAAAAATGCCGCAGCCAGGACGACAATGATCAGGAGAATGATAACTGTGGTGAGGGGGAAGGCTTTTTTTGCCCTGATTTCCGGGCCTGGAAGAGCAGGCCCTTCCTTGATTTCTTTCGCTTCTGGCTTTAAAAGGTTGATCCTGATCATTTTTGTTTTTCCACCTTCCGAGCAGCCAGCCCGACAGCCACCCCGAAAAGAGCGGCCATTTCCTGAGAATAAACCGGGTCCAGTTTCTTTTCATCATAGCGGACATCGCGGAAGGGGTTGAACAGCTCCGTCTTAATGTTGAACTTTTGCTCGAAGGAGCTGGCGATGTTTCTCAGATGGGCCAGACCGCCGCTCAGATAGATTTGCTCGATTTTCTTCTCTTTTTTTTCTCCGGCCTCGTAAAAAGAGAAAGTTTTATCGATTTCATCGAGGAGATCTTTGACGTTGAAGGCAATGACTTCGTCCACCTTCTCGGGAGGGATAGCTTTGTTGGGAATCCCCTTCAGCAGCTTTTCGGCATCATCAAAGCTGATGTTCAATTCCTTGCGCATGTTTTCGATGAAGAAGAAGCCGCCCAGGGAGAGGTCACGGAAAAGCTGGGCCAAGCCCCGTTCAATGATGACGACATTGGTGATATTTGCGCCGATGTTGATCATAGCGGTAATCTTGGACTGGAATGTCTCGGGGTAGTTGGCTTCTAGAGAGTTCTGGAGGGCGAAAACATCGACATCGATCGCCACCAGATTCTTGCGGGCCTGGTTGACCACATTGCTGTAATTGGCGATCTTGTCCTTCTTGGCCGCGACGAGAAGAATATCCAGGTTTTTCTCCTCCCCTCCCAGCGGAGGCCTGAGAATGGCATAATCGACGTTTGTTTCCTCATAGGGATAAGGGATATTGTGCTTAGCCTCCCAGACGATCGACTCGGCCAGCTCCTCTTTTTCCATCGCGGGCAGGGAAATTTTCTTGATGATGACAGAGTTTCCCGAAATGGAGATGGCGACATTCCTGCTTTTGAACTTGTTCTCATCAAAGATCATTTTAATAGTTTCGACAACGGCAGTGGAATCGATGATCGTCCCCTCCACAATGGCATCGTGGGGGAGCAGCTCGTGTCCGATTTTCATGACCTCGAAAACGTCCCTGTCTCTTTTCTTCCTGACGGCGAGCTCGACGGCCTTGATCGAGTGAGAGCCGATGTCGAGTCCGACGAGTCCTTTGTCTTGACTGAAACCTAACATTTTTCTTCCTACCTCGTATAATTTATGTCAATTAGAGTAAATATACTTTCCCTTTTTCAGTTTTTCCCGGAGATTTCTCTCCACGATCTCAGGAACAAGGTCTTCAACACAGCCGCCCAGGAGGAAAACTTCCTTGACCAGCCCCGAGCTGAGGAACGAGTAGTTGAGACTCGGCATCATGAAGAGCGTCTCAATCTCGGAGTCGAGTTTTCTGTTCATCAGCGCCATCTGAAATTCATATTCAAAATCTGAGACTGCGCGCAGCCCCCGGATGACGATATTGGCCCTGTTTCGCCTGGAAAAATCAACCAACAGCCCATCAAAAGCCTTGACTTCTATCTCCGGTTGGTGCGTAAAGATCGTCCGGATCATGGCCACCCTTTCTTTAGTCGAAAAAAGAGGCTTCTTTTTCGGATTTTTCAGCACGGCCACGATAATTTTGTCGAATATCTTGAGTCCCCTCAAGATGATATCGACGTGGCCGTTGGTGATGGGGTCGAAAAATCCGGGGTATACGGCTCTGTTCTCCATCCAAGGCATTCTTTCTTTGTGCAACCGGACTATTAGAGTCAATATCAGAAAAAAAATGCTTTGTCAACATGATTTCTTCCGCAATAGACAAGGTTTTCATATGGCCTTACCATCTCACGGCCGGGCGGTGTCGTCAATCACCTCTTGAGGGGAGATTGGAGGTGAAAAACGGCCTTTCCCTCTCCTCGAAGAGGGGGACGTGGTTTCATTGCGCCGCACGGACATATATTCACGACGCTTCCGAGTATCTTGATTTCTCGCTCCCTGTGAAAGAAAATAGAGATGGCTGTGTTGCCAAAGGATTGGGTAGGAGGATGATACGCGTTTTCTCTGGCTTCTGGCTTCTGGTCTTTTTCATTTCTTTTCCCTGTATGCCGGTGACAGGACAAGAAGCCGACCAGTATGCCGGAGCCCGGAGGAGAATGGTCACCGAACAGCTGGCCTCGCGTGACATCACGGACCGGCGAGTCCTCGAAATCATGGCGAAAGTCCCGCGCCACTTTTTTGTCAGCCCGGCCTACCGCGATCAGGCTTATGAGGACTATCCTTTGCCCATTGACGAAGGGCAAACAATCTCCCAGCCCTATATTGTGGCCTTAATGACTCAATGCCTCACCATCAAGCCCGGTGAACGAGTCCTTGAAGTCGGGACCGGCTCGGGCTATCAGGCTGCGGTCCTGGCGGAAATCACAAACCAAGTTTATTCGATAGAAATCAGACAAAACCTGGCCGAAAAGGCCAGCCGGACGCTTCGAGAGTCGGGCTATGATAAAGTCCAGGTCAAATGGGACGACGGTTATTTTGGTTGGAAAGAAAAAGCCCCTTTTGATGCGATTATCGTCACCTGCGCGGCCAACCATATCCCGCCCCCTCTTCTCGATCAAGTCAAGGAAGGAGGCCAACTCGTCATCCCTCTGGGCAGCACCCTCTATTTTCAGACTCTCACACTTATCACGAAAGTGGGGGGCAAGCCCAGGGTTAGACAAATCTCAGGCGTCCGTTTTGTCCCCATGATCGGCGAAGCGGAAAAGAGAAAAAACGGCTAAATAAGCACCAGCCGCTAGCCCCAACACGGCATTAAAGCCCAGGCTTAACGCTATTCCTTGGGCCAGGACGGAATTGACCACCGTGGAAAACGCGTTCGCCGACCAGGCCCACGGGAGAAGCCGACTCCGGGTCTTTTCCAGCAGCCGGATCCCGGTCGGAAAGGGGAACCCCATCATGAAACCGAGAGGGAAGATCATGATGAATGTGACGGCTATTTTGGGCCCTAAGCCCAGGCTCAGAAGCCGTTGAAAAACGGGCGGCAGAAGAATCAGGTAAAGGACAATAAGCCCGGCGAGGAGGAAAAGGACCCGCTTGAGCCTTCGAACTGGTGCTGTTCCCAAGATCTGAGAAGAAAACAGGCTGCCAATTCCCGAAGAAAAAAGCAGGGAGGACAGGACGACAGAAATAGAGTAGAGAGGCTGTCCCAAAAACAGGATGAACTTTTGGACGAAAACGATTTCGATAAAAATAAAGGCGGCTCCGACGAGGCTGAAATAAAATAAGACGCGGAGAAACTCAGTCGGTTGGGATGTCTTTTCGCGCCGCAAAATCCAGACAGGCCAAAGGATCAGGAGAAACGCCACCGCAGTGGCTTGGATTAAGAGGATAGCCAAGAGGAACTTTCCTTGGAACAGGACAGCGAAGTTCCGGCCGAGCGCCTCAAAGGTTGGCCGCGCTTTCTTCCACTTGATAAAGTCGTAGAAAAAAGGGCGGTTATCCGTGGCGGGCTCGACAGCGAAAAGATAGTTTTTATAAAAATCTCTTCGGGACCGTGGTGACAGAAGCGTGGTAAAGAGCTCTTCGTAAGCGGGCTTGTCCATCTGATTGTAGACATTCATTTCTTCTTTTTTGATCCCGGGATAATAAGCTGTGTCAAAGAGACGCTCGCGGCAAAACGATTTCATCCTGTCGATCTCTTCTGGAGCGAACGGGTTCTTCTTCATGAACACACTGAGGGTTCCCCAGGTCCGGATGGAGGCCAGGTGGAGCGCCGGTTCGAACCCTTTTCTCTCTAGGGCTTCAACTGCGAGAGCCAGAACTTTAGCCTCTTGCCTCGGCGGCGGAAGGAGATAAAAAGTCAGGCTGAGCAGACCCTGCGGGGAGAGGAGTTCCAGGAGTTGACTGAAGGACGCGTCGGTGAAAAGATAGTTTTCTCCGATTCCATACAGCCCCGTGCCCGTGGCTCCGAGAACGTCAGAGAGAGAGACGACGATCAGGTCATATTTTCCCATTTCTCTATTCAGCGCAGCGCGAGGCTCTGAGGAGACGACAGTAATGTTCGGGCGGGCATAGAAGTCTCCCCAAAATGAGGCGAGTTGGTGACGAAGCAGGCTGGTAATTAACGCGTTGCTTTCTATGACTTTGATTTCGGAGGCCTTGAAAGCCACTGCGGCTTGCACATCCAGCCCGCCCTTTGGCTCCAGGACTAAGACTTTTGAGACGGAAGCGCAAAAATAGGGAAATGATGAAGGAAGGAAAGAGAGGAATTCCCAGGCCAAATCCTCAGCCCCTTGAAACTTGGTGACGGCGTTGAGCTCGCCTCCGTCTACGGAGAGCCCCAGCTGGGAGGGAAGTTCATTCTTGTAGAGGAGGCTCAGCCCGGGAGCAAACCTTGTCGCCGGCGATTTGACGATATCCACGCGAAAGGAGGAATTCCAGTCAGTCAGGCAGGACTTGGCCTGGGGATATCTCAAAGCTTGGGGCAGCGCTTTAAACGGGGATAAACGGAAGCTCAGCGGGGCGGGAGGAAAAAGGATAAGCAAACCTTCCATCATCAAGAGCAGAAAAATAAAGGCGAGAAAGAGCCGAGGTCTCTTGAGGCTGAAAAAGAAGCAGCCGACAAGGGCCAGGGCGGAAATGAGCACAAAGACCCCCTTTTCACCCAACGGAAGAAAAACGAGGACGGCGAAGAATGAGCCTGCAGCTGCGCCAAGAAGGTCAAAAAAATAGATTCTGTGGGCTGCGAACGCCAGACGGGTGATGGCAAAAGATATCGTAGCGCCGGCGAAAAAGAAAGGAAGCCCGAAGAAAAAATAGTAAGGAACGACAAGCAGGATCTGCTTTTTGTCCCAGGGCAGCTGGTAGAAATCAAACGGCACCGCGTTCGCGAGCAAGAAACTCGCTGGGATGGACAGGGCAAAAAGGAGAGAGCTCCAACTTAGAAAAACGTCCGGTTCAGGCCGGCTCCTGCGCTCAACGAAGGAGAGGAAGGTTCCACTGGCACCGTAGCCGAGGAAAGCGATACTAATCACTAAAAAAGCAAAGTGGTAATTTTGGGATATCGAAAAATACCGCGTCAACGATACTTCAAGACAGAGGGTGGCGGCAGAGACACAAAAAATGGCCGCGAGGAAGGCGGGCCTGATTTTGTTCACTGCTAATACGTTAGAAAGAGGCGGCAGGACTGTCAAGTGAAAGCATCCCTAACAGGCCATCTTCATGGTGTGCGCAGGAAGCCACCGGGGGTGTGAGGCGAGGGATGATATGGTGAGAAGTCCGTATGAGCGACGAGCGGGCATGGTTCCTCGGAGAGGAGAGCGAGGAGCGAATCGAGCGAGATTTCCTCGCTGGGGAAATCGCGGCGTGACTTGGAGCCATATCTCCCGAGCCGTTTGCTTTTCCCCCGGTGTTGTGTTAACTTTTGGAAAATCCATGATCAAGTTCGGTACCTCGGGCTGGCGCGCTGTGATGGGAGAAGAATTCACCTTCTCTAATGTTAGGATTGTTGTCCAGGCCATCGGCAACTACTTGAAGAAAAGGTTCTCCGACGGACCGATTTCTGTTTTGGTCAATTATGATACCCGGTTTCTCTCGGAAAAATTTGCGCTTGAGGCGGCCAAGATTCTTTCTCATAATAAAATTCGCGTCCTGCTGACGGATAGAGACGCTCCCTCCCAAGCCCAGGCTCTTCAGATTATCAAGAGAAAAATTCAGGCGGGGATTAATTTTACGGCCTCGTTCAACCCTCCTGAGTATAACGGTCTCAAGTTAAACCTGGAAACAGGGGCGCCCGCACTTCCCCAGGAAACAGACCAGGTCGAAGAAGAAATCAGGCGTTTGTCAAAGGGCCCGGTTTTTTTCCCTTATTATCCCAAGAAAGAATTCGTCGAGCAGGTTGACCTCCAGGAAGATTATCTTAATTTTGTCCAGAAGAAGATCGATTTTGCGGCCATCCGGAAAGCCGGCCTGAAAATAGGCGTGGATTTGCTCTACGGAACGAGCCGGGAATATCTCGACGAAATCCTTCAAGAAAATGGCATCCCGATTGAAGAAATCCATGGTTACGTCGATCCCTATTTTGGTGGCGTGACTCCTTCTTGCAGGAAGGAGAACCTGAAAGATCTCAAGAAGCTGGTCACTGAGACCGGCTGTGGCCTGGGGATCGCGACCGATGCCGATGGTGACCGATTTGGAATTCTAGATCATAACGGGAATTTCGTTGTTCAGAACCTGATTCTCTCTTTGCTCCTGGATTATCTTGTGAGAACGAAAGGGTGGCGCGGAGGCGTGGCCCGCTCCGTGGCCACGACGCATCTCATCGACCGGGTCGCCCGGCGCTATGGTCTCACTCTGAACAAGACTCCGGTCGGGTTCAGATACATGGCCGATCTATTCCTGCGGAAGCAGATCGTCTTTGGGGGCGAAGAAAGCGCCTGCATTGTGGTCAAGAGTCATCTTCCCGAGAAAGATGGCATTTTCGCCGGCCTGCTTGTAGCGGAAATGATGGCTGCGACGGGAAAGAGCCTGACCGAGCTGAGGGACGATTTTTACCGCGAATACGGCAAGAAGTATGGCGGCCAAAGGAATATTCCGCTGAACCCCAAAAACGAACGGGAGCTGAAGGAACTCATCATCAGTCCCCCGACGCGTCTGGCCGGTCGCAGGGTGGTCGCCATTGAGAGGATAGACGGTATTAAGCTTGATTTGGAGAATGATGATTGGCTGCTCCTGCGGCTTTCTGGAACCGAGCCCGTTATCCGCTGCTATGCCGAGGCCGAGTCCCAGGAGGATCTGGGGAGACTGCTCGCCTTTGGTTTGAAAAGGCTGCGTTGATGGGACAGGAAGACAAAAACAAATCTTTCCTGCGGAGAAAACTCATCCTGGCGGCTGTCGGATTCTTTTTCCTCGTCCTGCTCATCTCCTCTTTTTTCGGGAGGAACGGCCTGATTGAAATCTACCGGGCCAGGAAGAACTACGCGGAGCTTGTAGAGAAGATCAAGCAATTGGAAGCGAGAAAAAGCCAGCTATTGAAAGAAATCGAGGACCTCGAAAAGAATCCCCAGACTGTTGAAAAAGAAGCCCGGGACAAGCTCGGCCTGATGAAGCCGGATGAGAAAGTCATCATCAAAAAGGACGAAGAAAAGCGCTAAGCGTTTCTTCCGGCTTTCTGATTATGCCTCGACCATCGCTGAAGCAAACGCGCGACCTGCTCCGGGACCTCAATTCGGCCCAGAGAGAGGCTGTCACCCACGGTCAGGGGCCCCTGCTGATCATCGCCGGAGCCGGAACAGGAAAAACAAAAGTCATCACTCACCGCATCGCCTATCTCATCGGCTCCAAGATGGCCAAGCCCGAAGAGATTATGGCCGTGACCTTCACGGAGAAGGCGGCCAACGAGATGGAAGAGCGGGTCGACCAGCTCATTCCTTACAGTTACTCTTTTGTTGAAATCAGCACGTTTAACTCCTTTGGCGAACGGGTCCTGAGGAACTACGCCCTGGACCTGGGCTACCCTCTGGATTTTAGGCTGTTGGACGACGTCGAGCAGGCCATCTTTTTTAGAGAAAACCTTTTCCGCTTCCCGCTGAAGTATTATCGTCCCCTCAGCTATCCGACAAGACATATTCAGGAGCTGCTGGACGCCATCAAGAGGCTGAAGCAGGAAGATGTCAGCCCGGAAGCATATCTTAAATACGCCCGCAAGCTGGAAAAGGCCGCTCCTGATGATTCGGCCAAGGAGACAGCTCTCAAGCACAAAGAAATGGCCCTCGTCTTCGGGGCTTATGAGGAACTCCTCAAGAAGGAAGGCAAGATCGATTTTGAAGACCAGGTCAAGCTCGTGGTCCAGCTGTTTCGGCGGCGTCCCTCCGTGCTCAGGGAGTTCCAGGACAAGTTCAAGTATATTTTGGTGGATGAATTCCAGGACACAAACTACATTCAGTTCGAACTCTTGAAAATGATGGCGGCGCGGCACCGGAATCTCACTGTTGTGGGCGATGATGATCAAAGCATTTTCCGGTTCAGAGGGGCCTCCCTGAGCAATATTCTTAATTTCAAGAAGTATTATCCGGGGGCCAGGGAGATCGTCCTGACCAAAAACTATCGCTCCACTCAGCCGATCCTCGATTCGGCCTACAAGCTCATCCAGCAGAACAACCCCAACCGCCTGGAATTCCGGTACGAGGTGGACAAGAAGCTCGTATCATCAATCCAGTCACTGGAAAAGAGCATCCATCTTCTCCAGTTCGACACGGTTTCCCATGAAGCGGACAAAGTCGCCGAGCTCATCCGTGAGAAAGTAAGCGCAGGCATCAGGCTGGGCGAGATCGCCGTTCTCGTCCGGCGAAACGCTGACGCCGACCCCTTCCTGCGGGCCCTGAACATGAAGCAGATTCCTTTCCGTTTTTCCGGCAGCAGGGGACTCTACAGCCAGGACGAGGTCAAGGATGTCGTGTCCTTCATCAAGGCGCTGACGGATTTCGAAGACAGCCGCAGCCTCTTTTTTTTGGCCCATTCAGAGGTTTACAAAACGGATCTCTATGATCTGACCGTTGTTTCCAATTTCGCCCAGCGAAGGAATAGCCCTCTCCACAGCGTCTTCCGGAGCATCGCGGAAGGATCTCTCGCTTTAGAGATCGCGGAGACGTCCTTGGCCCAAATCAAAAGGATTTATGAAGATCTGGTCTATTTCGTCGATCTCTCCAAGACGCGCAATGCCGGGCAGGTAGTCTATTCTTTCCTGGAGAAAACGGGCTACATCAAGAAACTTGTTGAAGAAGGGAGCCTGCTGGCCGAGCTCAAGATTAAGAACCTCCGGCTTTTTTTTGAGAAGATCAAGAATTTTTCCGAGATTATTGATGACGACTCAATCCAGTCGTTCTCCCGGCATCTCGACCTCCTCCAGGAAGTCGGGGATAACCCGGCCACAGCTGAAGCCGAACTGGAGGAAGAAGCGATCAGTGTCCTGACCGTGCACAAGGCCAAAGGTCTTGAATTCGAGGTCGTGTTCATGGTCAGCCTGATCGCCGATAGGTTTCCTGGACGAGAACGCCCCCAGAAAATACCGGTCCCCGATGAGATTCTGAAGGAGGATTTGCCCGTCGCGGAAAACGTGATTCAGGAGGAACGCCGGCTGTTTTACGTCGGCATGACCAGGGCAAAAAAATACATTTATTTGACCTGGGCCAGAGATTATGGCCTGAAGCGGCTGAAGAAGGTGAGCCCGTTTATCCTGGAAGCTTTGGATATCCCGAGAACGCCCGACGAAGTCCTGAGGACGTCAGCCTTAGAAGAGATAAAGCGCTATGGCCTGGAATCTGCGGGCGACAGGATCCTTCCTCAGGTCATGGTCAGAGACGTCCTAAGCTTGAGCTATTTCCAGGTGGAAGATTACCTGACCTGTCCTCTCAAGTATAATTTCCGTCATCGGATGAGGATCCCCGTCCTTCCTCATCATACTCTTGTCTTCGGACGCGTCCTTCACGCTGTGATCCATTCTTTCCTGAGGCGGCGGATGCTCGGAAAAACGGTCAATGAGGCAGACCTGCTTGAGGAGTATGAGCGCCTGTGGATCAACGAGGGATTTCTCAGCCGGGAGCATGAAGAGATGCGGAAGAAAGCCGGCTGGGAGGCGCTCAAGCGGATCTATGCGCGAGAAGAGGCGTCCGGCCGCAAGCCGGCTTTTTTGGAAAAGAGCTTCAAATGGCAACAGCAGAAAATCAAGTTTATCGGCCGTTGGGACAGGATCGACGTCGTGGACGGGGCGGCTGTGATCATCGATTTCAAAGCCACCGAGGTGAAGAATCAGAAGGAGGCCGACAAACGAACAGCGGACAGCCTGCAGATGGACCTTTATGCCCTTTCTTTTGCCCAGACCCAGCGCCTATCTCTCCTGGAGACTCAACTCTATTTTTTGGAATCGGATATCATTGGCCATGCCAAAAAAGGGGAAAGAGAGCTCGAACGGGCCTGGCAGAAAATCAAAGAAACAGAAGAGGGACTCCGGTCCCAGAACTTCGAGGCCAGGCCGGATTGGCACAACTGTAGCTATTGTGAATTCAGGACAATCTGTCCCTTCACGTATGCCTACTGATTTTTCAGGCCGAGAAGCCAGGAATCCTCTAGTTGGTCGGAAGCCAAAAGGGCATTACCGCAAGGAGCTTTTCCTTTTCCAGGGCTTTTAGGGTCGCCAGGAGTTTCTCCAGTTCTGCTGGAAGAGGAGCCTTAATCCGGGCTTCCTGCCGGCCGAACAAAGCGCTAAACCAGGATATCTTTTTTGGCCTTACGACCAGCTTGACATCTTCCTCAGCCCGAATGCCGGCCAGCTTCTTGGCTGTCTCTATGGCCTTGGACAGTCCGCCGATCTCGTCCACAAGCTTGATGTCCTTGGCCTGGGTTCCCGTCCATACGCGGCCCTTGCCGATCTTGTCAACTTCCTCTTTGGCCATATTCCGGCCCAGAGCCGCCTTGGCGAGGAATTGGTCATAGGTCCAGAGAATCTGCTTTTTCATAAAGTCCTTCTCCTCGGGTGTCAGGGCCCGGAATGAGGAGAACATGTCGGCCCTTTGGCCGTAAGTGAGTTTTTCGGCGGTTATGCCCAGCTTTTCGTAGAGCCGGGCCATATTCAACTTAATGAAGAGGACACCGATGGAACCTGTCAGGGTTTGAGGTTGCGCCACGATTTTATTGGCACTCATGGAAATCCAGTATCCACCGGAACCGGCCATGTCCGACATGGAGACGACTACGGGCTTTTCCTTTTTGGCCAATTCGACTTCCCGTCCGATGACATCCGAAGCGACGGCCGACCCGCCGGGGCTGTCAACGCGCAACACGATGGCGGAAATCGACCTATCACGCCGGGCGCTTCTGATCCAGCGGGAGAGCGTCCGGCCGCCGATGGCCTGCAAACCTCCCTCACCGGTGATAATAGGGCCCATGGCGTAGAGGAGGGCGACTTTTCTTCCCGTCTCCAGGCCCAAGGAAGAGGGAGAAATCCTAACGTACTCGGAGAACTTTGTTCTTTGAAGCTTCTTCCCTTTTTCCTGAAGAAGCTTCTCCAAGTCATCTTCGTACATCAGGTCGTCCACCAGACCGGCTTTGAGCGCATTTTCACCCTGATAAAGGCCGACGTTTATGATTCCTCTGAATTCCTCCTCGGTTTTTTTCCTTGCTGTGGCAACGGTCTTCACGTATTGGGAGAAAATATCGCTATAGAGGGACTCGAGCATAGTCCGGTGCGCCTCAGTAAATCCTTTCTCCGTGAACATGTTGTAGGCCGTTTTGTATTGCTCGACGTGCTCATAATCCGCCTCAATTCCCAACTTGTCCAGTCCTTCCTTGAAAAAAGGCACCCAGCCGCCGACCCCGGTTACCCCCAGCCAGCCGATGGGGTGGAGGATGATTCGATCACAGGCGGTGGCGAGGTAATACTCCTTGTCCAGTTCAGGCCCCTCTTCAATGTAGGCATAGACCCTTTTACCGGACTCCTTGAAATCCAGGATGGACTCTCTGAGCTCATTAATTTTCGCCCAATCGCATTCAAGATAGCCGAGCCGAAGGAGGAGGCAGCGAATCCGGTCGTCCACTTTGGCTTTGCGCATGCTCTCCCAGATGTCGTAAACAGAGAGGGCCCGAGTCCCGAGGAAATAGCCCATCCACTCGTCGGTAGCGACATATTCCTGGATGGGTCCCGCCAGGTTGATCTCGAGATAGGAAGAAGCCTTGATGGCCGGAGGCCTTTTGACTTCATAATAGATGAACGCAAGGACCGTTGCGGCGATCAGGACAAAGAAAATGAGAAAAATAATCAGGATATATTTTCCTTTTTTCATCTTGTCTCCATATTCCTATTACGGAATTTCTCGGGTTGAGTTTTAGCTCCGTGATTAGAATATAGCAGAAAAAGGCCCGTTGCGGTAGAATTTACTAAGATCGGCCCGCCAGGAGACGAGACCATGGTCAATGCGCTCGAGGTTCAGAACATTACCAAGAAATTCGGCGATTTCTCTGCCGTCGAGGACCTCTCGTTTCGGATCCCCGCCGGCACGGTCTATGGGCTGCTCGGGCCGAACGGAGCCGGAAAGACTACGACCATCCGCATGGTCATGAACATCATCATCCCTGACCAGGGGTCGGTCAAAGTCCTCAATAAAACCATGGATGAGAGGATGAAGGAGAGGATCGGCTACCTTCCTGAAGACAGGGGGCTTTATCCGAAGATGAAGGTCGGCGAGCTCCTGCTCTTCCTGGCGGAAATCAAGGGGCTCAGCCGGGAGCGTGCCCGCAAGGCCTCCGACTTCTGGCTGGACCGGTTTGACCTGGCTGACTGGAAAAACAAGAAAGTCGAGCAACTTTCCAAAGGGATGCAGCAGAAGGTCCAGTTTATCGTCACCGTCCTCCACGACCCCGAGCTCATCATCCTGGACGAGCCGTTTGCCGGGCTGGACCCGGTGAACACGAAGCTAATCAAGGACATTATGCTGGAAATGAAAGAAAAAGGCCGGACCGTCGTTTTCTCCACCCACCGGATGGAGCAGGTCGAGATGATCTGCGACAACATCTGCTTGATTAACAAGGCCCGGCTGGTGCTCGAAGGCAACCTGAGCCGGATCAAGAAGCAGTACGGCAAGAACACGGCGGTCCTGGAATATGAGGGAGACGGAGGCTTCATCGGCTCGTTGCCCGAAGTGGTAAAGGTCGATGACTACGGGAAATACATGGAGATCAAGTTGAGGGAGAACGTGGACCCCCAGGAAGTGCTCTCCAGGATCGTCGGGCGGGTCAGGATCAACAGGTTCGAGATTCAGGAGCCGAGCTTAAACGCCATCTTTATCGAGAAAGTGGGAGATCGGCATGAGCAAGATATGGTCGGTCATTAAGCGGGAATACCTTCAGATCGTCAAGACCAAAGGGTTCGTCATCGGGACGATCCTCGGCCCCGTCCTGATGGCCGCCCTTGTATTGATCCCGATCGCTGCCCAGTTGGCTACGGTCGGAGAGCAAAAGACGATCGGTGTGATCGATGAGACGGGCGAAGTCTTTCCCGGACTCGAAAAGAGGCTGGACCACAAAATGAGAGATGGACGAAAGAGGTATGTCCTTCAGGAATTTCCTTCGACCACTGATATCGAAAGCTCGCGCCTCGTCCTGAGCCGGAAACTGCTGTCCAAGGAGCTTTCCGCCTATCTTTATATCCCCAAGAATGTCCTCGAAGGCGGGGAGACGGAATACGTTTCTCTTCATGTTTCGGATTTCGAAGAGATCCGAAGAATTAGCGAGACGCTGAACGGAGTTGTGGTTGAGAAGAGGCTCAATCGAGCGGGGCTTGACCCGCAGAAAATCGCCCAATTCATCCGGCGCGTTGGCATGAAGACGATCAAAGCCACGGCCAAGGGGGAAGAGGAGGACACCGGGGGGACTTTTGCAATCTCATATCTTCTCGTCTTGATCCTCTACATGACTCTTTTTTTCTACGGCGCCATCATTATGCGGGGAGTGATCGAAGAAAAGAATTCCAGGGTCGTTGAGGTCGTTCTATCGTCCTTGAGACCTTTTCAATTGATGGTCGGAAAAATGCTGGGGATCGGCGCCGTGGGTTTCACCCAGTACGCGATCTGGGCTCTTTTCGGGTTCGGCCTGACCCGCTACGGCCGGGCCTTCGTCGTGTCCTCCTTTCCCGCCGCTTCGGCCTTCAGGATGCCCAGCATCCCTGCTTATATTTTCATTTATTTTGTTGTCTTCTTTATCCTGGGCTATTTCCTCTACGGGACTCTCTATGCGGCCATCGGAGCCATGGTCAACTCGGAAAAGGAAGCCCAGCAGCT
>CAZLFV010000024.1:0-2420 GCA_964558915.1 uncultured Eubacteriales bacterium | reverse complement strand
CGGGGAACGGTGATCAAAGTGAGGAGGTTTTATTTATGGCTGCTGTAAAACTTTATGTGGGTAACCTCAACTACAGGACCACAGAGGAGAAGCTGAAAGATCTTTTTTCCCAGTACGGAGAGGTCAGTTCAGTCAACATCCTCCAGGGACGGGGTTTTGGCTTCGTGGAGATGGCGAGCGCCGAATCCGCCGAGGATGCCAAAGCCAAGCTCAACGGCCAGGAGTTCGACGGCCGAAAAATCATAGTCAATGAAGCGAGACCGCGGACGGAGAGACGCGGAGACCGGAGAGAAAGAAAAGATTTCGGCAGATTTTGATATAGATTTCCCCCCTAACTCGGATTTCCCCGGAACTTCCCCCCAGGGTTGATTCCTTCTGGGGAGAGGTCCATCTCCTATTAGTTTTTTCCCCTCGGGGTGAACCTTTCTAAAATATCCTTCGTAGTAATTGATGAAGCCTGACCTGAGGATGGAAGCGAAGAGAGTTACAGGAAATGAAGACGTCCGGATTCTGCTCGAAAAGGCCCGCCAGGGTGACCGCGCGGCCTTCAAAGCCGTCGTCTGCCTGTACCAGCAGAAGGTATTCTTGCTGGCCTACTCGATGCTCAGGCACAGAGAAGATGCCATGGATATTGTGCAAGAGACCTTCTTGAGACTGTACTTGAAGCTCGGCTCCTACGAGAGAGAGAAAAACTTCCAGGCGTGGCTTTTTCGGATCGCGAAGAATCTATGTATCGACTATTACCGCAAGAACTATGGCCGGCGGAACGAGCTTGAGAACTCGAGGAGGATCGAAGAAATAAATGTCGTCGCAGACGACGGTCCAGACAATCCGGTCTCTCAAGACCTGAGGCAGGTTTTTTCGCGCAGCCTCGAAAAGCTGGGAAACCGGCAGAGGCTGGTTTTTGTCATGAAACACTATAACGGGCTTCAGTATCAGGAGATTGCCGAGGTCCTGAAGATATCCCCCGGCACGGTCAAGTCCCTTCATTTCAAGGCCGTCCAAAATCTCAGACGTCTTCTGGGCCCGGAATTGAGGATGGGATCATGAACGAGTGCAGACGCGTCAGAGAAAACTTGGTGGCTTTCCTCGGGGGAGAGCTGGGCGAGGCCAAAACAGCGAAAATCCGTCATCATCTGGAGGCCTGTTCCCGCTGCGGCCGTGAGCTCAAAGACGTCCAGCGGATTTATCAGAGCGCCGAAACATTGAGCCCGGCGCTTAGAAGCACGCTGGATGGTGTGGATTGGGAAGCCCGGGCGGAAAAAATAGTTCAGACAGTCTGGACAAAGGAATCATCCCAGAGGCCCACTCCCCGACGGAAGCGATTCTTGCTTTTTGCCCCAAGCCTGAGGCCCGTCCTCGCCGGCATCGTCGGCGGGATCATGATCGGCGCTCTGGCCATGTTCGTAGTTTTTAAAGGAAGCATCCTCCAGAAAAAAGGAAGCGAGCCGCTGTTCGCCCCCGGCGAGTTCCTGGACCGCGTGGACCTCGAAATCGCCAGGAGAGAAACGCTGAATTACCTGGAAAAAAGCCACTATGTGCTTCTTGAATTCATGGAATCCGACGCCGGACAGAGAAAGTTCGGGCCACAAAGCTTTGCGGTTGAGCAGGCCAGGGAGCTCCTCGAGAAAAAGAAATTCCTCAACCCGCAGCTCGAGAGAGCCCGGATGGCCAAGGCAAAGGATATCTGTGACCAGATTGAACTCCTGTTTTACGAGCTCTCTCAAGTCAGCGAAGCACTCACGGACGACGAGCGTCGGGAGATCCAGGAATTGATCGAACAAAAAAAGCTTCTGTTGAAAATAAAACTATTGAGAAGAGAACTCCAGGAAAGTGAGGTTTAAGGTGAAAAAAAACGTCTTCTTTTTCGCGATAATCGTCATCTGGTTGGCCTGCCTTCAAGCGCCGGCCCAGGCTCCAGCCGACGAAAAGCTTTTTCAAGACGCCAAAATCCTGATCTTCGACGAGAAATGGGAGGAAGCCCAGCAAATACTCGAAGACCTCCTAGCCGATTATCCCGAGAGCCCTCTTGTTCCCCAGGCGGTTTTTTATAGGGCCAAATGCTTGGCCAAACAGAAAGGGAAACAGAGGAAAGCCCTGAGGGCCTATGAAGACTATCTCCGGCTCCCGGACAAGAACAGGAGCTTTGTGGAAGAATCAGAGACATCGATTATCGACCTGTCCTTTGACCTCGCCGCCAAGGGAGAAAAATCCTATTTGAGCGAGATTGAAGAACGGCTCGAAAGTCCCAACCGGGTTGTCAGCTATTATGCCGCTCTCAAGTTAAGCCAGGTGAGTGACAAGTCCGTGGCCGCGAGGGCAATCCCCGTGCTCAAGCAGCTCGTCAACGAAGAAAAGGACTCCGACCTGAGAGACCGGGCCCGGATCGCCTTGATGCGGGTTTCCCCCTCTTCTTTAAA
>CAZLFV010000023.1:0-31856 GCA_964558915.1 uncultured Eubacteriales bacterium | reverse complement strand
CCGGGCATTCAGGAATCCGGGCAAGTTTTTGCCCGGGCCGAAACAGCCGCTCCTTTGGCGGCGCTCGGCCCGCGGCCCCAGCTTCCACCTGGCATCAGCGAGCTCTTCATGCCTATCAGCGGCCAGCCCACATCATCCGGGCGTTTGGTCTACCATCCTTCGCTGGCGGCCTTGGGGCAAGCGGCGATTTTCGACAACAAGCTGGGAATATCCACAACTGAAGCGGTCGGCCACTTTTTGGAATTGAGGGAAGATGTTCTTGGCATTTTGTGGGACAATGCTGCACCGCTTTCGGTCAAGGTGGAAGATCTCTCCCGAGAACCGCAATCAAACTCTTCTTTTCTGCCTTTGCCGGCGAATGCTATCCGTTCCTTGAGGTCTGCGGAAAAAGACTATGGCGACTTCCTATCCCGAGTTTTTCAGCTGAGCCTGTGGAGAAGCTCCCTTTTCCAGGTTGTCTCGAAGCCCGGAGAGTCGGAGAGAGATTTTCGGATTCGGCTTTCTCAGCAAACCAGGGAGAGACGCGATGCTGAGCTCGAGCGTTTAAGGCAGAAATATGCTACGAAAATCGTCACGCTCGAGCGGCAGCTGATGACGGCGCAGCAAAGGCTTCAGAGGGAGCAGGAACAGTATAAGGAGAAAATGGCCAGCACGGCCATATCCATTGGCGCAACAATTCTGGGAGGCATTTTCGGCCGGAAGTCCATGCAGATTGGAAGGGCAACGACGAGTGCCAGGAGCGCCAGCCGGACCTATTATGAGAAAATGGACATTGAAAGGGCCAAGCAGCAGGTGGACCTGGCCCAGTCGAGGCTCAAAGAGCTCGACCAGCAGATGCAGGACGAGGCGGCCAGGATGACTGCCAACCTAGACCCGAGTCTCGAAACCCTTCAGCAGGTCGTCCTTCGTCCCAAGAGAAAGGATATTTTGGTGCAATGGTCCGGAATTCTCTGGCTTCCCTACTGGCATCTTGACCAGGGCGGCCTGGAAAAAGGGTTTCTTTCTTGATAAGCGCGTCATCGCGATCAGAATGGTCGGTCTTGCTCGTCCATCCGGCCCCGCTATGACAAGTTTATCGATATAAGCGAGTGAGAAAAGAAAGCATGAAAGGAGGAACGGGTCATGCTGAAAGAGTTTAAGGAGTTTGCTCTGCGAGGGAGTGTAGTGGATATGGCGATCGGCATCGTCATTGGAGCGGCGTTTGGGGCCATAATCAGCTCCTTTGTCGCCGATGTGATCATGCCTCCCATCGGGTTGCTGCTGGGCAAGGTCGATTTTTCGAACCTTTTTGTTGTGCTCAAGTCCGGGGCGACGCCGGGCCCTTATGGGACCGTGGCTGCGGCTAAGCAGGCGGGGGCTGTAACGCTGAACTACGGCGTTTTCATCAATACGATTATCAGCTTCCTGATTATCGCCTTTGCGGTTTTCCTGGTTATCAGATGGATCAACAGGTTAAAGAGAAGGGCCGAAGCGCCAGCCGCCGCGCCCGCCACTAAGGAATGCCCTTTCTGTTTCTCTGTCATCCCGGTCAAAGCCACCCGTTGCCCCTCCTGCACGTCGCAGTTGAAAGTGGAGTAAAGAGAAGGGGGAGCACCCATTCAATGAAGTCCATCCTGACGCGGAGAAGCATCCGGCGGTTCACCTCTCAGCCGGTCTCCGACGAGATCATCCAGGACCTCCTCCGCGCGGCGATGAGCGCGCCATCGGCCGGGAACGAGCAGCCCTGGGAGTTCGTCGTCATCACTGACCGGAAAATCTTAGACGAAATCCCCAAGGTCCACCCCTATGCTCAGATGTGTCGTGAGGCGTCGGCGGCCATTCTCGTATGCTGCGACGTCACGAGAGAAACGCACCAAGGATTTTGGGTTCAGGACTGCTCAGCCGCCACGGAGAATATTCTGATCGCAGTCAATGATAAAGGGCTCGGAGCCGTCTGGGTGGGTGTCTATCCAAGAGAGGACAGAGTCGAGGCATTGCGGAAGCTCGTCAAGCTTCCGGCTTACATCATTCCCTTCGCCCTCATTCCCGTCGGCTATCCGGCGGAAACAAAGCCTCCTTCGGGCCGTTTTGACCCCGCGCGCATCCACAGGAATAAGTGGTAGCCTGATTCGCCAAGAGCCACATTTTGACAAGGGGCGCGGCGGGGCAGGCAGGTCCGTTTCCGTGATCATTTTGCTCTGGAATGGGGGCCTGCCGCGTTACCCGCTCTAGACTGCCGCCTCAATATCACGGAAACGGACCTGCTTACCGAGGCAGGCCCTACTTTTGCTGGGGATGTGTTATAATTAAAAGGTAGCCTTCGGGTCCCGCGTTGAGGACCCAGAGGAGGGGAGAACCTCATGTGGATACGAAAATTCGGAGTTGCGGCCTTTGGTTTTTGTCTGATCCTTTTTTCCTGCGCTGTTAAGGAATCGGCGCCGCCCAGGGCCGAAGCAGAGGCAAAGGAGTTCGGTTATTATTTTAGGCAGGGCGTAGACCTGTTGAATCGCGGCGATTATTCCGCTGCTGCTGAAGAGTTCGGCATGGCCATTGCCCTCGACCCGAAATCGGTGAGGGCGCATAATCTTCGCGGAATTGCCTTTTTTCAATTGAAAAACTATAAGGACGCCGAAGAGAGCTTTCAGAAAGCCGTGGCCCTGGATCCTTCTTATGTTGAAGCCGAGAACAATCTTGGAAGTCTGTATTTCGCCAGGCGGCAGTACGATAAGGCCAAGGAAATGTTTCTGAAAACGCTCTCGCTTTCTCCTGATTCCGTCTCGGCCCTTTACAGCTTGGGAACGCTGCTCATGATCCAGGGCAAGAACAAAGAGGGGATATCCTACCTTAGCCGGGGCATCGCCCTCGACCCCGAATTCCTGGAATCGCACAAAGCTATGGTCCTCAAGGTCTCCTCGTCAGGTCCGGAAAGTCCGGAAATTTATTTCGCCTATGCCAGGGCCTATGCGGTCCGGGGCGACGTTAACAAGACTGTCGAGTTCTTAAAAAAAGCAGAGGCGGCGGGGTTCTATGAGTGGAAGAGAATAATGACGGAAAAAGAGTTTGATGCGATTCGGGAGGACCCGAGGATTCAGGAATTTATCCGCTAAGCAAAAGCAAAAGGACGCGAGGGCGTCCGGCTTTCGTGCTGACTTTGATTCGAGACGGCACGTCAACTGGGGGCTGCCAGGAAGAGATCTGATACGGGGTGGAGAGCCCTAAAGATTCTTCACGTCGCTGGAACCGGACCGGCGCGCGACGATGACCGACCCGCCTTTCGGCCTGCCATCTCCACCGGGACTTCTCTGATGCGCAACCCTTTTCTTTTTAGAATATAAACGGCCTCCGGTTCGGGATAGTCATCCGGGTAGTTTTGGCTGAGGACGTCGACCACTCGGCTATTATAGGCTCGAAAGCCGGAGGTGCTATCAGTAATTTTTTCACCCAGGAGAAGCCGGTTGGTTAGGCCAAATAGCCTGATTCCCAGCTTCCTCGTCCAACACCCTCGCCTCTTCCCCCGGGGGCTTCAGGGCTGCCTCGTGCACCCATCATAAAGATCATATACACGGCCCCGTGCGGAATCCGATGGTAATTCGGGGGTTGAGATGAGGGTGGAAAAAAACCGGCGAACGTGGTATTTTACTCCGGAGTGGGCGGTTAGCTCAGCTGGGAGAGCGCGGCGTTCGCAACGCTGAGGTCGGGGGTTCAAGTCCCCTACCGTCCACCAGTTTTGTTTTGCCCTTGGCGGGCGTCCTGCCTGGAAAAGAGCGCGGACGATGGGAAGAGACGGAGGCGCTGGGATAAATAAGAGATGATGCGATGATCAGCAGCGAAATCACAGTTTTGGCGGGAACGGCAGCTTCACTGGGGCTGATTCATACTCTCCTGGGTCCCGACCATTACGTTCCATTTATCGTCATGAGCCGTGCCAGGCGGTGGTCTCTTCCCAAGACTCTTGTCGTTTCCTTCCTCTGCGGACTGGGCCACATCCTCAGCTCGGTCGTCCTTGGGTTCATCGGAATCGCTCTGGGCATTACCCTGACACGTCTTGAAGGGATCGAATCCTGGAGGGGAGGCTTGGCCGCCTGGCTGCTTATCGGGTTCGGCCTGGCCTATTTTATCTGGGGCCTGCACAGGGCGCAGAAACAGAAATCTCATGCCCATCCTCATCTCCATCCTGATAGCGGCGAGCATCATCACACTCACGCTCATCAGGATGAGCACTTCCATCTCCATCGGCGTGGCAAGGAATCCTCGATTACTCCCTGGGTTCTTTTTACCATTTTCGTTTTCGGTCCGTGCGAGCCGCTCATCCCTCTCCTGATGTATCCCGCGGCAAAACACAATTTGTGGGGAGTGGGTTTGGTCACCCTGGCTTTCGGGCTAACGACCATCCTGACTATGCTTGTCCTGATCGCCCTCTCTTCTTGGGGGTTGAGCTTTCTGCCGCTGGGGCGGATGGAGAGATACGCTCATGCTTTGGCAGGAGCGATGATCCTGATCTCCGGCCTCAGTGTCCAATTGCTTGGTTTATAAGCCGGGCTAATCATATATGTCCAACGGCTGTCCTCGAGTGAGAATGCGGGCATGAAATTTGTTGTGGACTGCATGCTGGGCAAGTTGGCCAAATGGCTTAAAATCCTCGGGTTCGATGTCGTGTACGATCATAAAGCTAAAGACACAGAGCTTCTCAATATCGCCCGCAAGCAGGGACGGATTCTCTTGACCAGGGATGTGCGCTTGCTCGAAGGAGCCAAAGATATCCACGGCCTTTTCATAAATAGTGAAAAATGGCAGGAGCAAGTTGACCAGGTGCTCGAGAGACTGAATCTCCGGCCTCACGCCAGGCCGTATTCGCGCTGCATTCAATGTAACGTCGAGCTGAAGAACTTGCCGAAAGCAAAAGCCAGGAATCTGGTCGCACCCTTTGTCTTCGAACACGCCGCCTCCTTTGCCGTCTGTCCGGAGTGCGGCCGCGTTTTTTGGCAGGGAACGCATTTTGAGGATATGGAGTCCAAGATGGGAAATATCCTTGGAACTCAGAAGGGAAGGCGCAAGAAGGGCGGGAACGATCGGCTGCCAAAGCCCGCAAAAAAACGTATAAATAAATAGAAGGAGAGAAAGTTCAGGACGATGGATAAACATGTTCATTTCATAGCCATTCTCTGGATCATCTACGGTATTCTGGGCATCGTGTTCGGTTTTTTTGTGTTTCTCGCGCTCTTTGGGATTTCTTTCATACCCAACATGGGCGATATCGCGCCGGGAATTCTGAGGATTGCGGCCTGGGTGATCAGCCTCTTCCTTATGACCTTGGCCCTGCCTCAACTCATCGGCGGGGTCGCTCTTCTCCAGAGGAAGGAGTGGGGACGAATCCTGGTCCTGGTGATTTCGTTTTTTCAGCTGATCAATTTTCCCCTGGGAACGGCGCTGGCCGTTTATTCTCTAATCATATTGCTCCGAGAAGATACGGTCCGGCTTTTCCGGCCTCCCTCCTGAGAAAGCTATAGAACAAGAGAGTCACTTCCAGCTACATTCTCCTTGACAGCCCAAAAAAATTGATATCTAATATTTTGATGAAAGGGAAATTATATTACTGATGGGAATTATTGGAGCAGCGGTGGCGTTTTTGCTCTGGGCGAGATTCGATTGAGGAGAAAGACGGCCATGACTGAAAACCAATCTAACAAGAGGGCGTCCACTAACGGAAATCGGCGCTCCTCCCAGCGCCGGATGGTGAGTGCAATCGCCTGGGCGGGGCCGAAGTTGGTGCGGATCGGGCCTCTGCGCAAGGCCTTGGTCAATTCCTGGGAAAAACGCATGCGCCGGGGCTGCCAAGCAGAGATTGACTCCGGGCTCAGGCCTGCGGGAATCACGCAGGATAGGACGGCGATGGGAATCTCCATTTTGCATGCGATCGCGCGCACTTTGGGAAGGGGAGGCCTCAGCAAAGCGAGCATGGACCGGCTTTTGAACGTCCTAGTCGGAGATTCATTTGTCACTCATGGCATTGTCAGCGTCAAAGAGCACTTTAAGGATCAGTATGGGGTGAGACCTCCCGGGTTCTTGCTGATCAGCCCAACCAAGGCCTGCAACCTTCGCTGCGAAGGGTGCTATGCTGATTCCGGGCCCGCCAAGGAAAAGCTCGAATGGCCGATCATTGACCGCCTGGTCAAGGAAGCACGAGAGCTCTGGGGTGCTCCCTTTATCGTCATCAGCGGAGGAGAGCCGTTGGCCTACAGGGATGAGGGCAAGACTGTCCTTGATCTTGCAGAACGGCATTCCAATTCCTATTTTATGATGTATACGAACGCTACGCTCATTGATGATGAGGTGGCCCATCGGCTGAGCCGGCTTGGTAACCTGAGCCCGGCGATCTCGGTGGAAGGTTTGCGTGAGCCGACAGACAAACGCCGTGGTTCTGGCATATTTGACAAAGTCGTCGCGGCCATAGAGCGGCTGCGCCGGGAAAAAGTGATGTTCGGCGTTTCGATGACAGCGACGCGCGATAATGCCGACCTCTTGCTCTCGGATGAAGTCGTTGATTTTTACTTCGATAAGATGGGGGCGACCTACGGTTGGGTCTTTCATTATATGCCCATGGGCCGCGCCTTCACCCTTAAGCTGTTGCCTACACCACAGCAGCGTCTCAGGATGTGGCAGAGGGCTTGGCAGCTCGTCTACGAACGTCACCTGTTTATCGCCGATTTCTGGAACAGCGGAACAGCCGCGCTCGGCTGCATCAGCGCCGGACATGAAGGCGGCTATCTTACGGTTGACTGGAACGGCGCGATTGCCCCCTGCGTGTTCGTTCCGTATTCGCCCGTTAATATCCATGACATCTATGCCCAGGGGCTGACGCTCATCGATGTTTGGAAGCACCCGTTCTTCGCCAAAATGCGCAAGTGGCAGTGGGATTACAGCAATGAGAAAAAATACACCAGGGGGAGCTGGCATGGGAACTGGATGATGCCGTGCCCGATTCGAGATCATTATGGCGAATTCCGCCAGATACTTGACGAATTCAGCCCGATGCCGGTGGACGAGAACGCCAAGGCGGCGATTCTCGATCCGGAATATCAGCAGGGCATGAAGGAATATGACCGCGCTGTTGCCGAGTTGTTTGAGCCGATCTGGAAATCAAAATATATAGGAGAAAAAGGGTAGGCGCCGGCGGGCCAGCTATCTCTTCACCATCTGTATCCCATCCCAACGAAAAGGGCGTTCCTCTGGATGTCCTCTCCATGATTCATGGTGAAATAGAGCTCAAGCCTGATCCTTTGAAAAACATACCAATTCAGCCCGGCCAGAAAAACGTGGCTTGGGCCAAAAAGAAGATCTTCTAAAGTAACTGTGTCCACAGGCATTGAGCCTCGGCCATAGCCAATAACAAGATAGCTCTCTTCGGAGAAGTACCTCCTGAGGTTGGCGATCCAGGCAAAGCCCCCCTCGGTTTTCTCGGGGGAATAATAGAGACGAGCAACGGCATAGTATTTTCCCCAATAATAGCCGAGACTTCCTAAGTAGAGAGAAACCGTGTTCTCGGCAAAATTCATCCTCCGGTATCCGAGCGAGAATTCTGCCGCAGAAAATACGCCCTGGTAGAGCTCGACTTGGAAGCCTAAATTGGGATAGTGGGTGGCCCGCGGGGAATAGGCAAAACTGAGATCGGCATAAGCCCCTTTCCACAAGTGTGGATAAAGCTCAACCCCGAAGCGGAAGTCCTGCTGGCCGTATCGGCGCGTTTGATTGACTCCGAAGAGAACGGGGCCGAAATTCGGGAATAGGTTGACCTGCAAGACCAGGTTTTGGTCCCGGTACGTTTCCCTCCCGTCGTTGAATCCTTCGGCCTGGTATTCATATCGCAGTTCGTACTTCGGCTTAAAACGGGGGGAGGTCTTTGCCAGGGCCTGCTTGTATTCCGAATTTGTGGGGTCAAGGCTCAAGGCTTTGCTGATGTTTTCCTTGGCCCCTTTGTAGTTTCCTTCCCAGAGATAAACCCGGCCGATCCGGAAATAGATGTCCGGGTTGACGGGCTCCTGCTCCACGACCTTCCTGTAGATGAAAACAGATTTAGCGTAATTTCGCTGCCACGAAGCAATCTCGGCCAAACCGATGAGCGCCTCCGGGTTCCCCGGGCTTAGCTTCAAAACTGCCTTGTATCCCTTTTCTGCGGTGTCATAATTCTTCTTCCAGGATTCAATCCTTGCCCTCATAAGAAGGACATCCGTGTTCTCCGCATGGACAAGAGCCAGCTCATTCAGAACGGTCAGGGCTTTATCCCATTGGCCGGAATAAGCGTACGCCCGGCTGAGAAGAAAATTGAGTTCGTAATCCGTAGGGTTTCGCCTGAGACCATCCAGGCAGATTTCTATGGCTGCGGGAAAATCCTTGTTTTTTAGGGCTTGGATGGCCAAGCCCACCGCGCTTTCCTGGCAGGCGGCGGGGCGTGGAAGCTCAGCCCAGCCCAACAGGAGCAAAAACGCCACAACAGGAATGCAACATTTCTTCATTTGAGTTGTTGTCTGGCCTGGGCAAATCCCTTTTTATCTATGGCGCCCCAGGCTTTCTTCCCTTTGAAATAATCATAGTAGGCTTTCACGCGGACAAAAGTCAGGTACTGCCGAAACAGGACGTTTTCCAGCAGGCTGAAGAGCGAAAGGATTATGATATCCCTGAGGCGGGTATAGTTTCGCGCCGAATACTCTTCGAGCAGAATGGCCAGGAGAGAGATCAGAGATCCCATCACGATAGCCAGAAGGAAAAAGATCAAAGCAAAGGGGTAATTGATCTTGCCCATGATCAAAAGAGTGGCGAACATAATGTAGCCGATGATTTCGGTCAAGGGACCGAGCATCTCAAAAACCGCATAGAACGGGAAGGCGAACATCCCGATAATTCCGCAGCGAGGATTCAAGAACATCGTGCGGCTATGAACGAGAGCATCGATCAGCCCTCTGTGCCATCTGTTCCTTTGCTTGGCCAAAGACGCGAGCGATTCCGGCGCCTCAGTCCAGCAGATGGGGTCGGGTATAAACCGGACTTGATGAGGGACTTTCTTGTCATAAAGAAATTTCCTCATCCTCACGACCAGGTCCATGTCTTCACCAATCGCGGCCGTTCGATAGCCCCCGCACTCAAGAGCGATATCTTTGCGGAACAGTCCGAAGGCGCCGGAGATAATCAGAATGCTTTTCATCATCCCCATCCCGATTCGTCCCCCCAGGAAGGCCCGCAAATATTCGATGATCTGGAACCGGGCCAGAAAGTTTCTGGGCAGTTCCACATGCGTCACTTGACCCCCTGTGATGGAGCATCCGTTGCTCAGTCGAATGATTCCCCCTGCGGCCACAGTTCTTTCCGGGTCTTCGAGAAACGGCCGCACAACTTTGAGGAGGGCATCTTTCTCGAGAAGGGAGTCGCAGTCCACAGCACAGAACAGGGGATATTTCGAGATATTCAGGCCGGCGTTCAGGGCGTCGGCTTTCGAGCCGCCGTTGATTTTGTCGACCACGATTAGGTTGGGATATTCCCGAGAGGTATAGATCCCCCTGACGGGCTTTGAGTCCACCACCTTTCTGAATACCCGGCTGGTCTTGAGGAGATGGAAGCATTCCGTGAGTTTCTCCAGGGTTGAGTCCGTCGACCCGTCATTCACCACAACGACTTCATAAAGGGGATATTCGAGTGACAGGAGCGACTTGACACTGGAGATGATCGCGTTCTCTTCATTATAAGCGGGTGCGATGACGGAGATGGGCTTGACTAAAGGAAGCTGGAAAATGTCTTTGAAGCTGAGATAGGTCGTGATATTCCGGTAATGAAAGATTCCGAAAAGGGAGAGAACAATGAAGAGAAGGTAGAAGGCATTGATTAGAAAAAAGTAGAGCAGGATCGCGGAGCTGATAATGGTGAAAGCAGTTTTGAGAATTTCGACCATTGACTTAAGCTGCGCCTCCCAAGTAGACCAGGTCATCTAGGACCATGTTGGCCATATCGCGGGCGTATCTGTCCATATTCTGGAGGGCGACCTCTTTGAGCCTTTTGATCCCCTCTTCTCCCAAGCTGGCCAGAGCGTGCCCGGCGTTGAGCCGTACGTGCCAGGAGGGAGAAAAGAGTGCCTCAGTGATCAGGCCGAGGGTCTCTGGATTTTTCAGGTTTCCGAGACCTTTAACGGCTTGAGCTTTGACCTCCCAAGCCTGGTCGGCGCAGAGCGCCGCAAGCGCTGGCACAGATTCGGGGATGAGAAGTCTTCCTAAAGCCCGGGCCACGCTAATGCGAATTTCTTTGTCCGGATGGCCGGCAAAAACCACGATATCCTCATAAAGGGGACGGAGGCGGATGGCTCCGACAAGCTCGATCAGCAAGCCCAATTTTTCCTCAAGAAGGGGTTTTTTCAGGTATTGCCGGATCAGGAACTCGATCCGATTCCCCAGTCCAAACATGATGTTGAAATAGAGCCTTGCCAGAGGACCTTGGTCCTGTTCGAACGCCTGAAAAATATAAGATAGTGTCTCCGGAGTTGGGACCCGGGCAAGGGCGCTGAGGGCCGTCAGCTTGACCATGGGTTTGTCTTGAAGGAGGCCGAGAAGATAAGAGTATTCCGAAGGGTTCGAAAACAGGACAAAAAGACGGATGACCCTCAAGCGCTTGACCATCCGTTTTGAAGACAAGTCTTTGAGGCATCTATCCCTCAGGCCTTGGTTGAAGATAACCTGCAGGAGCTCCCGGGCCTGGCCCGTAATGATATTGGCATACTCCATCAGGACCTTGACCAGGATGTCCGGATGGGCCCTGTATTTTTGGGCTACTTCTTTGGCGAGCTCTGGGCGAAGGGACGACACCACCTCCAAAATGCTTTTTTCGATATCCCGATAATGTTTTTCAAAGGTCTTGGTTTGATAATCCACAATAATCCTTCGAACAACGATGAAAAGGAAAAGAGATAGAGAAAAAAACAGCAGGAATAAAAGGCTGTAAGCGGCAACGATGATAGGAAGACTCATTTTTCCTGTCTGATATGTTTTTTAATTTTGGCTAAGAGAATCGGGGGAGAGAACGGCTTGGTGACGTAGTCAACGGCCCCGAATTCGAGGCCCTTAAGGATATCTGATTCTTGCGTTAGCATGCTCAACAGAATGACGGGGACAGAGGCGAGATCTTTGTTCTTTTTTAGGAGAGAAAGGAATTGGAACCCGTTAAGGTCGGGGATCATAATGTCGAGCAGAATAAGACAGGGCTTTTCCCGGAACGCCTTATCCAGGCCTTCCGCGCCAGAACGAGCTATGGTCACGATATATCTCTCTCTCTCCAGAAAGTGGGTCAAGATTTTAACAGTCGTTGGATCATCGTCCACGATCAAAATGTTTTGCCATGCGGGAGCTACAGCGTCCGGATTGACAGCAGGCGCTCTTTGGTCCTGGACGGAGGGGGGCGGCTCCCCCAGCCATCTTTTTATGAATAGCAGCCTTTCCAATTCGATGTCTAAGAGATTTATCTCTCCGCCCTCTCGAGTTTTGTCCTGGCCATGAGCTCCCTCTTGAACGGCATTCTTCGTGAGGCTTTGGCCTGATTTTTCTCTGACTTTTTGGAGCTCGTTAAGCGCTTCTTGGATCAGGTCCCCCATTTTCGCCTTCAACTCGGTCAACTTGCCAGCGGAGTCTTGCATCTCTTGCTTGACCCGGTTGATTGTGTTCGAGGTCTTTTTTTTTGATTTTGGACAACGAGCCAGGGACGACCTGGGGTTTCTCTGTCGGACGGGAGAAGAGTTATTTTTTGGCATACTTATATCTCTGCTCAACCTGAGGCCCCCTAATTAATTATCAGATTTCACTAAGAATCCATCCCCTTTGCGGATGAATTCAGGGATGATTTTCTCGCTCCTCTCCTCGCCTTTAGAGAGGAGAGGCCATGCTTGCGGGGAGTGAGTAGAGATGAGAAGACGCTTCCCGGGACGATTACTGGCGGAGATATTCTCTTTGCTCCCGGCTGTACTGGTGCCACCTATTTCGCCCCTGGTCCTTGGCCCGGTACATAGCGATATCCGCGTTTCTCGTGAGAGTATCGGCGTCTTCTCCGTCATCCGGGAAGATCGAGATCCCGATACTCGCCGTGCTTGAGATTTTGAGCCCGTCGAACTCAAACGGCTTGTTGAACGAATGAAGGATCCGGTCGGCGACATTCTTTGCGACTTCTGCCTGGGCCAGCTCGGGCAGGAGCAGCACAAATTCATCGCCGCCCAGGCGGGCGATGGTATCGCCCTTGCGGAACATGTGGATCAGGCGAAAAGCCACGGCCCGGAGGAGCCTGTCGCCGACGCTGTGCCCCCAGGTGTCATTCACCTTTTTGAATTCGTCCAGGTCGAGCATCAGGATGGCCAGCTTATGGACGTCTCTTTGAGCATGGGCCAGGGCCATGTTCAGCCGGTCAAAGAAGAGAAATCGGTTGGGCAGCTCCGTGAGATGATCGTGGATGGCATTGAACCGGAGCTTCTCTTCATACCGTTTGCGCTCGGTCAGGTCGTGAAGGACTAAGACCAGGCCACTGACATTGTCCTTGGTGTCCCGGATGACGGTCGTGCTCAGCTCGACGGGTATCTTTTCCTCATAATTCACGATCTGGACATTCCCGTTGAGTTGATTCTGGGAGGTTTTCGAAAGAACGTCTTCCAGCGATAACCTGATTAGCTTGCCGCTTTCTTCATCGATCAAATGGAGGATGCTCGGAAGAGGTTTGGCGATGCTTTCATCCTGGCGCCAGCCGGTCAGCTTCTCGGCGACAGGATTCATAAAAGTAATACTGCCTGATTTGTCCGTGGCGATCACTCCCTCTCCGATGCTCTGGAGAAGTGTTGAGAGCCAACCTTCCCGTTCCTTCAGTTTCATCTCGAGCTGGTGTTTGTACAGGGCCATCTCAATAACGGTTAGTAATTCTTTCTGCTCGACGGGCTTGAGCGTGTAACCCTGCGGCTCGGTGTGCTTGGCCCGCTCGAGCGTGGTCTCATCGGTATGCGCGGTCAGATAAATCACCGGGATGTCGAAATTTTCTCGAATCCGCTCGGCCGCTTCGACTCCATCCATGTCCCCGCGCAGGATAATATCCATCAGGATCAGGTCGGGTTGATTTTTCTCTGCCCTTTGGATGGCCTCCTCCCCGGTAGAAACCACGTCGCAGACATCGTACCCGGCGTTCTTGATCATGTTCTCGATGTCCCGGGCGATGAGGCCTTCGTCTTCGACAATGAGGATTCGGATTTTTTCCATTGTTATGTCCTTTGCCTGGGCTTGACCTCCTGAAAGAGAATCTTGAACTCCGTGCCTTTTTCCCGCTGGAGTTCAATCGAACCCTCAATCTGATTGACCAAAGTGATGACAATTTGCATTCCCAGCGTATCGGTCCGGCGGAAATCGAGCTCCTCCGGAAATCCCACTCCGTCATCCCTGACCTGCAGCAAATATCCTTCTCCCGACACTCGATGGAGCGTTATGGCGACTTCTCCGTTCCTCCCGTTGGGAAATCCATGCTTCAGAGCGTTCGACACCAGCTCGTTCACGATCAGTCCGCAGGGAATGGCCGTGTTGATGTTGAGGAACACCTCTTCGGTATCCATGGTCAGGTGAATGCGATTGGAGTCAACCTGGTAGGAATGGAAGAGGTGCGTCGCTAAATTGTTGAGGTACTGGGAGAATTCGATTCGGGAAAGATCCGAGGATTGGTAGAGGCGCTCGTGAATGAGAGCCATAGAGCGGATGCGGCGCTGCGATTCTCTGAACATATCCAGGACCATGGGGTCGCTCACGCGGCGGGACTGGAGGTTAATCAGAGAGGAAATGACTTGCATGTTGTTTTTCACCCGGTGGTGGATCTCTCTCAGGAGGACTTCCTTCTCGATCAGAGAATTCTGGAGCCGGTCTTCGGCCTCTTTCCGTTCGGTGATATCCCGGACGTATTCGATGACTCCCTTCATCTGCCCTGTTTTTTTGTCGATCAGCGGAAAACTGTAAAGGTCCAGCCATCCTGTGGTGTGGCCTCCGTCCCCGATCTTGGGGACGACTTCGTAAGAGGCTTGAGTCGTTTTCAGCGTTGTCCGCGTCGGACAGACGGCGCATGGTGTCTTCTGGAGATGATAGGCCTCGTAGCATTTTTTCCCGATAATGGGCATGGCATGGGCGTACCACTTTTCGATCGCCCAGTTAACCCTGATGATGTTGTAATCCTGGTCGAGAATGCTGATCCCGTCCTGGATGCTTTCGAAAACGCTGGACAGGAACCGCTCTCTCTCCTGCACCTCTTCCTCGGATTTTTTGCGTTCGACGGCCATCGCGACCTGGTCGGACACAAACTTCAGGATGTTCTTTTCTTCTTCGCCATAGCGGACGCCTTCGGTATAGGTTTGGACAACGAGGACACCGATGGTTTTGCCGTTGGTAATCAAAGGGACTCCGAGCCAATCGATCGAGGGAGCGCCGATGGATTCCACTTCGCCCCGCTTCTCCAGCCGGGCAAAGACTTCCGGCGAGGCCAGAAGGGGCTTTCCAGTCCGGAGGACGTACTCGGTCAGCCCTCGGCCCAGCGGTTTGGGCGCGGGAGGTGAATCAAATTCGTCCACAAAATACGGGAAGGACAGCAGATTGCTGAGGGAATCATACAGAGCGATATAAAAGTTATCAGCCGGCATCAGGCCGGAGATGACTCGATGAATCGAATGAAAAAGCTCGTCAAGATTTTTCGAGGAGTTCGCGGCTTCGGAGATCTTGAGAATGGACTCGTTCACTTTTTCCATCCTCTTGTTCTCGGAAGCTTCGACGGCCAGGGCGACGCTTTCGCCGATGGACACGGCAAACTGCTGCTCTTCCAGGGTCCATTTTCTGTTCGCTCCTGTGTGCTCATGGCAGATGATGCCGATGATTCTTCCATAGGGGCGAACGGGGACATCCATCATCGAGGTGATCCTCTGCGGCATCAAGTAGCTTTCGGCGAACTCATTCGTCCGATCGTCTGTGAGTGTGTCGTCGGCCGCGATAACACAGCTCTCTTCGAGAGCCCGGAAGTAACGCGGAAAATCCCTGGCCTCGAGGACCTGGCCACGGTCATGGGTATTCTGGCTTTTTTGAAAGGCGTCATGGCAGATGATGGCCGTATGGTCGGAGTTGAACAGCCAGATGCTGGCCCTCTCCACATCGAGAGTCCGCGCCGCAATCTCGGTGATCGTCCTGAAAGCAGAGTTGAGGTCAGAAAAGGTCAGCTTGGCCAGTTCGAGCAGCGCAGCCTGATGGCGAATCACCTGGCTGTTTCTGCTTTGGGCGTCTTCTTCTTCCTGCTTCTGTCTGGTGATGTCCAGAGAGCTCCCTTCAAAGTAAAGCAACTGGGCTGCGCTATCGAATAGAGGGCGGACGTTGTCCTGAACCCAAATCACTTTCCCGTCGGCCCGCTTGAGTTGAAAATCAAAGTTGAGCAGGGCTTTATCCTTAGCCAGGAGCGCCTGGGCTCTCTCTATGTCTTTCGGGTCCAGGAAGAAATCAGTGGCGTACTTTCCCAATGCAGAATCCTTGTCTTCGTATCCCAGCATCCGGACCATAGTGGGGTTGAGGTCTAAAAGCTTTCCTTCTGGATTCGCTCTGTATAGGCCGACGGGAGCGTCCTCAAAAAGAGACCGGTATTTGCTTTCTTTGTCTCTTAAAGATGCCTCGGCCAGATTTCTTTCTGTAACGTCGATGAGGATTCCCTGGATGGCCGGCTGACCCTCAAAAATGATCTGGCTAGCCTGAACGTCAGCATTAAACGACGAACCGTCTTTCCTGACTGCCTTGAACTCATAATGCCCGGCGTTCTTTTTCCCGTTGTCCCGGACTTTCAGCCGGGTGTTGACGAGTTCCCTGCTTTCAGGTGAAACGAGCTCGAGAAAGCGCCTGCCGATGAGATCTTCGGGCTTGTCATACCCGAACGCCCTGGCAAAACTCTCGTTCGAAAATTTCAAAACGTGGTCTTGGACGACGTAAATCCCTGCCAGCGAGTTTTCGACAAGCTGCCGGTACCTGTTCTCTGCGTCTTTTTCGGCCTCGCTGGCTCTCTTGCGCTCAAGAGCCCCGGCGAACAGGTCCCCGGTCGTTCTGAGCAGGGAGATGGCGTCTTCCGACCAGCACTTTTCCGTCCGGACAGAGTCCAATCCAAGAAATCCGATGAGAGAATTGTGGCAGGCCAGGGGAACAATAACGAGCGAGCGGATCCCGAGCGCGTTCCAGATCTTTTTTTCCGCATCAGCCTTTCGGGGCAAATCATTGATCCGGGGCAGGTAAATACTTTCAAACCGCTGGAGTCTACCCATCAACCAGGGCAAGGACTGGACGGGCAGACCCTGCAAGTCGTGTTTCCTGTGGGGGACAGCCGGGGCGCACCATTCGTGCGTATTATCCAGCCGCGAGTTCCTTTGCAAGAACACATAACCGCGGTCGACCCCGGCTAACCTTGCGATTTTTCCGATGGCCGCCTCAATCTCCTTATCGATGTCTTCGGGGGCTAGGTTGATAAACCGCGTGGACATGGCCGTGATCATGTCTCTGAATTTTGCCTTGGAGAGGAGAGCTCTTTCTGTGGGCCTGAGCCTGAGCGGAATTGCCTTGGCCGGACGAGATTCAATCTGGGCTTTCATTGTTCTCGTAAACTCTCTTCAGATAGAAGTTTCCTCTCGTGGTGTCTTGTTTAATGTACGCATGGGATTGAGGCCATATCAATAACCTATGAGGATGAATCGCGGGGGGATTTTTTTGCCTGTTTTTATCACCCCCAGAGGTGAAGTTGCTGGGCGGGGAAAAAATCCTTCCAGTGGGGCTGATTATTGGACTGGAATGCCTTGAAATATGTTAATATAGCGCCCCTGGAGGAAAAAATGAGGAAATGGCCGGTTTTTATTATCCTTTTATTGGGGATCCTTACTCAAGGAGGACTTGCCAAAGCCAGGGGTTACCTTTTTATCATCGGGGGAGGGGACCGGCCTGGGAAAATGATGAGAAGGTTTGTCGAGCTCGCCGGTCGTTTCGGGAGTGGGAAGATCGTTATTTTCCCCATGGCAAGCAGCGTCCCGGCCGAAGCCGGGCCTGAAATAGCTGCTGAATTCAAAAGCTGTGGAGCCCGGGAGGCGGAATACCATGTCCTGACCCGGGACCAGGCCCTCAAAGAGGAGAGCGTGGCGATCCTCAACAACGTCGGCGGCGTCTATTTCTCCGGCGGTGTCCAGTCGCGGCAGATGGATGTTCTGCGCGACACCCCTATTCACAGAAAGCTTCGGGACCTTTATGAGAAGGGCTGTGTCATAGGGGGGACTAGCGCCGGGGCGGCGGTGATGAGCGAGGTCATGATTACGGGCGAGGAGCGGAAAAAAGTCGGCGAAGACCATCAGTTTGAGACAATCGAGGCCGCTAACGTCATTACTGTCGAGGGATTCGGGTTCCTGAAAACTGCCATCATCGACCAGCATTTTGCCACCCGGAAGAGACACAATCGGCTGATCAGCCTGGTGGCAGAAAAGCCGCAGCTTCTTGGGATAGGGATTGACGAATCCACGGCCATTATTGTGAACCCCGGAGAAGTCTTTGATGTCGTAGGAGAAAAGAACGTGGTCATATATGACGCTTCCAAAGCCAAGATAAAGATCACGACGTCCCGGGCAATCGGGTTGACTGGCATGAGGATGGACATCTTACTCCCAGGTGACAGTTTTGACCTCAAGGCGCGCAAAGTTATGCGTCAGCGCAGATCCTAATCGGAAAATCCTCCCCAAGGCTTCCCGTCAAAATCAAAAATCTCGAGGCAACCTTTCGCTATCTCCGTGCATCTTTAGACATTGAGGAAGAAATAATCCCTATGTTGGCCGCCCTAACTCTTGTCAGGCCCGCCGGATTAGGGGATAATGGCATCCGGGCTGTTCAGGCGTGGTTCGTTGAGGCATTTCCCCTCATGAGTTCAGACAAGAGAGAGCAAACAAAAGGGCCGGATGTTTCCTTGTCTTCCCTTTCGGGCCTCGTCGAAAGAAGCAGGGCGGGCGAGTCCCAAGCCATGGAGGAGATATTTGAACATTATAAGGGTCCTCTTTTCAGCCTGATCTACCGCTACACTAATAACCGTCAGGCCGCCGAAGACCTCCTCCAGGACGTGTTTATCAAGGTTTTTACTCATATTAAAGATGTCCAAAAAATGGAGACGTTCGTCGCCTGGGTTTACCGCATCGCTTTGAACGCCTGTTATTCTTATCTCCGGACCAGGCAGGGCAGGTTCCGCCAGGCGGTGTCTTTGAGTGAGGTGGAAGGCCGGAGGGAGGAAGCTATCTCCAACCATGACGAAGAGAGCCTGGAACGGCCTCTGGGCGAGGCGATCCAGGAGCTTCCGGAAGGACTCAAGACTGTTTTATTGCTCCACGACGTCCAGGGGTTTAAGCACGAGGAAATCGCCCAGATACTCGGGTTTACTGTGGGAACCTCCAAGTCGCAGTTATTCAAGGCACGGATGAGAGTCCGGGAATACCTCAAGAAAAAAAGAATTTGGGGGGATGAGAAAAAATGAAGTGTATGGAGGCAAGACGGCTGATCAGCGATTATGTTGACGGCGGATTATCCGGGGGAAAAGAGGCTCGGCTCAAAAAGCACCTGGAGGACTGCCCGGATTGTCGAGAATTGCTCCGCGATTTCGAGAGGATCGTTGACGAAGCGAAAAGTCTTCCAGCGCCCGCGCCATCCCCCTGGGCCTGGCAAAGAATTGCCGCAGGACTGAAGGATGCCGGCGAGAAGACTCCGGCGGCAAGGCAGGAAAGAAAAGGCTGGTTTGCTTGGACCGGAATGCCTGCCGGGCTGAGATATGCTCTGGCCGCGGCCTTAGCGCTAGTTGTTATCAGTGGTGGTCTGATTGTGGGATTGAGGCCGCGCCGGACACCCGGGCCAGAAAGCTATGCTCTGGCAAAATTAAAAGAGGCGCAACAGCACTATGTGCTCGCCATCAAGGCTCTGGATGAGGCCATCGGAGCCCAAAAAAACGGCCTGGATCCCCGATTGGCTGAAGTTTTCAAGCAGAACCTCCAGGAGATCAACGAGACCATTCAGGCCTGCGAGCAGGTTGTGGAAAAGAACCCGAATGACCTGGCCGTTCGGGCTTACCTTTTAGGTATCTATAAGGACAAAGTCACCGTTCTCGAGGAAATGATGGGAGCGAAGAAGGCTTCCTCGGAAAAGAGAACAGGACTGACGCTTTAAGAATAACTCAAAAAGGAGGAAAAAAATGAGACAACTCAGGATGAAAAGAACGGCCGCCTTGGCGGTTTCCTTCGTGCTGGTCTTCGCGTTTTCCGTATCCGTTTCTTTGGCCAAGGAGAAATACGAAGAAAAATTCGAGAAGACCGTCCCCCTGGCCAAAGAAGGAAAAATCAATATTAGCAATATCTCTGGCGACATTGAGGTCAGGACCTGGACTCAGGATCAAGTTAAAATCCAGGCCGTCAAGGTTTCCCAGGCGGGTTCAGAGGCTAAGGCCAAGGAGAACGCCGCTAAGATCGATATAGAAGTTACCCAAGAAGGAAATGTCCTCAACATCGAGACAAAGTATCCCAAATCACCCTTTGGCGGATCGATCAATGTCTCTGTCAACTATTGGCTTTGGATTCCCGAGAAAGCCGCGCTTGACGCCAAGAGCATCAGCGGAAATATCGATGTCGAGGGACCGGGCGGGTCCGTTGAACTCAGCGCCATCAGCGGCGATGTGGGCTTGAGGAGAGCTTCCAAGGGAGGCGACTGTAGCGCGGTCAGCGGAAACTTGGTGGTCTCGGGAGTCAGCGGAGACCTTTTTCTCAAATCTGTGTCCGGAGATATCAAGGCGACTCAGGTCAAAGGCTCCGTCCAGGGAGAAACAGTCAGCGGCAGCGTTGAAATGCTGGATATTTCCGAGGCCAGCGCTGTGCGTCTGAAAAGTCTGAGCGGGGTTGTCGTCTATCGGGGACAGATCAACCGCGCCGGGACTTATAACCTGAAATCTCACAGCGGAACTATCGAAATGTTGCTTCCCGCTGACGCGGCCTTTGACTTAGAGGCGGAGACTTTTAGCGGTGACATCGCCACCGATTTTGAGGTCAAAGTGGTCGGCAAGGTATCCAGGAAAGAAATCAGCGGCGTGGTGAACGGCGGGGGCGCTTCGGTCAAGCTTTCTACCTTCAGCGGCAGTATCAACCTGAAAAAGGGCTGATTTAGAATAGGGGCCTTCCACGGCTTACCGCCCCGACGAGGTTCGGGGCATGAGCTCGAAGGCACGCGAATTTGCTCCCAGCGAGGCAAGTTCGCTCGGGTCCTTAGCTCCGCCTCCGGACGGCCCTCTTCGCCCACATCCCTCACCTCAACCCGCAGCCGGCACTCAAGCCGTGTCTCCCTGTATGGATCATCGGCCCAATTGCAGAGACGGAAATGCGGGCTTTCAGGAGGCCAACTCTTTCAGGACAGCCCCGCTTCTTTTATAATAGGGGGCTTTGGATGAACGTATGGGCTCGTCGAAACTGGTTCACCTCGTTAACTTCAGCCGTAAGCTGGCCATTAATTCCGTATTTTTTCTCGCGCCTCTTTATTTTCTGAGGCTGGGGTTTTCTGGCTGGCAGATCGGCGTAATCACGTCCCTTTACGCTTTCGCCCCGCTCCTTTTTTCCTTTCCGACCGGCTGGCTGAATGATCGTCTCTCCATCAAGGAGGTAATCCACGCGGCCCTGGCCTTGCTGAGCGTCCTCTTTCTCCTGATGAGCCGCGTCCAGGAATTTTTGCCGTTGGCCTGCATGTTCCTTTTGCTCGGGCTGGCCAACAACGCGCTCGATGTCTCGATTAATAATTTGTATTACAAAGACGAAACGATTATCGACCCGAACAAAAAATACAGCCGCCTGGTCTTCTGGCAGGCGCTGGGGACCGCGGCTGGTCCGTTTCTCGGCGGAATAGTGATTACGACCTGGAGCTTTCCAACCCTTTTTGTTTTCTTTGCCCTGTCCCTTCTTTTGCTCCAGGCTCTTGTCCGGCCTTTGAACCATGTGCGTTTTGGGGTTGTTCCCTTGAAAGTTTACAGACGAAACCTGCTGAACAAGAAAACGATCCTTTTTTCCATCATGCTTTTTGTGATCGGACTCCATTGGGGAGTCGAAGGGACAGTCTACAGCCCGTTCCTAAAACGCTACTTTAACCTCACCACGTTTGACCTTTCTATCTACATATCCCTTTCTCTTTTCATCCTGGCTCTTTCTTCTTTCTTGATCGGGTTGATTAAGCACGACGTCCGGGTCAACAAACGGCTTTTTCTTTTTTCCATGCTGCTCTCCGGCAGCGGGCTGGTTTTGATGGTCAACCCCAGCCTTCTGCTATCGTTCTTCTTCAGGGTTATCCATGAGACCGGCGACGGATTCCTGGGCGCCTTGGTCGTCCTGTTTGTTTCCCGGCTTTTCGAAAGAGAAAGCATCGGCGGAAGCTCGGCCATCCTGCTCACCGTCATGACCCTCGGCCACATGGTCGGAGCGCTCGCTTTTTCTTCCCTGGGATTTCATTTCGGCCTGACCTATCCCTTTCTGGTCGCAGGGTTGCTGCTCGTCGCGAATTCGGCCTTTGGGATTTATTGCTTTCGGCGTGTCGAATATTGAGGGCCAGCGTCCCCCTGCTGTCTGCCTCCTTAAGAAATAGCAGATCTTTAAGGCAGTACTGGGATGGTACTCAGGTCAACGGAGTAAATAAAGCTAAGTTCTGCGGGCGGGATGGGGCCGCCCTGAAGCCCCGTAGCGGAAGGGGGACCCGTCGATTTTTTAGCGACGGGGGGAACCGACGGGACTGGTTCCCTCGGGGTCCGGGGGCCAGGGGCGGCCCCATCCCGCCCAATGAAAAATATCACTCGAATTATTGCCCTCACCCCCCTAACGTTTTGCAGCCTACATCTCGCATAAAAGAATTACATAATGGTCCCGGTCAGCTATAATAGGTCTTCGCTAGCGAGCGGCAAGATCGATTGCGGATGAAAATGATCGCGACTACGGGCAAGGATTTCGATGTCATTCTCGTCAGCGGAGAGCCTTATGTCGACCATCCTCTTTCAGCCGTAGGTGTGATCGGCCGGGCGCTGGACGATAAGGACTACAAAGTTGGGGTGGTGGGCCGGCCGGACTGGAAAGCGGATAAAGACTTTCTCAGGCTCGGGAAGCCCCGTCTTTACTTCGGAATCACCTCAGGGTCCATGGACAGTCTCCTAGTCAACTTCACTCCGCTCAAGAGGCCCAGGGCTCAGGACCCGCACGAGCCTCGTTATTCCGGGATTCCTGATAGGGCGGTTCTTGTCTATGCCAATAAGATCAAGCATCTTTTCCCCGGATCCACTATCGTCATCGGCGGAATTGAGGCGTCATTACGGCGATTCGCACATTATGATTACTGGGAGAACACAGTCCGGCGCAGCCTCCTCGTGGATTCCCGTGCCGATATCCTTGTCTACGGCCCGGGCGAATTTCAGGCGGTCGAGATTGCTCGTCGCCTCGAAGACGGTCATGACATTTTGGGGATACCGGGCACGGCCGTCATCAGGCGGGAGATTCCGGACGGTTTCGAGGTTCTTCCGCCCTTTGAGGACGTCTGCTCGGACCTTGAGAAATTCGCTACAGCGCAACGGTTGTTCTCCAACCGTCGGCATCTGGCACAAGGCCATTCTGGGCGTTTTGTACTTCAGTTTCCGATGCCGAAGTATACGAGCCAGGATCTGGATTGGGTGTATGGCCTCCCGTATTCCCGCGATATTCGGGCCGGGTTTCATGAATTTGAGATGGCCCGCTTTTCGGTTCTTACCCACCGCGGCTGCATCGGCAACTGCTCCTTTTGCTCCTTGTCGCTTCATCAGGGAAATCGAATCGTTTCCCGGAGCGAAGAATCTATTTTAGAGGAAATCCGTCGTCTAGTGAAACATCCTGATTTTAAGGGTTTTGTGGATGACCTGGGCGGCCCCACGGCGAACATGTACGGAATGGACTGCGCCTCGCCGTGCCTGGACAAAGATTGTTTGTCCTGCCCGGACCTAGACCGCAGCCATCAACGGCTCATCCGGCTGATGAAGAAGGCGCGAGCCATTCCCGGAGTAAAAAAAGTCTTCGTCCGGAGCGGCATCCGTTACGACCTGGCAATGGAGAGTCCCGAATATTTGCAGGAGCTGTGCTCTCATCACGTTTCCGGGCTTCTCAAGATTGCGCCCGAGCATGTGTCACCTCGGGTGCTTCGCCTGATGAACAAGGGCCGGCAGCCGCTTGGAGAGTTCCGTCGCCTGTTCAAAAAACTCAGCCAGGGTCGGCGACAGCATTTGAAATATTATTTCATGGTCGGCCATCCGGGGACGGGAGAGAAAGAAGCTCGGGAATTGGCGCGGCATGTGCGAGGCCTCATGTCAGAAGGGCCAAGGCCCATAGAAGGGGTTCAGATTTTTACGCCGACACCGATGACGCGCTCCACATGCATGTACTACACCGGCAAGGATCCGCTGACGGGAGAGCGAGTTTATGTGTCCCGCACCTTTGCCGAGAAAAAGGAGCAAAAGCGGATGCTCTCTCGGACAAAGCCGTTCTGGAATGAGGTCAGGAGAACAAAATGAAGAGCCCCACAGTCGAATTCCTGGCTTGACCTTCCCCCCGATTGAGGAGCGCTTAGTCGTGTTCTCGGATGAGGTCTTCGGCTTTTTCTACAAGGTCGCGGTTGCCGATGAACAGGGGAGTGCGCTGGTGGAGCGATTGGGGTGGGATGTCCAGGATGCGCTGCCTTCCGTCCGACGCATAGCCGCCGGCCTGCTCCGCGATGAACGCCAGGGGAGCCGCTTCGTAGAGGAGGCGCAGCTTGCCGCTGGGCTTTTTTGGGTCTTTTGTATCCGCAGGATAATAAAAGACTCCCCCCGCCAGCAGGTTGCGGTGAAAATCTGAGACCAGCGTTCCGATGTAGCGGAGAGAGAGTCCCTTGACACCGCCTTCCTCTCCCTGGAGATATTGGGTATAGCGCCGGACGCCGGCGCTCCAATAAGTCTGATAACCGAGGTTGACGCTAAAATATTTTGGCGGGGACGGCATCCGGATGTTGGGATGCGAGAGAAGGAATTCGCCCACTGTCGGGTCCAGGGTGAACCCATGAACGCCGTTCCCTGTCGTGTAGACAAGCATGGTGCTCGAGCCGTAGCAGAGATATCCCGAGGCGACCAGGTTCTTTCCGGGCTGGAGCAGGTCCTCCAATGTTCCGGGGCCGTTGGCAGTGACGCGCTGGTAAATGCCGAAGATCGTGCCGACTGGTACGTTATAGTCTGCGTTCGACGACCCGTCCAGGGGGTCATAAAGGAGCACGTACTTCCCCTTGGGGTACTTATCCGGAATGGGCAGGTGACCGGCGTGTTCCTCCGAAGCCATGGCGGCCAGGCGTCCTGTATGATCGTTGAGACGGTAGATTGTCAGGTCGGCGAAGCGGTCGAGTTTCATCACCTCTTCGTCCTGGACATTGATGTCTTCTGTCCGGCCCAAGATCTCCGCCAGCCCGGCCCGGGTCGTCTTGCTCGCGATGACCTTGCCGGCCAGGGCGATATCGTATAGTAAATTAGTCAAGACTCCGGTGGCCTCAGGATGGCTGCGTTGCTCCTCGAGGATATGGCGCTCGATTGTTGCGATTTTAAGATGGTCGAGGGTTGGGTGAGGCATATGGCTCTCCTTATTTTTGAATGAAAAAGCCTATCAACTTGTCTCTTAAAGAATATTTGTATAATAATAAGATTTCAAGGAGGGAATGATATGGACATCAAAGTTATCAAGATCAATAAGCCGGAGGAGATGAATTTTATCCTCGGCCAATCCCATTTTATCAAGACCGTTGAGGATCTTCACGAGGCCATTGTCAATACGGCGCCTCAGATGAAGTTCGGGCTGGCCTTTTGTGAATCTTCGGGGCCGGCGCTCGTCCGCTATTCGGGCAATGAGGCGCGGCTCATCGACCTGGCCAAGAAAAATGCCCAGAGTCTTTCGGCAGGTCACTGCTTCATTATTTTTATGGAGAACGGCTACCCGGTCAACATCCTCAATACCATCAAGAGCGTCCCTGAGGTCTGCCAGATCTTTTGCGCCACGGCCAATTCCGTCGACGTGATCATCGGCGAGACGGAAAGCGGCCGGGGAATCCTCGGGGTCATCGACGGCGTGAAAACAAAAGGCATCGAGGGAGAAGTCGATATCGAGTGGAGAAAGGAATTCCTGAGAAAGATCGGGTATAAATTCTGAGATTATTTGGTTTGTCCTCACTTCGCATTTTTCCCTGGACTGAATGCTAGCCGGATCTGGATGATTTCCGGCCGGCTTCCCGTCCTGACCGGAGGCCCCCAAGTCCCCACCCCGCAGGACACATAGTACTGAGTCTTTCCTTTGCGCAGATAGCCCCAATGTTTCTCCCAGACCATTTTATTAATCAGGTTCATCGGAAAGAGCTGCCCGGCGTGGGTATGGCCTGAGAGCTGGACATCGATACCCGTCTCCTCGGCTTCGGCGAGCCCATAGGGCTGATGGTCGAGGAGAATGAGGGGAAGCCCCGTATCCACAGAGCGCAGGATCTCCGCCAGGGTTTTTCGGTCCTCTTTGAAACTCAAAGCGGTCCGGTCCTTTCGGCCGATAAGGTAGAACTCATCGTTTATTCTGAGCGCCTCGTCTTGAAGCACCCTCACGCCTGCCTGGGCCAGGTATTCGAGGTTTTTCTTCAACCCGCCATAATATTCGTGATTCCCGGTCACCGAAAAGACGCCCAGCGGAGCGGAGATGTCTTGGAGTGTGGCGATCATTTGCATCACGCTGGCGCGCGGAACATACATGTCCACGATATCTCCTGGAAGCAAAACGATATCGGGCTTGAGCCCGTTAATCCTGGCCACGATTTTTTTGAGCCAGGCATTGCGGTTCGTAGTCCCAAGGTGAAAGTCGGACGCCATGACGATCTTCAGCTCGGAGAGATTTCCAGTCGGTTTAGCGACGGCAATCTCCAGGGTGCGGAAGCGGGGACGGACGGCATTGATCGCGCCGCCTGTCACGATAGCAAAAACCAAACCCAGGACCAGGCCAAAGGTCATCAGGCCCGCTTTCTGGGGGTGAGCAGTGACGGCTTTGGGAAAAAATGATAAAAAAGCGTTTCCCAGCCTCAGGATGTCTACGACAAGGATGAAACAGAAGAAATAGAACATCATCACAAGATAAAAAGAGCCGATCCGGTCAAAGAATTCTGCGGGACCGCCCGGCAGCACTTGCTCAACAATTCGGCCCAGGGGATAGGCCAGGACCAGAAGCAGAAAAAAGCCCATAAGGAGGGAGCGGATATTTCCCAGGCCGGCCAAGGCCTGCCCTGCCCTTCTTAAAATATAGAAATTAATCAGGCCGTAGATAGACAGAGCGACCGCCAGGAAAATAATCATGGTTGAGCTCCTCATCGCAAGATCTGCTCCTCAATAAGACCTCTGAATATAAACCAAAACCGCCGCGATTTGCCACCCTATTATTTTAATCGGAAACAGTATAAACAGACCTGGCTGGCTGCTGAAGCCTGTTTTGCGGCGCCCTAAAGATACGGGAGGTAGTCCTTCCCTTTTCCCTTGGGATTTAAAGCCCCGGTGATATGGATTGTCTTTGTTTTGACCAGGTTGACCAGCTCCCTCTTACTCTCGGGCACCACGACTTCCACCTTGGGTCTAAAGGCGTCCTCTTCGTTGATTTCCCTGACAACCGCTATGCTTTCGTCGCTCAGAGTGACGATGGCGCCGACAGGCCAGACTCCCACGCTCTGAAAAAACTTGTCCAGCAGCTCCGGGTCGAATATTTTACCCCTGTTCATCATCATCAGGTCATAGATCTTGTTGGGCGGATAGTCTTTTTTGTAGGTCCGTTTGAGGGCGAGGGCGTCGTAAACATCGCATATAGATACGATCATGGAGGCCGGATGAGGCTTTTGGGGATAGGCCATTTTCGGATAGCCTGTGAGGTCATAACGGAGATGATGCTCTATGGTAACCACAAGAGGCAGAATTCCCAGCGTTTCTTTGTAATTGTTCAGGATCCTTGCGCCCAGCAGCGGATGATCTCTGACCTGGACGAATTCCTGTTCGGCCAAGGCCGCCCCCTTCTGGAGGATCTTTGTTGATATATAAAGCTTTCCGATGTCGTGGTAGAGTGCCGCTATGCCCAAGTCCAGGACATCGTCTTTGCCGAACTCCAGCTTGGAAGCAAAAAACATGGTCAGCAGGGCGACGTTCATAAGATGAACAAAGGTGAGGACGTCTTTTTCTTTGACGGAAATCAGGCTGACCAGTTCCTGGTGCTTCTCCACGAAATCTTCCAGATAATTCAGGACGTTAAACCTCAAATCCAGGTAATCCAGATCCTTCTCATCCAGGACAACCTTTATGGACTCGGAGACGGTCTCCAGGGATTTCTCATATTTTCTGACCAGTTCCTTGATTCTTTCCTCCTGGTCTTCAGCGGGTGTCAGAGTGCGGATTCTTCCCGCCCGGATGTTGGTGATCCCATGGAGGTTGAAATATTCCTGTTCGTCAACCTTTTCCAGCTTTTTTATCCGGGCCAAAAAAGAAATGAAGGCGTTCAATTCTTCGTATCGTAATCCCTGCTGGAAGATGATTCTCTCGATCCTCACTTCCTTGAGAAAATCAACCAGAGTCCCCAGTCTTTTGCTCAGGTCAAAGAAGACTTCATCCTCCCAGGCCAGCTCTCCGCTAACAATTCCCAGGATCAGTTCTTTTTTCACCAGGAGGACCGATTGGATGGCCTCATGGAGCTTCCCGACGAATTCGCCAAAGGTGGGGTGGCTATCGGAGTAGATCTTTCCTGCCTGGATGGAGTTCAATAGAAAGATAAAACAGAGTTTGACTTTATCCCTCACCCCATTTCTCCAGAATCCGGGACGAAGACTCGCGGATTTTCTTATTCCAGAAATTTTTCCGCCGGCCCAGGATTTTCAGGTACGGCCAGGCATCCTTGAGATCCATGTCTTCGACCAGTTTCATATTTCTAAGGAGCTTCTTATTCCTGAGGCCATAGGGAGACTCGATGTTCAGCAACCGTGCTAGAGCAGCCTGTCGAAGATGTTCATCCTTGGTCAGAATGATCAGCGCTTCAGCTCGGATGTAGACGTCTTTGGAGTCCAAAAGGCGAAATAAGAACTTATCATCATAGACCGTGAGATTCTGCATGCTTTTTAGAACCAGCGACTTCACGCTGACATCGCCCAAGGAAAAAATGTGCTTTAGGGTCACGAGCGATATCCGCGAATCAATGTGTTTTAACGCATAGGCCATATTTGCCAGGAACTGGCTCTCCCCAGCTTTTTGCTTTAACCGGGCACTGAACTCGAAGAGATACTGGGTGAAAAAAGTAAAATAGGCCTCTATAAGAGGGGGAGTGTTGACCTTCTCCTGGAAGATTTTATCCAAATACGTTCTCCTTTCGAGGACGCTCACCTTCAGTTTTTTTATAAAGAAGTCGAAATCAGGAAAGGTCTCACCATTCAGGATGAGGCCTTCGACGAGCTCCGCGATCGACTTCCAGACGGCCCGAAAAGATGGTTCGCCCGCTAGGTCCGGTTCTCTCTTGCTCAAGAGCTGGAGGAGGCCTTTCACGTATTCAAGGTCCCTGTCTTCGGTCACTTGCTTCCATTCTTCTTGGATTCTCTCCAGATATTTCGTCTGGACGGGCTTTTGTTTTTCTCTCTCCAGGGCGTTCAGAAGGGCAAAGCGGTAATTGGAATGGAGCAGATGATGATCGAAAAGGATCTTTTTTTCGAACGATATGTCCCGGAGGAGATTGACCAGAGTTTGCCGGTACATTTCGGAAATATACAGGCTGGATGTCCCCCTGAGCAAGGACCGGAGTTTCTGTTCGACTTCGGGTTTTCTGTTGAGGGGATTGTCCGATTGAAACAGCTCGCTGAGAGAAGTGGAAATTTCGGGGTGCCGCTCCTTGTCAACGAGTCTTGAAAAAACACTGAAACTCAAGGAATCGAACTTCTCGTCGTACAAGATTTCCTCCCAGACTGTTGAAGCCAGGTCTTCTGTGCTCATTTCCGCGAGCGTGCGTTTCAAATGGTCAATTTTTGTTTCCGGACCCATCCTTTTTCCGGCCAGAATCGTCTTGACGAAGCCTTTGGAACAACTGCGGTATTTGTCTCCGCGGCTTTCTTTGAGGTATCTAAAAAACCGGTAAAAATGATCCTGGAGTTCCTCATTTTGAACGAAGTCTTCCGTATCCAACCCGCTGACAACCTTCTCGAAGACCTCGGCCATTTGATTCAATTTTTCAATGTTGTTCTCGCGGACGGCTTCGACCAGGAGATAAACCCAGACGTCCTTAATCTCGTCCCACTCGCCCTTCAAAAGCTGGGAATAGGCCAATTCTTCCACGGCGATGTGCCCAATTTTTTCCTGCCTCAAGATGGCCTGAGCGCCGCCTTCCTTAATGAATTCCTGGAGAGGCAGGGCGATCTTGGAAACGAACTTAATCAATTCGTCAAGAGTGATGCCCTCGCGGATCTCGAGGTTCTTGATTTTGCGGAAATGGAACATCCGGGCCAACTCGACAACGATCCTGTCCTCCTCCCAAAATCGATGATCGACATACAGGGATTTCGGTGTGAAGCCTATGGAGAGAGGGTTAGAGAATTCCAGCAACGCGGTGATCTTGGAGAGAAGGTCCTCCACAGCCTTGTGATAGGCGGGATGGCCGATGCTATAAATCGTGGCCGTTTTGAAAGCGACTTTTAGTGTGGTGAAAAAGCTCCCGATGACCTGGTCTTTCTCGCTCACCCCAAAGCAGTCCCTTTGAACCTATTTCATAGCAAATCCAGATAGAAAAATCAAGCCTCGCCACCCGTTGGCGAGCCCGAGAGGTACAAGGGCTATTAGGAGCAGCGGTTCCAGCCGCAGTTGGGGCAGACGGGACACTTCTCATCCGGCAGGGTCGCTCCGCAGATCTTGCAGACCGTCTGGAAAATATCCTTGGAGTTGCCCTGAACAGGGCCGATATGCCTTTCCAGGACCTTGGCGATGGCGTCGGGGATAGACTGAACGAGCCCGCCCTCGGTAAAAATTGGCTCGGATCCTCCAATTCCTCTGAGCTGGCTGATGACTTCCTTGGCGTCAACGCCGCTTCGGAGCGCCATTGAGATGAGCCTGCCCAGGGCTTCGGCGTCGGCCATCGTCGTGTAACCGCTCTTTCCAATGCTGGTGAAGACCTCAAATGGTTTCTGATTGTAAAAGGATATCGTCACGTAGAGATTTCCGAACCCGGTCTTGATCTTGTCCGTGACCGAAGAAAGCGAGGCCGGCCTTTCCTTGGGATGGAGCTTGGCTTCGGCCGAAGGCTTGTAAAGCACCTGCTCGGCCCGGCTGCCGTCCCTGTAAATGGTGATGCCCTTGGTCGCGAGCTCATAGGCCAGCAGATAGGCCTTCTCCACGTCTTTGACTGTGGCTTTATTTGCAAAGTTGATGGTCTTGGAGACCGAGTTGTCCACATGGTTCTGGAAGGCGGCCTGCACGCGGACGTGCCATTCGGGCGCGATCTCGTGGGCGGTCCGGAAATACTCAGGTAGCGGGTCCTTGGGATGGGCGTTTTTCCACTCCGCATAAAGAGGATGGATGTCCTTGATTTCGCCGTCGATGATCTTCGAGGTGAACTCAAAAGCAAAAATCGGCTCAATACTCGAGGAGCAGCCGGCGATGCGGGAGATTGTGCCGGTGGGCGCGATGGTCAGGGTGGTGGCGTTGCGCATTTTTTTTCCTTTGTAGACCGACTTTCCGATGTTCGGGAAGCTCCCCCTTTCCTCAGCCAAGCGGGCTGATTCCGCGGTGGCGCGCTTGCGCATATAGGCGGTCAGTTTCTCGGCCAGCTTAACGGCCGGAGCCGAGTCGTACTTCAGCTTCATTTTGATCAGCAAGTCGGCCCAGCCCATGACCCCGAGCCCGATCCGGCGGTTGGCCCGGGTCATCTTCTCGATCTGAGGGAGGGGGTATTTATTGACATCAATAACGTTGTCAAGAAACCTCACGGCCAGGGAGATGACTTCGCCGAATCGGTCCCAGTCGAACGCCTCTTTCTTCTTCGGATTATAGAAATGAGCCAGGTTTATCGACCCCAGGTTGCAGGATTCATACTCGTGAAGGGGCTGCTCGCCGCAGGGATTGGTCGCCCTGATGGGACCGAGGGGCGAGGTCGGATTGAACTTGTTAATCCGGTCGATGAATATCAAACCGGGGTCTCCCACGGCCCAGGCCGATTCGATAATCAGGTCGAAAATGTTTCGGGCATTTTTCCGCCCGACCTTTTTTTTGAGATAGGGGTCGAAGATATCGTAGGCGCCGTTGCTTTTCACGGCCTCCATGAAGGCATCGGTGGCCGCCACCGAGATATTAAAATTGTTAACGCTTTTGCCGTCAATTTTCATGCGGATGAACTCTTCGATGTCGGGATGGTCGGCCCGGAGAATCCCCATGTTGGCGCCGCGGCGAGTCCCGCCTTGCTTGACGGCTTCTGTGGCTGAATCGATGACCCGCAGAAAAGAAACCGGTCCGGAAGCGATCCCCTGCGTCTTGCGGACAAAGCTGCCCTTGGGCCGGAGCCGGCTGAAATCAAACCCGGTTCCGCCTCCCTCCTTGTGCACCAGGGCCGCGTCCTTGACAGTCTCAAAGATCGATTCCAGGCTATCCTCAATCGGGAGGACAAAGCAGGCGCTCAGGCACATATCCCTTCCCGCGCCGGTCAGGGTGGGGCTGTTGGGGAGGAAATTGCGGCCGATCATCGCCTCAAAGAATTTTCGGGCCCAATGGTCCTCGTCTTTTTT
>CAZLFV010000022.1:0-32061 GCA_964558915.1 uncultured Eubacteriales bacterium | reverse complement strand
GATATCCGGATTCCCGAGAGTTATCTGCCTCAGATCAACTTGAGGCTGAACCTTTACAAGCGCGTCTCCTCTATCGAAAGCTTGGATGAGGTCGGCCGGATTAAAGAAGAGGTCAAAGACCGGTTTGGCCCTCTTCCCCGGAGCGTGGAGAACCTGCTTCAATACGGAGCCGTCAAGCATCTGGCGCAAGAGATCAGAATGAGGGCCATCGACAGAATCGGGAACAGGCTTGTCCTGAAATTTTCCCCGGCCGGTCTGGCGGACCTGGACAGATTTACCCGGTTTCTCGAAACGTGTGCGGCTGAGCTAACCCCCCAGGGAGTTCTGACTGTGCCGCTGTCCTCCAACGCGGATACCGTTGTAATGGATGAAACCCTGTCTGTCTTGAAGGAGTTATGTAATTGTAATAAAATGAATTGAAATTATTAAAGATAAAATGACGACGATGTCGCGAGAGCCGCAGTGGAGAGATGTATTCCATTTTTCTGCCCTTTTTTTATGCGCTTTTCTGCTTTTCCAGTGCGGCCCTGAAAAATCTTCAACCAAGGCCCCGCCCCCTGTCCAGGAAGCCAAGCAGGAGCTCGATAGGGTCGTCCTTCGAGTGGAGGAGGCCGAGTACTCGGAGGCCGATTTCAATATCTATGTGCGAGACGAAGCGGGGACCGAGCCCATGTCAGTGGAATATCTCACCCGGAGCCGCCTCTTTGATGAATTTATCGGGCAAAAACTCTTCCTCCAGGCTGCTCGGGACCGCAAGATTGCTGCTTCCGCGGAAGAGAAAAAAATATTTCTGGACAAGCAGGAGGGAGAGGCCTGGCCCGTGGAAGAACAAAAGGCTCTTCTCGAATCTGATTCCGGCCCCCTGTATAACAGGATGATCGTCGAAAAATATCTCAGTGAAGTCGTAAAAGATGTCAAAGTTGATCAGGCCGAAATAGAGAGATACTACGCCCTTAATAAAAGCGAATTTTTCCTGCCCGAGCGGGTTGAGGTCAGCCAGATCCTTGTCTCCACAGAGGCCAAAGCGGTCGATATTTGGGACAAGGCCAAACTGCTCTCGGGGGAAGGATTCAGGCAGCTTGCAACTGCGGAATCCATCGGCCCAGAAGCATCTCTGGGCGGAGTGATGGGCATATTTCAAAAAGGCCAGCTTCCGCAGGAATGGGAAACCGTGATTTTTTCGTTGCATGCGGACGAGGTCAGTCCGGTCGTCGAGTCTTCCTACGGCTTTCATATTTTCAGGGTGGACAAAATATACGAACCGGAGTGGATCCCTTTAGAAAAGGCGTCCGCAACCATCCGGCTCAATCTCATGGACCTGAAGGTCAAGGCTGCGGTTTCTCGCTGCCTTGAAGAATTGAAGGAGAGCCTGGACTGGGAAACGTTTCCCGAAAATTTATCTTTTCCCTATCAAAGGATTGATTGATGAAAAAGAAACTCGGTTTTCTGGCGCCTCTGCTTCTCCTGTTCAGCGTGGCCGGATTGGCTCGGGGCGAGATTGTGGAAGAAATCGTGGCCATTGTGAACGACGACATCATTACGCTGTCCAAATACAAGGAATACTATGACTATGTGCTTCAAATGCTCAAGTCGCAGACAAAAGGAGAGGAGTTCGAGAAACAGTATAACAGGTTAAAGGGAGAGCTCCTGAATGAGATGATCACGGATACTCTCCTTTTGCAGACGGCCAAGAAAAAGCAAATCAATGTCTCCGAGCAGCTCAAGGTTTATCTTGAGAATCTTAAAAAACAGAACAATATTGAATCAGAGGAGCAGTTCAGGGCAGTGCTCCGCCAGCAGGGCGTGGACTATGATGAATTTATCAAACAGCTTGAAGAGAACATCATGCGGCAGGCGGTCATAGCCTATGAGGTGGACCGGAGCATCGTCGTCGAAGAACCTGAAGTCATCAATTACTATAAGCTGAACGCCGAAGAGTTTGTTGAGCCTGCAGAGTATACTATCCGGGCCATTTATCTTTCCACTGAAGGAAGGAGCGGAGAAGAGCTTGAGGCCAAGAAAAAAGAGATTAGCGAGAAACTTAATGCCGGCGAAGATTTTTCAACAGTGGCGGGCCAGGACTCTGATAGTCCGATGAAAGAAAACCAGGGAGACCTGGGGACATTTAAGCACGGAGAGCTGGAGAAAGCCCTGGAGCAAGCCGTCGTTAAACTCAATGTGGGCGAGATGACGCCATGGGTTGAGGCGAGAAACGGCTGGTATGTGCTGAAGCTGGAGAACAAAAAAGAAAGCCGGCCCCTGACTCTTGAAGAAGCCAAAAAGAAAATCGAAGAGCAGCTTTTTTCAGAAAGGCGGGAAAAGAAACTCCAGGAGTTCCTCAAACAGATCAAAGACCAGAGCTATATCAAGATCCTGAACCCGAACCCTCTGAATCTTTAAACGCTAATCAATAAAAACGGCAGCCGCTAGAGCTGTCGTCCAGATTCCTTTTTTTCCCTTGGTGGTCTGGGCGATGCTCCGGCTCTTGACTAGCAGATCGTCGGAAATCTTGTAGGTGTTTTTCTCCTGGTCTTGATCCCAGATTTGGCTGAAGTCAAAGTTCTTGCCCAGTGTCGTCGCCAGCATGTATGCAGCCAGTTGCTCGGCGTAGACTCCGGCTTCTTTTTCGCTCTGGCCGAAACTATGATGCTCGGAGAGGTAGCCGTAATGGACAGGATTATTGGGGATGGCGATGCCGACCGATGCCGAGACCAAGCGGTGGGCTTCGTTGGTGGAATTCTCGCTCATGACCAGGTACACAATCTGGCCGGGCTTGAGCGCCTTCAGCCCTTCCTCTTTTCCCACCAGCTGGCAATACGGAGGGAAAATGCTTGACACTTTAACCAGGTTAAACGGAGCGATCCCCGCATCCCTGAGGGCCTGTTCCAGGCTGGCCAGCTTTTCCTTGTGCTGGCCCTTACCCTTGGTCAGGAAGAGGCGAGATGGAATGTAGGGTTTCATTCCCGGTTCTTTTTTCAGTTCTTTTTTTCCTCTTTCTTTTCCATGCCCACAGGCTCTGGCTCCTGGAAGTCGATGGTTCGAGAGATGTCATATTCACCGAGCAAGACATGGATGGACCCCTTGGACTGCGCAAACAGGCGGCAAATCACAGGCTTCCATTCGGGGTTGTCTTTGAAAGAGGCCAAGTTCCTGCCTTCGACTCCGAAATTGCTTTTCAGGGTGATGACCTTGCTCAATTGGCCCGGCAGGACGGGCTCTTTGCGGATGGCTGCCAGGAAATTATCCCCAAAATTCTCAACTTGGTCCTTAAATTTGAAGATGCCGTTAAAATTAACATAGTTCAGGGGCTTATTAGAAACGTTTTTGACCTGGAAGGAGATGACCGGGACAAGGATAAGCTTAGGAGGCCACGGCTTGTAAACCTTGGAAACCCACTTGGTCTCGATATTCATGACCTCCATGGAGGACTTCAGTTCTTCGGGGTCCATGGCTTTCATGCAGGAAGAGGAGAAGGAGACGACGAGAACCGCGGTGACGAAGACGGCCAAAAAACTCCATTTTCTCATTTTTTTCCTCCTTCTTATATTTTTAATATAGCGGATGAACACAAATTATGCAAACGTGGAGGGTTTTGGAACTATCCGCAGCTTATTTTTCCACGACCTGGGAGACGAAGACGGGTGTGACCCTGTATTTTTGGAGAAGGCCAAAGTTCTTTCTAAGAGCCTCGAGAGTCTCGGGGAACGGATGGCCGATCGCGATCGCCTTGCCCGTGCGCAGGGAAAAGCGGCAAAGGTCAACGATCTTCTGCTTCGTGAAATTCACACCGGTGGGAGAGTCGAGGAAGACGTTTCTATAGGCGGAGCGGAGGCCCATTTTTTGGGCAAGATCGTAGGCGATGGAATCGGCAGTCGTCCGGCTGTCGATGAAATAGAGGCCTTTTCCTTTTAGCAACTCCAAGATCGGCCGCATCACCGTCTCCTCCTGGGTGATTTTTGAGCCCATGTGGTTATTGATGCCTTCGACATAGGGCACTTTCGCAAGCGACTCTTCGATAATACGCCGGATGTCCTTTTCGTCCATGCCAGAGCGGATGAACCCGTTCGTCTCATCAATTCCGTCCTGGTGATTGAGGGATTCGCCGGGCAAGTGAAGCATTACTTCCAGACCATGCTCGTGCGCGATCTGAGCGGTTTCAAGGGCATATGTGCTCAGGGGAAGGATAGAAACCGTCACCGGTAACTTGAGGGCGCAGATTTCCTGGACCGCTTCGAGGCTGCTTCCCATATCGTCTATGATGATGGCGACTTTGTTTTCAGAGGGAGCGGGCCGGACTTCTTCTTTCTTTTTGGGCAACGGAAGCGGGCAGGTAAACAGGACGGCAAGCTTTTCCCCGTCTTCCCGTCTGAGGGTCCAGGAGAACACCACCGTCGCCTCATCCTCTACCTCTTCTTTCTGGAATGGGATCCTGTTCCCTTTAAGGATGCTTTCTAGCTTGGGTTCGAGCTCGCTGTAAAGGTCCCGGGGAAGGCTGACTTTGACCTGAGGAACCCCGGGTTCCTCTTCTCCTTCCTGAATCGCCTCCGCAGGAAGCCCGGACTCATCGAGAAACTGAAGAATCATTTTGGTCAGGGAAACAGGAGCCTCGGAGATCTCCAATTTCGGCGCTGCCGCGGGGAAAATATAGGACCGCTCTCCTTTCCTTGAGGCGAGGTAATCAAGGCCAAGGCAGGAGAATAGGGCCAAAAGGGCAAAGGCCGTATAAAGGCGAGTAGGGGAATAGTCTTCTTTATTTTCGCGGCGTGGCTGGTCTGGCTTCATTGATCAGGGAATGGAGAGGAGGCTTTTGGTCTTTTTCATGAACGCATCAAAACTCTGCTCATTCATTTCCACTCTGACATCAGGTTCTGTGCCCCGACCCCACAGTTTTTCTCCAGAACTGAGGCAAAATACTCCCGACGTGAGGAAAACGGATGTCTGGTCTCCCAGCAGGATGAACTGCCGTTTTGCTGCCAGGCCGGACGTGGGAAGGCCGACAATCTTGGCCCGTTTAGATTTCTTGAGGACGGCAGCGACGGCCTCCGCGGGCCCCATTGTGGCTTGATTGATCCAAATCACAAGAGAAAGATGAGCCAGAATAGGCTCCCCGGACGCCGAAAAAAGCTCTTTTGTCCTTCCTTTTTTTTCTAGATAGCCGATGTTTTCGGCCTTTAAAAAGAGGTTGATGAATTGTTGCGCTTCTTCGAAGCTCCCCTCCTGGCAGTTCCGGAGGTCGACGATCAATGGCTTCTTGTTCTTCTGGAGCTTCGGCCAAAGCTCCGTCTTGATCTTGCTCACGCAGGGCGGGTCCAGCCTGGCGATCTTCAGGACGCCGCTGGTACCCTCTTGATCCCGAACCTTGACTGGGTCGGCAAAAAGTAAAGCCCTGTCGACTTTGACGTCAATGGTGTCTGTTTCCCTGAGAATCTTGAGATTTATGGGCGTTTCCTGCTTGTCCCGGATATAGAGGTTGACCTCAGTCAGGCTCATCGGTGGTGTCGCCAGCCCGTCGATCTCTGTGATCAAATCACCGACCTCGAGGCCACTTTTTTCTGCCGGAGAGTCCTCGACGATGCCGACAACCATGGGGAAGGCGCCATACTCTTTGGAAAGACCGATGCCCGGCTCCTTCAACTGCGCGCTTTTCTGGTCCAGATACCGGGCCGTGCTCTCCTTGTTGAGGTAGCTCGAAGTCCTGTCCAGCGAATTCAGCAGGCCCTGGAATGACCCGTCCATGGTTTTGATTGCGTCCTTTTCTTCAATATAGTCGTTCTTGATCAACCGAATGACCGCCTCGATAAGAAAAATGTTCTTGGGGGGTGCCGCTGAGCTGGCGGCGATGGCCCGGACGATGCTCTTCTCGAAGACAAAGAAAAGGGAGAGGATGAGAAGGCTGGCGGCGAGGATATATTTTGCTTTCTTCATAGCCTTTTCCCCGGGAAAGGGAGAGTCATTCTATCATCTTCGCTTGAGCCATTGCAAGGGATCGAGGGGTTTCGCCTTGTAGCGGATTTCGAGATAGAGACAGACTCCGTTGAGCGACCCGGAATCGCCGACTTCGGCGATCGGCTGATCGACCCTGACGAAATCGCCCCTGTTGACCAGGAAATCAGCGCAATGGCCGTAGAGGGAATAGTAATTCATCCCGTGGTCGATGATGATCAGGTTTCCGTAGCCTTGAAAATAATCGGCGTAGACAACTTTTCCCGAGTGGACCGATTGGATAATGTTCTCGCCTTTCAGAGGAGCGATTTCGACGCCGTTATTCATGGTGACGGTGTTGAATTGAGGATGTTTTTCCAGGCCGTAGCGGGTGATCACCTTGCCGGCGATGGGCCAGGGGAGCTTGCCTTTTTTTTCATAAAAAGGAACGAACTTGAACGGCAGGACGATCTCCTGGCTGGCCAGCTTGTCCATTAGAGACTGGAGGTGCTGGGCCCGGTCATTCTGTTCTTCCAGCGCCTTCTGGTAGGTCTTTATATTTCTCCGAATATCCCGAATGAGCTCTCTGCTCTCGGTCTCCTGAGCCTCGAGGTCCTTTTTTTTCTGTTCGGCTTCCCGGATGTAGGCGGCCAATTCCGCTCTCTTGGACCTCTGCGCCTGCTCGGCCGCGCTGAGCTCAGACAGGGTCTTCATGTAACCTGTGATGGTTTCTTGCTGGTAGCGGGCCAATAGGCTCAGGTTTTTTGCTTCGGAAAAAACGGCGCTCATGTTCTGCGCTTCGAATAGGAACTGGAGGAAGTCAAACCGTCCGTATTTATAAAGAGTGACTAGAGTCTTTTCGACGGACAGGCGTTCCCTCTGAAGCTTCGCTTTGAGGCCGGCGATCACCTTTTTGATCTCGGCGATTTCCTGGGAGGCCTTTTGCATCTCGACGCTGTAAAGTTCGAGCTGGCTCCGGATCAATTTCTTGTTGAAAGCGATTCGGTCGAGCTGCGAAAGCAGGGTCGATTCCTTCTTATTCTCTTCCTGGATTCTCGCCTGGAGGGATCGGACTGCCTGTTTGATTGTGGCCAGACGTTTCTCCAGGTCGGCGAGGTCCTGCTGGCCGAAAGCCAGTTGCGCCAGCACAAGGACCAGGATCAGCCAGATGGCTTTCCGTCTATTTTCTCGTAACATAAATAATTCCGCCGATTAGCCCCAGGATCAGGACAAAGGCGACATCCGCAATCAGAGAAAAAGCTACAGCTGTTTGGGGCCCGATGCCATAGAACTTGAAGATCTCGATGTAGGACCCTTCCCTGAGGCCGAGGCCGTTGATCGTGACCGGGATGCTCTGAATCAACAGGACGATGGGAATGAAAATAAAATAATCGATAAAGTGGATGTGGAGATGAAGGGCTTTCCCGATCAGGAAATAATAAAGGATCACGTTGAGCTGGAGGAGTACGGCCCAGAACATCGCCCGCAGGAACGGCCCCTTTTGAGTCCGGTAATGAAGAATGGTTTGCCGAAAGAGGATAATCTTCGCTTTGAGCTTCTCGACAGAGCCCTTGCTCGGGAGCGCGGCCAAAAGTTTTCCGGCCAGCGGCAGGAAGAACGAGGCGACGAGGGCAAGCCCGAACAGCCCGAGAAGAAGGGCGACCCAGACCACTGGGACCTGACGCGCCATGTCGAGCCGGAAAAGGGAAGCGAACACAGCGAAAAGGAAGAGGACGATGATCCCGGTGAATCGCTCTACGAGAACGATGGCGGATGACTTCAAAAGAGACTTGGAATAGCGGGAGCCGTCCCAGATGCGGACGATGTCTCCGCCGAAGCGTGTCGGAAGGAAATTGTTGAAGAATGTCCCCACCATGTAGGATTTAATCAAGAACCCCAGAGGGACCTCGTCTCCTTGAGCCCGGGCCAGAATCTGCCAGCGGTAGGCGCTGGCAAAGTAGCCGAAGCCGTGAAGGGAAAACGAGAGGACCAGCCAATAGGGATTGACCTCCTTCAGTACAACCCAGATGTCCTTGAAGGAAGTCTGGGTCGTGAGAATAAAAACGAGAATAGAGATGCTGAAGATTAGCTTGAGAATCAGGGCAACGAGGTTCCTGCGCTTAGCCATGTCGTCCTTTTCACCCTTTTTTACCATAAACGGCGAGGATTGTAAAAAATCAGGAATCGGTTATATTAGGTGCATAGGAGAGAAAAAAACTTGATCCACGCCGGACTGACTCGCCGGGTAAGGAGCATATTCAGAGCCGCGCTGGCCGACGTCGACCCGGATAAGCTCATCCGCAGGACCGTGAGGAGGCGCGGAGAAAAGCTGTTCATTTATAGGAGAACGATCGACCTGGCCTCTTTCGAGAACATCTATCTTATCGCTTTTGGCAAAGCGGCTCCTTTCATGGCCAAAAGCTTGCTGCGGATTTTGGGCGGCCATTTATCCCGGGGAATCGTGGTCTGCGGTCGGGGGCATGATCTTTCTGATGAAAAAATACTCTGCTTGCCCGCCGCGCACCCCTTACCCGATGAAGGAAGCGTGCGAGTAGCCAAAGAAATTGTCGGCCTGGCAAAGCAGGCGGGGCCCAACGACCTTATTTTTGTCCTCATCTCGGGCGGCGGGTCGGCGCAGTTATGTCTTCCCTTGAGTCCGGCCACGCTCGCGGACAAAAGATGGGTGACGAGAGAACTCCTTCGAGTCGGTGCTGGCATCGCCGAGCTTAATACCGTCCGGAAGCATCTCTCAGCTATCAAAGGGGGGCGCCTGGCCAAGGCTGCGCATCCGGCAAAAATTGTGAACCTGGTCATTTCCGATGTAATCGACAACGACCTAGAGTATATCGCATCCGGGCCAACCTATTGGGATTCCTCTACGTACGAAGATGCCGTGCGAGTGTTGAAGAAATACAGCCTTTGGATGAAGGCTCCCCGTTCGGTCACAGAGGCCTTGTTGGCTGGAGTCCGGGGAAAGACGGAGGAAACCCTCAAGAAAGGGGATAACGTTTTTAAAAACGTCAGCACGTTCGTCATCGGCGATAACCATCTTGCGCTCAAGGCTGCCGCCCGAAAGGCGAGGCAGCTTGGGTTTCGTGCAGCCATTCTGACCTCGAGCGACTCGGGCGAAGCCGCAAAGGCAGCGAGGAGCTATGCCTTCCTCCTGGAAGGAATACTCCGCTCCCGGAAAACTTCCAGGAAGCCAATCTGTTTGCTAGCCGGAGGTGAGTTGACGGTCAAAGTCAAGGGGAAGGGAAAAGGCGGCCGGAACACGGAGTTCGTCCTGGCGATGCTAACTGAGCTCGGGAAAAAACTGCCTTTGCTTGTGGCCAGCATGGGTTCTGACGGTGTTGACGGGCCGACTAACGCAGCCGGTGCTATGGTGACGCCTGCCATCGCTGCAAGGGCCGAGAAACTGGGTCTTGATCAAAAAAAATATCTCGAGAATAACGATTCCTATAATTTTTTCAAGAAGGCCGGAGGCCTCATTATCACGGGGCCGACGCGAACCAATGTGATGGATTTTCGGGTTTTTCTGGTATGATGATAGGAGCGATTTGGTAAGTTAAGGAGAGGAGGTTCCGACGATGCCAGCACGCGAGATCAGGCCTGATGTATTTTGGATTGGCGTGAACGACAGGACTACGGATCTTTTTGAGGGCCTCTGGCCAATCAGTCAGGAAGGGGTCTCTTACAATTCCTACCTTGTCCTCGGCGAGAAGAAGGCGGTCATCGACCTGGCCAAGTCGATGAAGGCCGATGAGTATTTCACTCAGCTCGAGGAGCTAACGGATATCTCAAAGATCGATTATATCGTCGTCAATCATATGGAGCCCGATCACACCGGGCTGCTTCGCCTTTTTCGGAAGATGGCTCCTCAGGCCGTCATCCTGGGCTCAGCCAGGACAAAGGACATGCTAAGCGGGTTCTTTTCGATCCAGGACAATGTCCGTGTCGTCGGCGACGGCGAGATTCTGCCGCTCGGCCGGAGGAGCCTGAAATTCTTTTCCACTCCCTTTGTCCACTGGCCGGAGACGATGATGACATACGAGGAATCGCACCGCATTCTGTTCGCCTGCGACGCCTTCGGCGGGTACGGAGCGGTCAGAGATTCCATTTTTGACGACGAGTGCAAGCATCTTGATTTCTACGAGAAGGAAGCATTGCGCTATTACGCCAACATCGTGGCCAATTACAGCAGCCGCGTTCTGGACGCCATCGCCAAGCTGGCCGCGGTCCCCGTTGACATCGTGGCTCCTTCCCACGGCCTCATCTGGAGAAAAGCCCCAGAGCGCATCATCCAGTTCTATAAGAAATGGGCCGAATGTGCTTCCGGGAAAACAGAGTTGGGCATTACGCTTATCTATGGGTCAATGTACGGGCACACCGAGAGAATGGTGAGCGCTGTGGCCCAGGGGATTTCCGAGGCCGGCATCCCCCTCGAGATTTTCGATGCGGCCAGGACGCACGTGAGCTACATCCTTCCTTCTTTGTGGTTGAATGCGGGCGTCGCGATCGGCGCCCCGACCTACGAAGTCAGGCTCTTCCCGCCCGTGGCCGAGGCCCTGAACATGGCCGTGAGCAAAAGGATTTTGAACCGGAAGGCCGCCTATTTTGGAAGCTACGGCTGGAGCAGGGGAGCCTTGAAAGAATTGAAAAGCATCATCGAGCCGGCGAAGTGGGACCTGCGGGAGAGCTTTGAATTTATCGGCAGCCCCAAGGAAGAAGACCTCAAAAAAGGGGAGGAGCTCGGCCGGAATTTTGCCGAGCTTATAAAAAAAAATATTTGATTTCTTATCCTTCTCTGTTATAATGAGACCAAGTTTTCTTGCGCCGGCTGGAGAAAACTTCTGCCCACCTAACAATTCATTTTTCCCTTTTCTGCTGACAACAGCCGGCAGTTTATGTGCGGGATAAAAAAAATGAGATGCGCTCTCCTTTTCCGGCTGGGCGGCCTGGGTGACCTTCTTGTTTCCTATCCGTCCATTTCTTTGATCCGTAAGACATATCCTTTGGCCGGGTTGACTCTTGTCTGCCGCGAAGAATACGGGGCGGTTTTGCAGGAGAAGGGTGTCGTGAATCAAATTATCCGGAGTGATAGTCCGCGACTATTGCCCCTTTTTTCTGATAGTGGTGCGCCCGTGGATAACCTGAACGAGTGGCTTGGCCAGTTTGACCTAATCATGGGCTGGATGCACGGGGAAAGGGACAATGCGCTTGAAAATCGCCTGACCGCCGCCGCGCCTCCAGGAAGATGCCGCTTTTTTTATTATCAACCCGAGATGCCGGAGCAGATCAGCCGGTTCTTTTTCCGGAAAACGCTGGAATCTTTGGGACAGGACTCCCAGGCTGGCCGCGGCTTTGAGAAATGCGGCCTGCTTCCGCTTGACCCTAGGCGCGCCAAGGGCCGGAAGCTTGTCGTTGTCCACCCCGGGAGCGGAAGCGAGAGGAAAATCTGGCCGCTTGGAAACTTCCTCGAAGTGATTAACCGCCTGGGACAAAAGGAATTCAAAGGAGCGCTTGTCACTGGGGAAGCCGAAAAAAGAATGGAGGCATTGATCGAAAAGACCGCCCTCCCTTTGGGCTGGACCTGGCTTCGCTCTCCCTCTCTCTCGATGCTTTCAGGGCTGCTCCAGGAAGCGGACCTTTATCTGGGTAACGATTCGGGCATCACTCATCTCGCAGCCGCCCTGGGGACGGAATCCGTTGCCCTCTTCCGGAACGACCTTGTCGCTCCGTGGAGGCCCTACGGCCGCGCTATTCTCCTCAGCGCGCCCACGCTTGAGGAGATCAGCATCGAGTCCGTCTGGAAAACAATCTCAGGATTGCTTCGCCTTGTTTAAACGCCGTTTTAAACAGGGTCAGGAATGCACAAAAATTGTGCAAACGGCCAGAACGTTCGCTTTTTCAATCATTTATAAAAGAAACTCACACGCTATTCACAGAGATTTTCACAATCCTGTTGATTTGATTTTCTATCTCACAAGAAATAGTAAAGTTATAGCCATGCAGACTTTTTCTCAATTGAGGAAATCTCTAAATGCAAGCTTATCTTCCCAATTTTCCCGTTTGAAATTTAGAGAAAATGTGCTAATATCGGCTCAAAGTTGAACGGATTCTGAAGATGGAAAAGCAAGACTGGAAAGACCTTCTCAGGGCCGCTTTTTCAGGCATCGAGATCATCGAACGCAGCAAATTCGAGACGGCCGAGAATTTTAGGCAGTTTTGCGAGTTTATCGCTGAGCCGGCCTTCGAAGCCCTGGCCGAAGAGCTCAAAGAATACGGGATCAAAGCCAAATACTGGATTCTTCGGGGGAAGTCCATTAGCCTCCGGGTTCAGTTTCCGAAGTCAAAGGCGGAGAATTTCCAGTATACTATCTCTATGCCGAAAAACTCGGTGGAATTAAAGCTCCGGCTGACCATAAGAGGGAGAAAAAACCCGAAGAGTGCCTGGGAAGAAAAGGAAGAGCCGTTCATGGAGAAGGTCCCGGCAGATAGAGTCATGAAAATCAGCCAGGAAGAGCTCCTGGCCGACCTCATAGAACACTATAAGAATTTTATCTATGCGGCCCTGACCTCGCCCGAATAGAGCCTATTTCATTTTGTCAACGAGCTCCACCATTTTTATCAGGTAATCGTCGTCCGGCCTGTCAATGGTATTCTGCCCCATATATTTAAACATGAGGACGCCGTTTTTATCGATGATGAACTCGCTCGGGATGAGCTGGTCAACCCTGCTCCCGCTCCACTCCGTGACAAAAAGGCCAAGCCCCTTGGTGACCTTTCTATCCGCATCCATGAGAATGGGGAATGGCGTAGGCACCTCTCCCTTTTCCAGACTGAGGTCCTTAGGGAATAATTTCCTGGCCCGCTCCGACCAGTTTTTCGCCTTCTCATCTTGCTTGTCGGGCTCGGCCGGGTATTTCCAGCCCTTGATTTTTTCTAACTGTCCGGGCATGGCTTCGAGCCACTGCTTGATGACATCCTTGCCATAAGGCAGGACATAAAGGATTTCGAGGTTGTATTTTTTCCTCAACTGCTCCCTTTTTTCTAAATCCACAAGCTCGACATACTTGTAGTTGCAGATCGTGCACCAGCGTCCTTCGGCCGCATATCCCCGGGGAAAGATGATCAGGACATTCTTTCCCTTCAGGCTGGAAAGCGTGGCTTCGCCCCCCTGATAAGCGGGAAGGGTGAAGTCGGGCATGGGCTGCTGGATGATCGCCGGTCTGAATTCCGGCTCCTGAGAGAAGATTGCCGGGGCCCCAAGAGCCATTCGCGCGAGCACGATAAGATAAAAAGGCAGATGCGATTTCTTCATCCTAACCTCCTTAAAGCATAAGGGTGTATCTTATCAAAAAACACGTGTCCAAGTCCTTTTTGTTTGTCTCATGGCGAAATAGCATGCATATTTTAAATATTCCATATTGAATTTCTCTTTTTCTTGGACGGAGAGTTTTATTATCAGTCCTCATTTATTCCAAGGCTGATCGCACGGAAAAGATCGAAAAGATGAGAAAATAGAAATAAAATTGACGTCTTATTATATCCCGACTTCAAAATAGCCATTATTGAGGATATAGAGTAAATTTAAAAAAATAGTTGCCTAGGGATGTTCGGCGGATGGACGAAGATATTGGATAAGGAGCTAATCCATTGACTATTAAACTGGTTCCAGTTATATTACATCAACTTAGATTGATGCGTACGCAAAGATTTTCTTTTGTCCAAAAATTTGTTAGTTTTTTTTTATAGTTTCATCTCCGATTTTCCTTTCTAAGGTCTTAGCACAGACAACGGTCAACAATTCCGAACTTGTCCGTTCCTTTAACCGGATTCAAGCTGAAGCATCCTCGCTACGAAAAAACGGAGATTTTTCTGGAGCCGTAGCGCTCTTTGAGGATGCTCTTAAGTTGGCCCGGATGAACCAGGACGAAGATAGGCAACTCACTTGCCTGGTGAACCTTGGCATTCTCTTCTGGAATCTAGGTCAACTTAAGGATTCAGCTGGCTTTTACAATGAAGCGCTATTCTTCGCTGATAGGCTCGGTTTAAATTACCTGCAGGATAAATGCCGAGGAGCCCTTAAAATATATGAAACTTATATTAATGGAAAAGCCCTTCGTTTGGCAGGTCGTTATAAGGAATCAATCGCTCAGTTTGAAATTGCCATTGAGCTGGCCAGAAGGATAAAGAGTCCTGAGCATGAGTTGAAGTGCCTGCGTCAGTTAAGCCTGAATTATTTTAATACGGAACAACTTGAAGATTATTTCGTTTTAAATCAAAAAGCTTTGGAACTTTCCATATCAATAAATCATAAACAAGAAGAAGGGAGATGTTTGAATCAAATAGGTATTTATTATTGGAGATTGAATAAATATTCAAGAGCAATATATTACTACGAAAGAGCGCTGGCGATCGCGTTAATATTCGATAAGAACGAAAAAGACAGATCTGATTATCTAAACAATATGGGAATTGTGTATAGAGATCTAGGCAACTATGATCGAGCCTTACTATATCTAAAGGAAGCGTTGGAAATTGACAACAGGCTAGGGGATGATAATAGCATATCAGCAGATCTAAATAATATTGGGGCTGTGTTTAGGAGTAGAGGCGAGTTGCATGGCGACCAGAATGATTTTAAAAGGTCATTGGATTATTATAAAAAGTCATTTGAAATATCGAAAAGAAAAGAAAATATAGGGTTAGAAATTGAAAACCTTAACAATATTGGCCTCGCTTACTCTGCGATTGATGACTTTGTTTCCTCTCTTAAATATTTTGAATTAGCTCAAGATAAGGCCCACACAATTAATGACATCTACGAATTAGGCAATATCTGTATAAACAAAGCAAACGTTTATTTACGTCTCGGGAATTACAAGAAATCTAAGGAATATTTCCAGAAAGGGTTGGAGCTCTCTGTGAGAAGCGGAAAAAATGATGCCCTGTGGGAAGCATATTTTGGGTTGGGTCAGTGCCTTGAGATTGAACAGCAATATGCATCAGCTTTAGCCTGTTATAAGAAAGCCGCAAATAATATCGATCTTATAAGAAGTCAGCTCTCTTTAGATGACCATAAAGCCGGGTTTGCTCGAGACAAAATGAAGGTACATGAATCGCTTGTCCGTCTTTTATTCATGCTGAAGACGAAGGGACCAACCTCGAGATATGATAATGAGATATTCCAAGTTGTAGAGAAAGCTAAAGCCCGGGCGTTCTTAGAAGGTTTATTAGAGATGGACAATTCTTCCCAAGAGTCTCTGCCGCCTGAATTCAAGAAAGAGCAAGCTGAGATATCAAGGAGGATTAGTAATACGATTTCCGGGCTTACGAAATCCAAAATTACAGATTATCAAAGAAAAGTTTTATTGGAACGGCTAGAGAACGAAGAGAATGCCTATATGAGTCTTTTGAACAAAATGAAATTGGGTAAACAAACACGGTCAAGTTTGCCTTTTTTTGAAAGCATATCAATCGAGAAAGTCCAAAATCAGCTGCTCGATCGCAAAACTGCAATCATAGAGTTCTTTCTAGGCGAAAAAGAATCCTTTGTTTTCTTGATAACAAAAGAGGATTTTATATTAAAATCTTTACCATCACGTGCGCACATTGAGAATTCCCTTAAAGCTTACTTGAAAGCAGTTTCCACATATCCAAATGGGAAATTTCAGGGAGAATTAGCAGCGGAACGGCTTTACAATGACTTTCTATGTTTTATCGAAAAGACCGTCTCCCCCGTTGTTGAGCACTTAATCATTGTGCCAGATGGCGTCCTTTATTACCTCCCATTTGAAACGCTTATACCTAGGGCAAAAGCAAGGCATCCTAAACACCAATACCTCATTGAGCTATATGGGATTTCTTATGCTCCATCTGCCTCTTCCTTAGTCTTATTAGTCAATAAGAAAACCGATGCAAGAGCTCCAAAAACGCTCTTGGCAGTGGGAAATCCGAACTATTCTGCCGCAATGCCGCGCAGGGACAAACAGCAGGAATCCTACGGTGACACTTTGAGAGAAGTTTATTTGAATAACGGATTTGATTTTTCCTCGCTGCCTTTTACAGGAGACGAAGTCATGCAAATCTCTCGGTGTTTCCCGAGAGATAAAGTCGATATTTGCGTTGCCGGAAAGGCTCGAGAGGACATTATTAAGAAAAAAGCCCTATCGGATTACCGAATTATTCATTTTGCCTGTCATGGTTTCCAAGACGAGAGATTTCCGCTTCGTTCTGCCCTGGTTCTGTCCCTACTTGATAATGCCGAGGAAGACGGCTTTCTCCAGGTTCGCGAGATCTCCGAACTCAGATTGAACGCGGATCTAATCGTGTTATCAGCTTGTCAAACAGGAATGGGTAAATTGGAAAACGGAGAAGGAGTTATGGGATTGCCCCGGGTCTTTTTCTTTGCCGGCGCCAAATCCACGATCTCGACTCTCTGGAAAATCAATGATAAATCAACTTCTGAGCTTATGAGGTATTTTTATCGCAATCTTTCCAAAGGAAGCGATAAGGCTCAAGCGCTACGTTTAGCAAAATTGAAAATGATTAGGTCCGGCTTTTCCCATCCATTCTTCTGGGCTGGATTTGTTTTAAATGGAGATTACAGTTCCCGTGTTGTTTCTAAGTAGCTATCTGACGAGTGTAAAATTTTCAAGATTGGATTCGATAACCTTGCCATCGACAAGCGATATCGAAGTCATCCAATAGTAGATCCTATTCTCCTGTATTTTTGCTTCAATTTCCGAAGGCAGTTGATAGGAATCCTTATATATTCTGGGGCTCTTCCAGACTGGGGATAGTGCTTCATCAAAGATTTCCATTGTGCAGTAATCAAATTTTCCTGCAAGTTTCCATTTGAAGATTAAAGGGGCTTTATGGGCCTTTCCCTGAGCTGGTGCCAGGAGATGAATTTGCCCGGGAGTCCGCCCTCGTTCGATATTTTTTGGAGTGATTATGAATTGATTAATTACTAAAATCACTGTAGCGACCGCCATTATTGTTGACAGGAACATAACAGCATATTTCCAATAAGGACGAGAATTAAGAGCAGCTGGCCAGCGGAAAATATGGGCAATTTTTTTTCCTTTCTGATCAGCCTGCAATCGTTCTCTTTGCGGAACAAACCGGTCGATTTCTTCCAGGAACATTCCTTCTTTCCGGAAAATTTCAAGAGAAAAACCAAACTCTTGCGCGCAATACCGGCAGCTTGTTAGGTGATCGACGATTTTCCCTTTTTTATGGGTAGAGCCTGGAGTTGTAAATAAGTTTATGATTGCCTCAAGGGACGGACATTTTTTTCTTGATTGAGGGACTTGTTCTTGTATGTACGAACGATAAATTTCTATCAGATCATCAGTATTTATTTTCATAGTCAATATCCTTTTTTTTCAGGTTTTTCTTGAGGTCGGAAAGTCCCCGGTATAATAAATTTCTTGTTTTGTCCTTGGTCCAGCCAAAATAAGCAGATATTTCATCTATTGTCATGCCTAAAAGAAAGAGCTTGACTACCTTACGCCGGGAGTTTATGAGCGAGTTGACAGCTTGCGCGATGTCCTCTCTTAAGGTGTCTCTGCTTGAGATCTCGGTTAGGTAATCATCTTTTATTTCAGACACTTTTCGTTGCTTCTCGCTAGCGAAGATGCCTTCCTCGCGCTTCCATTTTCTGAGCAGGTCTATAACAGAAGAATTGACGATTTTCCTTATATAAGACGGATAATTCTTTATTTCCTTCTCACTGTGAAAAATTTTCCATATCTTAAATTTAATTTCTTGAGATACATCTTCCGGATCAAGTCCGAATTTTTGGGGATTGAATTTGTTGATTTGGGCTTTTATGAGGACAGTAAACTTGTCGAGAAGCGCATTAAATTCATCCTCTTTGTTCTTGTCCCATCTCGTCTTGGCGTTAACCATTCTATAAGGCCTGAGAAGATTTATAGTATATATATAGAGTAGAAATCGTTTGTCTTTTTCTCATTTTATTTGAGAAAATTTTGATCCAATTTCGTTTTTATTTATAAAGCCCAAATAAACTTCGTATTTATTATTTTTTGGTAATCAACAAGTCAATCTGCGCCGGTATCTCCAAAAAATATGAGACAAGTGAATTTATTGGAACACCAGATAGAGATTATAAACAGAGTTGCCAACCGCGGCAAGAATGTTCTCATTCTGGGAGAGACCGGAACGGGAAAGGATTTTACGGCAAAAAGAATTCACGAGATGAGTGAAAATAAAGACAAACCCTTCGTAGCCATAAATTGTGCCAGTATTCCCGAAGATCTGTTTGAGGCGGAGCTGTTCGGGTATGCTCGGGGCTCGTTTACGGGGGCAATCAAGGAAAAGCAGGGTCTATTCGAAATCGCGAAGGACGGGACAATTTTTCTGGATGAAATCGGGGAGCTATCTTCGTATCTTCAAGCAAAAATCTTAAGGGTTCTTGAGGAGAGGGTGATTAGAAGAGTCGGAGAAATAGTTCAACGGAAGATATTGGCGAGGTTTATTTTTGCGACAAACAAAGAATTGCATGAGGAGGTCCGAAGGGGGAAATTCCGGAAAGATCTCTATTTTCGAATTAGCGTTGTAAAGTTCTTTCTCCCCCCTCTCAGGGAGAGGAAAGAGCAAATCCCCTCTTTAGTATGCCAATTCCTTGAGAGGGAAAATAGCAGACAAAGAGCTAATAAGGAAATCTCACCCCTAGCTCTAAAAAAGCTGATGTCTTACGATTTTCCGGGCAACATACGAGAACTTGAAAATATCCTGGACAGGGCTTATATCTTCTCGAGGAAGCCCCGAATAACTGCGCTTGACATAAGATTAGACTCCGAACCTTTGCGGAGCAACCGGAACATCCCCTTGACTTCAGAGCAGCTGATTACGGCTTTGGAAAATTGTCGCTGGAACAAAACAAAAACTGCCTTGGAGATCGGCAAAAGCAGACGTCAACTCTATCGGCTATTGGAAAAACATAAGATAGCAGACTGCGTAAGGCAGCAAACCAAATCGGTTTTAAAGTAGGTAATTAAAGACTTGGAAAGCGAAGGCCGAGGTCTAGTGGCAACGGCTTGACTTTAAGCATTCAATTCATTAGCATTTGAATCTCAAGCAAATATTTTTATCCTATCTTTGATAAATTTGAGGCGTTAAAACTCTATCCGAAGAGAAAGAGAAGAGCGTCATGCGGGAAGAGGCTTTCGAGGAAATTGATTTTGAGAGCCGGCCGGAAGACTTTGTTCTTAGCCGTCCCTTCCTCAAAGAAAAGATCGACCCCATTGCCATTTTTTTAATTATCACAAGCTGCACCTTTATCGTTATGATAACCGTAAAATTAAGGATGGTGCCTCTCTGGGCCGAATTCCTGCAGAGCAATCGCCTCTTGAAGATGGCCACTTATCCTTTGATCATATCCTTAATTATTATTGCAGCTGGGATCATTTTTCGGACGCTGCTATGGCTCCGGTATAGGCCGATAGCGCTTGATTCGGAAGCAGGGATAGATTGGCCGACCGTGTCCGTAATCATGCCGGCCCTGAATGAGGAGGACTTGGTCAGCAAGGCGATCGACTCTGTTTTTGCTTCGAATTATCCGAGGGACAAAATCGAACTCATCGCTATCAACGACGGCTCGATGGATTTGACTCTCAACCATATGATGATGGCGAGATGGAAATATGGAGAGAGACTCAGGGTCATTAATTTCAAAAAGAATCTGGGGAAGAGGAAAGCCCTTTATTCAGGCCTGAAAATTTCGAGAGGTAACGTGATTGTCATGGTGGATGCGGACGGCAAAATCGGGCGCAGCGCTATAAGGAATCTTGTCATTCCTTTAATTAAAGACACAGGAGTTGCCGCAGTGGGGGGGAGAATTGCTGTTTTGAATGAACACGAGAATTTTTTGACCACGATGCTTTCCATCCGGTATTCGGTTTCCTTCGATTTTGGCCGCGCTTATCAAAGCGTTTATGGGACTGTTTTCGTTTGTCCGGGAGCCCTGACGGCGTGCAGAAAAGATGTTCTCAAGCCTTTAATCAAGGAATGGCTGAATCAAAAGTTTATGAACGCGCCCTGCCTCCATGGGGAGGATCGCGCGTTGACGACCTTGCTCCTGAGATCGGGATTCACGACGAAATATCAATCGAATGCCATCGTTTATACAAAAGTTCCATCCAAAGTGCGCCAGATGAACCGAATGTATATCCGCTGGACGCGGAGCTACATTCGCGAATCCGTTCTTTTTGCTCGCTTTATGTTCTCAAACTACAGGACTAGGCAGCGCCTTCTGCCCATTCTTGATTTCTTCTTCCTGGGGTTTCTTCATCCTTTTCACATTTTTTCCGTCGGGCTGATTTCTTATTCCTTTTTTGTCCGTCCTGTTTTTATCCTGGGACACCTTGCCTTCTTGATCGTCGCTTCCTTTTTCCTTTCGCTCTACTATTTGCGCACCAATAGAAGCTGGGCTTTTATTTATGGGATTCCTTATGCTTTGGCGGCGGCGTTTTTTCTTTGGTGGATTGTGCCCTATTCTGCTCTCACGCTGAGGAATCAATCGTGGTTGACGCGCTAAGGACAGGAAGCGGGTCCGTTTTTTGAGGAAAAGAAAGACGGTTTATCGCGATTTATAATCAAGATCAAGAGAGCAAGTCCTGCACAAAGAGAAGCGGTGACAAGGATCCACTTATTCATCCTGTGGGCGAAAACAATCCTGTTTGTCTCTCCTGTGATGATAAACCCGCCCCAATAATAGGGATGAGCTAGTACCCGGGATTCTATCATCTCCAATTTGGCTCTGCGCAACGCATTCATAATGGGCTCTGATGAGCGAAGATGAAAATAGAATCTCTCTAAAAGTTGGTAGCTTGATTGATCATTAATCGCCCATAGGCTTAGCATAACTGAGGAAGCGCCAGCGTAAAAAAAGGCTCTGTTCAAGCCTTCAATCCCCTCTCCTTTTATAAGTTGCCCCAAACCTGTTTGGCATGCCGAAAGAGTGACAAGGTCGGCATTCAGCCTGAGGTTGAATACTTCTCTCATTTGGAGAAAACCGTCGTCCCTGTAGTTCTGCCCTAAAGAGAGGACGATAGCCGAGCGGCCGGGCTTTTTGTCGTCTATAATTGCATGCGTGGCGAAGTGGATAATTCTATAATCAGAAAGATCTTTCCCTTTAACATTCCTCTCTGAGGCTTGACCCCGCTTAAGGGTATCAGCCTTATTCGACTTGAAGAGGGAGGCTATTTTTTCTATCTCCACTCCGCTGTATTTGAGCCTTGTGAATTTATAATCAGAGTCGGAGGAATTGTCTTGCAAGGCGCTATTGCTGCTGGCGGTGGGCATCTCAATTTCATTGGCTCCAAAAATCGGATCTCCAACGGCCAGAATATCTTTTTTTGCTTTTTGTGAGGCTGCCTTTTTTCGGTCAATTATTTCCCGTAGTGAAGAGAGAGAAGGGACGTAGCCAATATTATAGTGTTTGATCAGCCATTCCCGGCTATCTTGTGTAGTAAGGAGTGCCTCAAAAGGGAGGAAATAAAGGACATCATCAGGAACAAAGATAAGATTTTTTATTTTAGTGCCGTTCAGCCCTGGTCGAACAAGGTCATTATAAAGTCTGTAGCCGAGATGAAAATGTTGGTTCTGAACATCTGTTATTGCTGTTAGATATTCTTGAACAAGCGCTCTCAGCTCCTTGCTCGTCGGGATCGGGAAAATTTTCAGGCCTTTTTTTGTGATAACGAATGCGTAAGAATTTTCCTTTGCGACCATGTAAGCAAAAAAAGCTGTTTCCCCATCGATAAGCTCAGTCTGGGCCTCACTGAGAGTAATGGTCTTTGGATATCTCAGGTTGGCATAGGCAGGGCTCGTATTCCGGATTTCTCTTTTTAACGATTCTAACTGCCCCTCATAATTTTCCAACTCTTTATTGATATTGTTTTTTTGTTCAAGAGAAAGTTGGGGAACCAACAACTTTGAGTAAAGACTTGATATTTCATTCATAAGCTGGGTTTCCTGATTCAAAAGCTGCTGGCTGATTCCTTTTGCAATGTCGATTTTGGAGACCTCAATACTATCAAGAAAAGCCCTGGCCTTGGCTCTTTCAAGATAATCAAAAGCTTGCCTTCCGAAACTCTTTTTCGGGTCTTTTTGATTAAGTTCGATGAGTAGGTCAATTATGCCTTGATAGGCTTCTATCCTTCTATCCGTGCCAAAAAATGTCGCTCTTAGCTCTTCTAAATTTATGGTTGAGCGGATTTTTTCGATGACCGAAACGGACTTTTTAAAATTGTCTAAAGCGGCGTCGAAATCGTCTAGCTTTCTATATGAATTGGCTATTTCCAAATAGGGTTCCCAGAGAAATTTCCCCCCTTTTATTTCCAGGGCTAAATCAATCGCTTTTTGGAAATATGCGGTTGATTCTTCAAAATTGCCAAGTTGAGAATAAATGATTCCCATATTGTTAAGAATTATGCTCATTCCTTCTGTGTCCCTGGTGTCCTTAGCTTTTATAAGAGCGGATTGAAGACTAATCAGAGCTTTTTGGTTTTCTTTTAGATGCGAGTTTATCGTGCCGATATTATTAAGGGTTCTAATTTCCGTATATCTGTCTTTATTTTCGCGTGCTATTTTTAATGATTGATTGTAATAATTTAGGGCCGAAATAAAGTCCTTTCTTTCTTCAGATACCATTCCTTTTCTTCTAAATATGCTTCCGATATTGTTTAGATCCTTGGAAATATTAGTGCTATCCTTGACTTTTCTATCAAATTTTAGAGCTTTTTCGAAATATTCTAGGGCTCGATCATAGTTTCCAATGTCTATAAATATTGCACCTATATTGTTCAAGCAGTTGGCTTGCTCCTGCTCATTTTCACTATTTTGTGCAATTTCCAGAGATTTTTCGTAGGACTTGAGTGCTTCATTGTAATTGTCAATTTTCCAATAATAAAGGCCGATATTGTTTAGACATTTCCCTTCGTCTTTCTTGTGATTAATATCGCGCGCAAACTGGAGAGCCTTGTTATTTAAGGAAAAGAATTCCTCGAAATTGTTTAGATCCCAGTAATTAAGGCTCAGCTGGCGAAGACATTTTAGCTCGTGTTCTTTGCTGCCGATTTTTTTAGCGAGATCAATGGCACTCTTGAAGGTTGCAATCGACTTTTGATAATCCCCGATGGAGCGGAATTCTTTTGCTTTTTGGTAATAACTATGTATCTTAAGCGCATCAAGGCAGGAATTCTCTTTTTCTTTTAGCTGCAACTTCTGAGCGATGTTGCAGGCTTGGGTATATGCTTCAGAGGATTCTTTGAGATCGGCAATATTCCAATACAGGAGTCCGAGACCAAACAAAGAATCCAGTTGAGCTTCCATATCGCCAGTTTTCTGGGCGAGAGAGAGGGCTTTTTCATATTGTTTTATAGCTCGATCATAATCTCCGTTTATTCTGAGTTCTTCGCCTGTTTTTAGGAGTATAGCGAATTTTGTGGCGGGCGGTAGTCTTTCAGCGGTCATTTGGCTATTTGCTTGGGAATGGAGGTTGATGGTTAGAGATGGAAGCAGCACGAAAAAAGCGATATTTCGCAGGTAATCAAAGAAATTAAGCATGAATGTCCTTTTCGACCGGATTTTGTGCCAGACCATGATTCTGGTCAATCGCCTCTGGAGATGAGTAAAGGGGTGATTTTGCCTGTTTAGGTTCACCCCTAAGGGTGAGCTAGGGCTATAAATTTGCCGTTTCTAAACTGAAAGGAATAGAGATGCTTTGGTATAGAGAGAACTATCGCAAAACTACTAACTCAACATTAAATAGAAATTGTTGAAATATATTATCTAAGGAATAGAATACTATAAACGTCCAAACGTTTTCCGGACTAATCCCCGCCGCTAGGCCTTACAGATAGTGAATCACCAAGCGGCCTAATCTTGAGCTTCGACGGGCTCGGCGTTGTTGTTTTGGAGGTCGGGTTTGCGTCTTTGTCGAATATCGGTGTGAACATGCTCCAGGCGGCGGAGATCCAAGCGACGGGCTTCTTAATTAGGAGTCCAAAATCAAATTTCGTAGCTTTCTTTTCCGCGCTTGATAGACCGGGGGCGGAGAGGACAATAAAACCTAAGAGGGCGACAAGGGCGATGATCTTGGGGAATAGCTTCTTGTGCATACATGCCTCCTTTAAAAACTAGGCACGCCTTTTGGAATGAGCAGGGATTAAGGGAGAAATCAATAATCTTTTAAGAAACCCATATAACTCATCCAAGGCGTATTATAAATCTAATGAACAGAAGGGAAAAAGTCAAGCATTTTTTGTGGTTTTTTAATGCAAATAATTTGGCGGAGGCGACAGAAAACAATTGTGGGCTTTTATATTGTGGAGCTGCTTCCCCCCATACCACATATTGCGCTATATAAGTTCATTATTTACCCTATTTTTTATAAAAATAGCCGATTTCCCATTCTGCCGTCGCAGTGCTATCAGAGCCATGGACACAGTTTCTTTCGATAGAGAACCCAAACTCGTGCCGGATCGTGCCGTGCCTGGCCAGGGCAGGATCGGTCGCTCCCATGACCTCTCGCCAGTGCGAGATGGCGCTCTCTCCTTCAAGGATCATGACCACGATTTCTCCAGAAGACATAAAGTCCGTCAGGCTTTCATAGAATTTTTTGTCCTTGTGAACAACATAAAATCCCTGCGCTTCTTTTTTTGAGAGAGAAAGCATTTTCAGACCGATGATTTTAAATCCTTCATCTTCGATCCGTTGGATGATCTTGCCCATCACTTTTTTTTTAATCGCATCAGGCTTTATGATCGTCAGAGTTTTTTCCGTCATGATAACTCCTTCTTCATGCGGGCAGGCGCACACATTTATGCTTTGATATATCCTAATCCTGAGCCGGAGTCAACTTTGGTTGACACCCTAAAACGGCACGGCTAAAATGGGCCCGTGACCAAAGAACAAGAAAATAGGGAGAGCCTTAAGAATCTCACCTCCGAGCTTGGAGTCAGCCTCTTCGGCATTGCCGATATCACTGAAGCCAGGAACGAATTCAATCTTGACCGGAAACTCAGGAACACCTTCGTTCGAGGAATTTCTCTCGGCCAGAGGCTCATCCAGTCTGTGCTTGAGGAAATTATCGACCGGCCCACGCCGCTTTATTTTCATCTCTATCGCCAGGTCAATTATTTTCTTGATAGAGCTGCTTTGCTCCTGTCAGTCCGCATCCAGGACTCGGGATATAACGCCCTGCCAATACCCGCCTCTCAGATCATCGATTGGGAGCGGCAGCAGGGCCATTTGTCCCATAAAAAGATAGGGCATTTGGCGGGATTAGGCTGGATCGGTCGCAACAATCTTCTTGTCAATCCTCAACTGGGATCGCAATTCCGTCTGGTCACTGTCCTCACGGACATGCCGCTCTATCCGGATAAGCCTTTAGACTTGGATTGTGGCGAGTGCATGCTCTGCCTCTCCAGTTGTCCGGCTGCCGCCATCAAAGAGACAAAGGGAGAGTTCGACCATCAAGCGTGCTTCGAGAAGCTCAAAGAGTTCAGACGCTCTGGTATCGTCAGTCAGTTTATTTGCGGAGTCTGCGTCAAAGCCTGCAGGGTTTTTTCGGAACTCTGAACGAAGAGTTTTCTTCTCCTCTGCTTAGCCCGTCCAGCCGAATCTCACGGATGCTTCTTATCAGCTCTCTTTTTTCTTAATGGGAACCCAGATTTCTGTTCTGAGGTCCTCCGGCTTGATCGAGGACGGGTCCATATCCAGATAGCGCTCGAGTATTGGTCCAGCCTGGGCGCAACCGTTGGCCTCCATCCAATCCAGGATGTTCGTAATGGTATCCCCGGTCGTTTCATACGACCCCTTGTGGAGAGCGCTGGCCACCTTGGTGAAACTCCATTCTTTCTTCTCAAGCGGTGCTTGGATAAAAGCCTGCGGCGTTACAGGGAATGCCATTTCCCACTCCAGCGCTTCGGGGCTAACTACTTCGGGGTTGCTGTAATAAATTCCTATAAGCGAACCTTGAGGGGCAACATTCTGCAACCTGACCTCTTCCATCAGCTTGCCGATGGCGTCCTGAATCTGGCTGAACGAGCCCTTATAACGGACACAAATATAGACAAATGGCTCGACCTCCTGAACGGTTACGGTTTGTGTCTGCGTGGTACTTGTTGGATAAGGACTGACCGGAAGCAAGCAGAAAACGATGAGAAAAGAAACTAAGCATAATATCTTTTTTTTCATGGCCCTATCCTCCTTTGCTAGAATTGGCCTGTGAAAAAAATCACTTTGACCACTTTTTGGGATTCACAATTTCCCAATTTTCCAAATTCTTGATTTCAGAAAACTGCGTTTGATCAATAGAGAATGGTGTGATGGATATATATCCCTGGCTCAGCGCCCAGGCATCGCTCTTCGGGTCGCCACCTTCGACGACTTTATAAATCGACCAGTAGCCAGCTTTCCCGTCTGGGCCAACCCTCTTTTCATACCATTCGTCCGAAGGACGAAGGTCCTGTTTGGTGATCAAAACTCCTTTGATCTGGTCCTTGGGCAGGGCCGGGATATTTACGTTCAGGTATGTGCCAGGAGGCAACCCCTTTGCTTTGATCTCTTTGGCCAGGGCGGCCACAAAATCGGCGGCTGCGTCATAATCCATGGTTTTTTCCCTTGGCATGTGTACAGCCACGGCAGGTATGCCTCTGTAGGCGGCCTCGCGGGCGCAGGCCACAGTTCCCGAAGAGAAGGTGATGACTCCGACATTGGCTCCCTTATTGATTCCCGCGACCACCAGATCCGGTTTTTCGCTCAGAAGGGAAGTCAGGGCTAGCCGAACACACGTGGCCGGAAGTGCTTCAATGGAGAACCATTTGACGCCGCCGAGTTCCCAGGACTCGACCGGGATAGGGCCGGGAAAAGTCGTCCCGTGCCCGACTCCGCTCGCATTTTTTGATGGGGCGGCTACCGTAATTTCACCCAGCGGACTGAGCTCGGGAATCAAGACTTTTGTCCCCGGGTGATCTATCCCGTCGTCGTTAGAGACAAGGATCCGATACGGCTGCTGGCCGCAGACAACGTTGCTTAACAGCAGAAAAACGATAAAAAGATATGCCGCTCTATGAATCAGTAGGGGCAGGCCATTCTTACTCATATCGTTCTCCTTCCAAAGCCCATTTAAGCCTATGATCATCTCTATCTTGGCGAATTTCTTTCGCGGACATTTTATACCCTAAAAAGATAATCTCTGCAAATCCTTTAGTCGCGGTCTTCCTGCCTTATTTTTCTTTTGACAGAAGAGAATTTTAAAAATATAATCAAAATCTATGGGGAAGATTGGAGAACAACCCATATGTGTTTGTTTTTTTCCTGCCTTATCTGCGTGTTTTTGTTTTAATGCATTGAAGAAATATTTCGAAGGAAAGAATATGTGATTCTGGGGATGCATGAAAGATGGCAAAAATACTCCTAGTCGAAGACGATGCTATTCAGATTGAACTCATCAGAAAGCATCTCGAGCCTATAGGATATGATGTCATGGTGGCCAAGAACGGGAAAGAAGGAATCAAGATTGCCGAAAAGCACCAGCCCGACTTGATTTTAATGGATATGATTATGCCTGGAATGCATGGCCTGGAGGCCACGATTAAGCTTAAAGAGAACCCGCAAACCAAACATGTGCCCATCATCGCTCTGACCATCATCAGTTCCCCGAAGTTTGTTCAGGAATGCTACCGGGCCGGCATTATCGGTTATATCAAGAAACCCTATGACCCCAAGGCGCTCATCGAGAGCGTGGAGAAGGTTATCGGCAAGCCCCAAAGGAGAATTGCCAGGGTGATGATGATCACGGGGGCGTCCCGACTGTCAACGATGATAGAAATGAGACTCCTCAGGCAGGGATATCAGGTGAATACCTTTGCCGGAGGGAAAGGGGCTTTAGGTCATATCCAGATAGAGAAACCCGACGTGATTTTCCTGGATATTTTTCTGCCCGAGAAGCACGTGTCCATGGTTTTTGAGGAGCTGAGAAAATCTTCGAGCACGCAGGCCATCCCCGTTATCCTCCTCGCGCCTCATTTGAGCAAGGAAGAAAGTGAAGCGGAAGTCTCGCGCTGGGGGGCCCAAAGCCATATTTCCTCGGCTGCGGAGCTGGGGGAGGTCATGCACAAGATAGAGGGGTTGCATATCGGTTAGCGGATAGTTGGATCAAATTTTCACCACCCGGATTCTCCCTGAAATCGCTAGAGTAATCCTGAATCCTCCCCAGGAATTTGAAACCGTGATTGTCGCCAGGTTGGAGACGGTGCCCAAGGGATGGAAAGTCGGTCTGTTGTTCGCTTCGACTGTTACGCCTTCGAATGATCCGCTGGCATCCACTTTCCATCCCTTCAGGACGTCGTCATATTTTTCGATCGTGTAGCCACCGGGCCCGAATGAGACCCGGACGTCCGTTCCTTCGAATATCGCTTTGTAGCGTGCATAGTTCAATCGTGTCTGGATTTCCCAGGTTGCTCTCTTGAGCCTGAATTTTGGCGCGATGTTCGAGAGGGCGTTCGACCCGGCATAAAGAAGAATGGATGCGACCGCAAGCATAAGCAGCGCCTCGAGAAGAGAAAATCCGTTCTTCATTTAATAATATTCCTTCCATTCTAGGAGCCCGAAAGAAGCTAGGAAAAGAACTGGCTGCGCAGTTGCGGGTGCATTGAAGGATGAATCGTGCAAGCTGGCTAGAGGAAAGAGGGGAGTTAATTCAAGTTGGCTTCCTCCCGAGATATAATTACTGGTCTGAAGGCTCCCCAAGATGCGGACGGTCTTCTCCTCTCCGAAGATCTTGAAACCTTCTCCCTGGGCTGTGAGCCCGGCCTGAATCTGAGTGTTCTGAGGAGCATTTGAATCGATTGTGATGCCGCCTTGCTTCATTTGGCCATCCTGGAAGTCTCGGCCGGTAGAGAAAATGAGGAGCTGCGCGTTTTCTTCTTTGACATAAGGAACGCCTTCCTGCCATTTGAGCCCCTGGCGAAGAAGATGCGAGCTGATGTTGACCGCTTCTGAAGCGACAATCATCAGATTGATCCCTTGGAGTATAGAAGCGACTTCTTTATCCTTAACGATACTAATATTGCCCGTGGGGTCCGCCGCGCCGCCGCCCAGGGATTCAATTTTGCCGCTGACAATGATGAAGCCCAGAGGAACCAGGTCATAATCTCGCGCTCCGTCCGGAGAATAAAAATATGTCTTGCTTTGCGCCGGGCTGAACTTGATGACCCAAACGCCCGCGCTCATCCGGAAGGAAATGACCTGGAAGTCCTGCTCTATAGCAGTAATCATTTCTTTGACGTCCCCCTGAACATAGATTCCCCCTAATCCCAGGTCATTCTCGATGAGATAAACTCCTTCGGGAACCGGTTCGGTTGAGTTTTCCAGTCCGAGAGCAGTGCGAAGGCGGGCGTTGGTAAGATCCTGCGGCCTAAAGATTTTTATATCGAGCGCTTTTTCCAAGAAGGGAGTGGCGTCTTGCGGAATCAGGCCCTCTTCGACGATACTCGCCTGTGGGACGAGCAGGTTATCAGGCCATCGGAAAAAGCGGATCGGGTTGTTCGCTCCGAAATTCTCTCTCTCTTCTGGGTCCATATCTTTGCTGACAAGAAAAGGAATTATGGGGAGAGGAACGTGCCCGGCCAGAATATCCAGCCGGGTTTCAAGGCTAGACACCCTTTTTGGCAGGAAATTCTCCAGCCCTCCTTCTGAATTTATGAGTAGCTTGAAGCGGGCACGAAAATAGCCTTCTCCTTGGCTGATTTTTTCGAGAGTTCCGCTGGTCTGGCTGTGCCAGATCATCCTCTCTTCTGTTTCCTGAATCTCGACCGGAAGACGAAGGTCCATTATTTCTTCGACGATTCTGAGCTCAGCATTTCTGGCGCTGTCTTCGAGTTGATTATATTTTTCCTCGGAAATGACGATAGGCAGGGAGGCGCTTGATGCGGCTTCCATCAGACGGTCGAATCCCTCTTTGATTCCGTTTTCCGAGGAATAGTCCAATAAAGCGGAATTTTTTCTGTATCCGCCCAGCCGGAGATAGAGTTGGGAGAGAAATATCAGGCTGAGGGCGAGGGCTGAGAAAATGAAAAACGAGAAAATCGTGACGATAAACATGCTGCCTTTCTCTTTGTTCTCAGGGGTTCGTGGAAGCCAAGGCAATATTTTTCGGATAAACGCAGAGCTCATGTTTTTTCTCCTTATTGTATTTCAGGGCAAAGCCCAGTTTAGCTAGGTTCGATTCTTTTTCATAAACGAACTCAAAATACAGGGCCTCCTCCAACAAAGGTTGAGCCGGACTGGCGTTCACCTTCCTGCGGATGGTGCCCGTCTTTCCGTCAAAGAAGAGTGTGGTCTTCTCGAGGAGCACAACTCGAGTTTCGTTTCTCGAGTACGAGGCCTCAAGGGAAGAGTGCAGGAGAATCGATTTTCCATCTATTGAGGAAATAGTTTTGATTTCCGCTTTCGCTTCATCAACGACGGCAACTTCTCTCCCGGGGCTCAAACCGGTTGTTTTTTCGACCAAAAAGCTGGCCTGACCTTCACTTATGTCGGCGAGAAGAGAAAAGTCTCTTTCTCCGCTCGAGATAACGAGAGCGTTATTTACAATAGCAATGCCTTCCAAGGCCTCCAGCTTGATGAGCGACAGCAATCCGGAGCCGGCGTGAAGTAAGTCGATTCTCATTTTATCGAGCGCGGCCATAGCTGCCTGGTTTTCTTCTTCGGCCTTTTTGAACCTGAGGAAAAAATCTCTGGTGATACCGAACGATTCATAGGCAGCGAGAAGGACAATCAGAAACAGGGCCAGACAGAGAGAGGCTTCAATGGCCGAAAAACCTTTTCTCTTCATCAAGCTAGAACTCCAGCTTTCGGTTGATGAGCAGGACAAAGGCCGCTTCCTTCTTCCGGTTGTTTGGGGAGGAGATCCTGAGGACAATCTTTTTCATATCCTCAGCCTGGTCCTGGACCCTCCATTCTCGAGAAAAGACCTGCGCAGACAGGCTGTCCTTGACGGATTCTGTATGAAGACCTTGCTCCAGCTCCGGGCTTTCAAAAGGGAGGGACTTGAGATATTCCAGCTTCGAACAGGCCAGGCTGGCCGCGGTTAGGTGGAGCTCCGCCTTTTTTTTCGCGGCGCAGGAGAGGATGATGAGCTGGGCCATTCCGGTCAGGAGGAAGAAAATCAGAGCCATTGATATAAGCAGCTCAATCAGGCTGAATCCTTTGGTTTTCATCGCCTTCCTCTCTGAGTTAAGGAGGGTAGCCAGAGATGTGCCAGGCTTGAAGCGTCCCGATTCCTGGCGGAAACACAGGGCTTGACCTAGATTGTGTCAACAGGAGTAAGAAAAGTCCCCAATTTCGGCCCTTTTATGGTAAACTTGCGTTCACTTTTCCCCTCCCCGGAGAGGGTCAAAAAATTTTTAGAATTTTTTGAATCCATCTTGACAAGAGCAAAGAATAGCCTTATTATATAATCGCCTTTTGGCTATAACGTCAGAAGTATCCAACAACCTATCCGGTTGAAAATTTTGTTCTTTTATTTATATTTAAGCTTCTTTCTCGGGATAGAAAGAACCTGATCTTTGAAACAAAAGCGGAGCGACTTTGATTGATCCAATTTGCCAACACTTCGGTTTGAAAGGAACTCGCAAGAGTTCTTTTATTAACTGGAGAGTTTGATCCTGGCTCAGAGTGAACGTTGGCGGCGTGCCTAACACATGCAAGTCGAACGCGTCTTGGGGGCAACTCCAAGATGAGTGGCGAACGGGTGAGTAACACGTGGGTAATCTCCCCCCGAGTGAGGAATAAGTCCGCGAAAGCGGGTCTAATACTGCATAACACCCCGGGGCATAAGCTTCCGGGGTCAAAGCCGTAAGGCGCTTGGGGATGAGCCTGCGTCCTATTAGCTAGTTGGTAGGGTAACGGCCTACCAAGGCGATGATGGGTAGCCGGCCTGAGAGGGTGTCCGGCCACACTGGGACTGAGACACGGCCCAGACTCCTACGGGAGGCAGCAGTGAGGAATTTTGCGCAATGGGGGAAACCCTGACGCAGCGACGCCGCGTGGAGGATGAAGGCCTTCGGGTCGTAAACTCCTGTCAGAGGTGAAGAA
>CAZLFV010000021.1:24517-32557 GCA_964558915.1 uncultured Eubacteriales bacterium | reverse complement strand
CTATGTCTGCCCACCCGAATGTCCCTATCCAGACAAGCTTGTCCTTTTTCACAATACAGGCGCCGAGGCCGGGAATGTTGTTGGCCTTCATTATCTCGTGGATGAAATCATCCAGGCTTTGTTCCTGGGAAGGGGAAGAGAGCGCGAAGAGGGCGGCCGCCAGACATACCAACCCCACGGGCAGCATTTTAGCCAGGGTGCTTTTTTTCTGTTTAGCCAGGGCGTTTCTCCTTTGAGTGAGGCAATGAGCAAGGAATTATACCCCATTTGGCCGAGATTGATGAGTGAAGAATATGCTACCGGCTTGCCGCTATACAATACAGTGGGGACGGTCCTATTTTCCTGGTCCTCTATTTTTGAGCAGAGAAACAGTGGCAGGGAGAAACAGGACCGTCCCCATTTTCGTGAATACAGGGTTGTCTCGATTTTCCCGGCGTGTCGAGGAAGCCCATTTCACAGCATAGAAATAAGTCAAAATTATCCTTCATGGGAAAATCAACAAAAAAGAAAAGTTCTATTTATTAGGACATAATCAAAAAAGAACCATTTAGGATAATGAGCGATTACGACGAAGAACTTTATGGGGAACCAGAAGAAGACAGAGAAAAGTACTGGCGAAAAGATAAAATATTTCTGGCGGCCTTAGAAGAAATAACAGAGTTTCTTGAGAAAGAAAAAGATAAAGTTTTTTATTCCAGGCAGCTCCAGGTCAAATTTGAAGGAAGATACTTCCACTGGATAACAGATCATGCCATAAGGTACTTAGAAGAATTAGGGGGAATCAGAAGGATAGAACGCAAGCTAAAAGACAATATACCGATTCACTTCTTTGTACATCCCGCAAACAGATACTTCAAAAGAAGAATAAACGTCATGGACGGAATCATAAATGCATATTCACAGACATATATAAATGAAATTAACAGAAAAGGTGGATGTGCCTTAATATTCAAATATCAACTTTATGAGTTGAGCCAGAAGCCGTTGGTAGAAAAGATAAAAAAGGAATTGGAATTGCCAGTGGATTGTCCAAGAGGAATACAAGAGGGGACATTGAAAAGATTCGAAAATTGGCATAAAAGACAAATGAATGTGAAAAGAAAAAAAATTCACAAAAACAAATGACTAACTTGAGCAATATCAGATGGTTAATGTCTGCCTCTATGAATACAGTAATGGCTATTCCCCGCCTGCCGCATCATTCTCGCGAATTTTACGTCGCTATTCAAGGCAAAATGTCAAATGTCTAATATTCCGTTTTTCTTCAAACAATGGGGCGGAACAAACGAGAAAAGGGGCGGGCGATTGCTGGAGGGCCGGCTTTGGGAGCAGATGCCTGAGGTGTACTAGATTGTGGAGTCAGATCACCGGCGAGCCGGTCAAAGAATTTGGGATTTATTTCACTTCTATTAACAAGTGGATGAATCTCTAAGCAAGAATGGGAAAAATAATGGGGACGGTTCTATTTTTTTCTGGTTCCGCGTTTCTTGGCGGAAAAACGGCAGTTGCAAAAAAGGCCTGTCCCCCATTTTATTAAGATTGATTAACAAAGACCAAAGGACTCAAAAAGGCACAAATAAACGTGTTCAAGTGCACAAGTTGTCAGAATTCGACGCTGATAGAAACGCCTTTGTTATATCACGATTTGAGCCGGCGATACTGCGTCCAATACTACCCTTTTAAGCTAGTCCGCGAGCCTGACTTTCTGCGACAGTCTAATGAAAACGCAAAAAATATCACGGAATTTTTCTTGACACGCTCAATATATAGAGTATATACTAATTATTATGAGCAATAATAAAGTGAGGCGTGATTACCTTTCCTCCACTAATCAGCTTAAGGCCCTGAGTTTTCTGGCGAAGTTCTCGGATCAAGAATTGCATGAGCGCGAGATCGCGCGCAGAACCGGCATCAGCTTTGGATCGGCGAACAAAGTATTGAACGAGCTCTTTTCTGACGGCATCCTGGAGCGGCGCGAAGCGGGCAGGATGTTGTTCTATTCTTTCAATCCCAGTGACCCTCTTTCAAAGGCATTCAAGATTTTCGTGACTGTCTCCATTCTTCGTCCTCTCATCAAGACGCTCCGGGAGTGCGCCTCGGAAATCGTTTTGTACGGAAGTTGCGCCCGAGGTGAAGATACGTCAGCGAGTGACATCGACCTTTTCGTTGTCTCTATGGATAAAGAAGCGGCGCTGCGGGCCGTAGAAAGCTTTAAGTTTGGGAAAGGATTCGAACGCATCCGAATCGAGCCTGTTGTTCTCTCCCCTCAAGAATTGCTCAAAAGTGAGAAAGCGGATAAGGAATTCATGTCTTTAGTCAGGGAGGGAATTGTCCTCTGGGACAGGATGAAAGATGAGGCTCAGAGAAAGCGCCGATTACAGGAGCGATTTTTCTGAAGGCGGGGCTCTATCTGTAATCGAGGGAGCAGAGAGGCTTTTAGGAAGAGCAGAAGAGATCTTGACCTGAATTACTGGGATGGGTCAGAGAACTCGTCTATTCTTTGATGATGTACCGGGTCCCTGCGGTGTTTAAAATAAACTGATCCGTCATCTCCCGCGCTATGGCCGAAGTGGCTTCGAACCCTGTACAGTGCATCGGGACTATATAATCCGGGCCAATGGCTTTGATATCCGCGATCGTTTTCTGAACCACTTCCGCTTTTGCTCCAGCCAGGTGGAACCCTCCTATTACTGCATGCACCTTTTCCATCCCGGTCATCCTTTGCGCCTGCTTCACAGTATTTTCAATCCCCCTATGGGCACACGCGGAGAGCACGACCAAGCCTTTTCCTTTGGCATTCAAGACGATGGCTTGTTCTCCAATAAATTCCTCCTGGACAAACACGTCCCCTTTCTTGGCCACAAAAGCGGGAGGGATCTTTTCATAATCTGTGACCCGTTCGACTGTCCCGGAAAGATAGGCGCCGGGAACGATTGGCGTTGGGGCTTCTACCTCCATAATTTTCACTACACCGAGCTTCTCAATATCCTCCCTTCTCAGAGCTAAAAGACTAATGATGCTCCCGTCAGGTCGTTTGAAATAGGTTCCGACAAAGAATTCTTTCCCGACAAAAAACGGAATTCCCTTGGGAATTTCAGCGCGTTTATCTCTGAGAAGCTCAACCAGCGCCGCCTGATGGTCAAAATGGTCATGGCTTAAGGCCAGGGCCTCAAGTTTCCTAAAATCAATCTTGAGTAAATTTATATTTCTTTTGACCCCTTGAAAATCCGAGGCAAAATCAAAAATGAAAGAGTGGGATTGCCCGCCCACCGTAGTCTCGACATGATAAGAAAGCCCATGCTCGGCATGCATCGCGGCTTCAAGAATCGATGTCCTCCCGGTGGGTCTCCTGGCAATCTTATAATCAGGGCGAAGCAGATCCGCTAAATTGTCCGTGATAACCGTGATGATTATTTTTTCCGCCTCGGGTATCTTTATGCGGCCCGCGGCTGGGGCGCTGTCGTCCGAAATATTCCCCATCAAGAAAATTGCGCCTGTAGCTGTCGTCGCCTTTAAAAACTCCCGGCGATTCATCTCTTTTTCCATGGCATCCTCCAGTGCATTGCCGCGAAAGGCTGAAAGGCGTTTTGTGAAGCTACTTCTTCACCCAATCATACAGCGGCTTTCCTTTGTCTACGATATGAACAGTAAAAAGCTTGATCGTCTTGTCCCCGACGACCTTGAAGCCGTGAGGGACATCACGAAGATTCACGATAGGCGCACCGGTGGGAATCTCGAAGGCCGGTTTACCCGGGACTTCAACCATACCGCCTTCCAGGACATATGCCACCTCGACTCCGTGATGGAAATGCAGGGGCAGTTCCTCTCCCGGCTCGTATTCGATAAGCGAGAGCACGACTTCCATGCCGGGGGCGCCGGAAAGGTCTACACGAAGCAATTCTTTTCGGCCGGAGCTGTCCTGCGCCCAGCCTGGCGCCGAAGCGGCGATCACCAAGGCAAGTGCCGTAAACCACAGTTTGTGTTGAATCGATTTCATGGTGCCCTCCTTTCGTGTCGATGGGTAGTCCGTGAATGCGCTATCCATTCACAATGTTGCCTTACTCCCATTGTTAGGGATGATAGATCGAGAAACCGCCGGGAGTCAATTCCATTTATGAGCGAAAAATAGGACCGTCCCCGAATTTCAACCTGAGAAATTTAATTTGCTCAATTCGTCTTTCTAGTAGGACAAGGCCGACAAAAGCGATTCCAATGGCAATAGAGGCAGCTTGACATTGATAAGAAAGGGGCATATAAAATATGCAGAGGTATGAGATGGTAAGAAAAACGGTTGCCATGGACGAGGATCTTGTCAATGAACTCAATCATTTTGCCAAAGGCGAGGAGAGGGATTTTTCCAGCGCTCTTCGGTATGCCCTGAGAATCGGCCTTCTGGCACTCGAGAACCCTGAATTGACAGTAGAGGAAATCAAGGACATCATCGAGGCCCGGGTGGATTTTGAAATGGGCAAGGTCACTGAGCTTAATCCAAAAGACATCTGAATGAGAATTCTCGAGACTTCGAAGTTTCAAAGGCAGCGGAAAAAAATCAGGGCGGAGGCCGAAAGAAATTCACTGAAGGAAGCGGTTATGGAGGTTCGAAAGAACCCGGACGCCGGGAAAAAGCTAAAAGGAGAATTCGCTCTTCTCAGGTCCTATGCGTACACGGTGAAGGGGCAGGCCCGGCGGCTTATTTACAGATGGGAAAAAGACACGATCGTCTTCTTTTCCTTCGGCCCGAGAGGCGGCATATACAAGTAACATCGATTTAGAGTGCGGATGGAGCTGTTTCTTCACCCAATTATAGAACAGTTTGCGTTGTATCAATTTCAAGGTGTCCTCCTTTCGTGCCGATGGGTAGCAGGTGAACGCGAAAAAGAAAAAAAAGATGCGCGGAAAAATAGGACCGTCCCCTTTTTCTTTGTTGGGATCAGAGTTTGTGGAAGGAGACGACGGCGAGGCCGAAAACCTTCATATATTTCTCGTAGAGAGAAGCCGGAGCCGAGCCGCTAACGATAAAAATCTTGTCCCTGTGCCGGGAGAATGTCATGCGGACCTTGTAGGCTTCCTGGACCTTAAGCAGCGTGTCGAAGACCTGGCGTCCGGAAAACGTGCCCGTCTGGAAACGGACGAGCTCAAGTTGGTTGCCCTCCAGGTAGGAGCGCGCCCATTCTTCGAGTCCGATTGTCTGGGGCACGCGACAATAAGCGATCTCGACCTGGACTTCCTTCTCCGGGGCCCTGAGCAGGGCAAGGGAGATCATGGTCTGGTCGTCATGCGCGAGCTCTTCTGCGGAAACAGTCAGCGGTACTTCATCCCACGTCGCGGGAACCAGCAGCAGAAATCCCAGGTCAGCCCGGTCGAGCGGCTTCTCATACTCCATCCTCACGAAATCCTGCTTGAGTTCTTCGTCGGTGAAGATGTTGTACGTCGGCATGTCAGGGAAGGACTCCTGCGTCCCTGGCATCGCTGGAATCAGTTGCGTCCCCGCCAAAATCGCTGCGGCGAGCAATAGAAGACGCAAGAATCTCCATTTCCCGTTTCTGAGTCTTGTTCTTAGCGATATTCTGGTGAACATCATGGCCTCCTCGTTCAGGGATAATAATATACTGCATGTGCCCAATTCAAGAAAAGTAAGAAGAAGAAATGATATCTTCCTGCTCTCAGAGGAGCGCTCCCACGTTCTCCTCGATCTGGCTGAAGTTGGCCATAGCGACAGCCATCGTATGGACCCTGCACCGCCCGAGAATCCACCTCAAAGCCTCGACATATGAGGGTTTGGAATCAGGCCCGGCACTGTACGGTCCACCAGAACACGTCTTCATGGCGATTAATCCCAGGCCGTTTTTTCTTGCCCGGTCGAGCTCAGCCTCGAGCGCTTGCTGATCCCAGTGATTTGCGCGGCCGGTGTTCATATGGACATAAGCGCCTTTATGATTATAGGGAACCATGATGATATCATAAAATAGTTTCTGATTGGCTGCCTGCAGCAGTTCAACCTGGTGAGTGTGAGTGGAAAATCCGCAGGCGCGGATGACACCTTTCTTTTTTCCCCTTTCAAAGAATTCAAGGATGGCTTCGTGATGAATGACGCGGGGCGAGGCGGCGCCGTGGATGAGAAGAATGTCAAGATAGTCCGTCTGTAACGCTTTCAGGCTGGCGAGAAGAGAGGCGTCCATTTCCTTCAGAGCATTTTCCATTTCCTCTGAAGAGGTCAACGCTGTTTCTGTAAGCGGGACGCGCAGCCTGGTCTGGATGATGATGTCCTTCCTGATTGAGGCCACAGCTTTACCAACCATGACCTCATTCTGTCCCCGAAAATAGGAGCGGCCTGTATCGACGAAGTTAATTCCTTCTTGAAGCGCCGCCTTGAGGACCATCGAGTCCATTGTTCTCGACGCGCCAAAACCCAAGGGGGTTACGCGGATGCCGGTTCGTCCGAGTTCAATGAGAGGAAGCCTTTCTGCTGGCCGCGAGCTCTGACTGCTTTTTCGCGCCAGGCTGGCCAGGTTTCCGCCAGAAAGGAAAAAGGAGGCGGCAGCCCAGGATGCCCTTCTCAGAAATTCTTTCCTCGGAATTAGCCGCGCTGATTCCTTCATAGCCAAATTTCTCAAGGCGGCTCTTTTTTCCTCCGACCGTTTTCCCTTTAGAATTTGAGGATTAAAAAAATCGGCGACGGGTTTTCAGCGGTTGAGGACGTACAGGGAAATATTCAGGATCGTCGCGAAGCTGACCCACAGGATATATGGAATCAGCAGATATGCCGCCGCCCTGGAAATCTTCGAGAAGAGCCAGATCGACGCCAGGATCATTGCCCATAGAAGGATGATGACGACGACTCCGCCAAGGATCATGTGCGCTCCGAAGAACACGATTGACCATAGTGCGTTGAGCACAAGCTGCACGGCGAAAACCGCCAGGGCTTTCCGGACGTCGCTCCTTTTCCATCCTTTTTGATAAACAAGATAAGCCGAGATTCCCATCAGGGCATAAAGGATAGTCCAGACCGGGCCGAAGACCGAGTTCGGCGGGTTGAACGACGGTTTGGCGAGTCTCGCGTACCACCCGGGGACCGAGGGTGCCGTGGCCAGGAAGCCGATGACTCCGGCCAGCTCGCACACCAGAACAAACACGAGGGCTCCCAAAATCTTTTTCATCTGAACCTCCTTCTCGTGGGCTCGGAGCCACCCGCCGTCGAAGATTGCACCCCACTCTAACTTGTTCTTCCCCCGGGTGTCAAGAGATGTGAGATGGGGGACACGATACGAATTCTGTGAAAAATCAGGGAAACGTACCAATTTCAAGAGAAATTGTAACATGTCCCCGACTTCATGGGCTGCTGAGCTTGGCGCTGACGAGACGATTGAGGCTGATGCCTTCCTCAGCGGCTTTGATTGCCAGCGCCCGGTGAACTTCAGCGGGGATTCTGACGACGAATTTTCCGCTGTACGGTTTTTCAGAGATCGGAATAGGAGGCGACTCTCCGTTGCTCTCCATATCCTGGACGACGTTTTTTACGAGTTGGCGAATTCCCTTTAACGCGGCCTCGGGACTCTTGGCCAGCCAGCTCAGGCTGGGAAATTCGAGGCATAATCCGACATATTCCTGGTCGTCCTCTGACCAGGTGATTCTGTAAGTATAGCGGTCATTTTTCGGGCGCATTTCCTGCCTCCAATTTATCAATCGCTGCGAGCACTTGCTTCACTTGGTACGCCTTGGCCATAATTCTTTCCTTCATTATGATATCATTAATGATACTATTGTCAAGAGGCTTTTATTACTCTCGTTATAGGAGACGTTTTCAAGTTCTCTTTTTGTCAAAGTTTGGCGGGGATGGAGGAGCCGGGACGAAGCAATTGACCATGGCAATTTCTGTGTGGTATGTTCGTTTCCTTAACCATGGGAAATTCTTAATGCAGGAAAAGGAGGCAAGATGATAGGCAAGAAATCGGTCATTCTAGGTTCAATCCTATCCACCTTGGTTTTGCTGGCTCTTTTCAGCCATAACTTTGCCCAGGAAGGAGCGAAAACCAAAGACAT
>CAZLFV010000021.1:10082-24417 GCA_964558915.1 uncultured Eubacteriales bacterium | reverse complement strand
GAGGGGCGCGTCCTCCTCGGCCCTGACGGCAGCCGTCTCGAATGGAAGGCCGTCAGCGCAGCAGCAGACGGAGAGGTCGAACCCCCTCAAACCTCCGGCCTTCCCTCCGTAGCCTATTTGGGCGTCTACCTGGATGTCAAAAGATGGACTGAGGCTGCGCTCAGCGTCAAGAGCGCCCAGGCCTTCCGCGTGTTTGTCGATGGAGCGGTGGTTTCCACAAAAGGCGAGGTGAACAAGGCCGGCGAAGGAGAGCCTCCGGCTGAGGGAAGAAAGACGTCCGCCGACCTCAAACTCGAGGCCGGTGTCCATTGCCTGCTCATCAAGACCGTTTTCGACCCTTCCTCGAAAGCCGAATGGAAGGTGCGGGCAGTCCTCTCCGTCAAGGACAAATTCACAGATCCGATGCCGGAAGTGAGACTCCATCCCGAGTCGCGGATGACCGTGTCTCTCCTTCTCGATGGCCCCAAGGTCACGGGCGTATCCGTCTCCCCCGATGGCGAGCTGGCCGCAGTTTCTCTGGCGAGGTCGGTGCCTCCCACCGACAACTCAGAAAGCTGGGTGGAGCTTCGTCAGACTAAAGACGGGAAGCTTTTCGAGACGTACAGGGGACAAACCTCGGTGACCTCGGTTAACTGGGCGCCGTCGGGAAGAACGTTCGCCTACGTCAGCCGGGACAAAGACAAAGCCACCCTCTGGGTGGTGGACCTGGAAAGGGGAACAGCTCTTCCCCTCCTGGAAAATATGAAAAACCTCGGCTCCTTTGCCTGGATGCCGGATGCCCAGTCCATTATCTACAGTGTCTCCGAGGAAGGGAAGAAGGACAGGGAAAGCGTGAAGAGGTTCAAGAACCTGGCGGACCGGCAGCCCGGGTGGCGGGACAATAGCTTCCTTTACAGGGTTAATCTTCTCTCGGGTCTCAGGCAACGCCTGACCGGAGGCGACTTGACGACATCCCTGAACAGCATCCGCCCGGACGGGAAATCCCTTCTCTTCACCCGCACGGTCATCGACTATTCAGTGCCGTCTTTCTCCAAGACGGAGCTCTATTCACTGACTCTCGAGTCGCTCGCCGCAGAGAAAATTTGGACGGGGTTCTGGTTCCGCCGGGCCTGGTGGAATCCTTCGGGCACCCGGCTCCTGGTCCTGGGAGGGCCATCCACCTTCGGTGCCATCGGCGTCAACGTCCCGGCCGGGATGATTCCCAACGAGTATGATTCTCAGGCGTTTCTGTTCGACCCCGTCAGCAAGAAGGTCGAAGCCATATCCAGGGATTTCAACCCGTCCATAGAAGGTGCCGCATGGAGTCAAACCCGGGACTGCATCTACTTCGTAACCACGGACAAGTCCTTCCGCCGCCTCTACCGTTATGATCTGGATAAAAAAGCGTTCACTCTGATTGAGACCGGTGTCGAAGTCTTGGGCGGATTCGACCTGGCCGAGAAGGCTCCGCTGGCCGTTTACACCGGTTCGGGCGCAAACGTTCCGCCCAAGGCATACGCCATCGACCTGGAAACCGGAGCGCACCGCGTGCTCCTCGACCCCGGGAAGGAAGATTTTTCCCGAGTGAAGTTCGGGGACGTCAAGAGCTGGACGTTCACCAATAAAAGGGGAGTGGAAATTGATGGACACGTGTATTATCCTCCGGACTTTGATCCCGGCCGCAAATACCCCTCCATTGTTTATTATTATGGAGGCACAACGCCCGTGGACCGAAGCTTCGGGGGGAGATATCCAAAAGAACTTTATGCCGCCATGGGATACATCGTCTACGTGCTCCAGCCCAGCGGAGCCACGGGATATGGGCAGGCCTTCTCGGCCCTTCACGTCAACGACTGGGGACGGATCACGGCTGATGAGATCATCCTCGGAGTGAAAAAGTTCTTGGCCGCCCACCCGTTTGTCGACCCCAAGAGAGTGGGTTGCATGGGCGCCTCTTTCGGCGGGTTCATGACCATGCTTCTCCAGACGAAGACGGACATGTTCGCCGCGGCCGTCGCCCACGCGGGAATCAGTTCCATCTCCAGCTACTGGGGCGAAGGCTTCTGGGGATATGATTATAGCGCGGTGGCCACGGCCGGAAGCTACCCGTGGAACAGAAAAGATATCTATGTGGACCGCAGCCCTCTCTTCGCTGCCGATAAGATCACAACGCCGCTCCTGCTACTCCACGGAGCGCAAGACACCAACGTGCCCTCAGGAGAGAGCACCCAACTCTACACGGCTCTCAAGATTCTGGGGCGCGAGGTGGAATATGTCCAGGTTGCCGACCAGGATCACCACATCATGACCTACAACAAGAGAATCGTCTGGACGAAAACCATTCTGGCCTGGTTCGACCGCTGGCTCAAGGGCCAGCCCGAATGGTGGAACGACCTTTATCCCGACTAAAAAAAAGAAAAAAAATGGGGACGGTTCTATTTTTCTTGGCCTGCGTTTTTGAGTAATCTGGGGACGGGCGAAAAATAGAACCGTCCCCATTTTCCTTTTGACTATCGAAAGACAAACAGCTATTCTTTAAAAATAAAGGGCAGCCAATGAAATGCCCTCAATGTCAAACTGAAAACCCCGAGACTTCCCGGTATTGTGCCGATTGCGGGAGCCGGCTGGGGCCGCCTGCAAAAGCCGACGTCCTCCGGACTATAACCATCCCGGCCCGCGCCAAGACCCTGTCCCCAGGAGAGGTTTTCGGGGAAAAATATAAAATTCTTGGAGAGCTCGGCCGGGGCGGGATGGGCGAGGTCTATTTGGCGGAGGATACAGCCCTTGGCCGGAAAGTGGCCCTTAAGATCCTGCCCGAGGAAACCTACAAGAATCCTGAAGCCCGCCAGCGGTTCATCCGCGAAGCGAAAGCCGCTGCCGCGCTTGACCATCCTTATATCTGCTCCGTCCACGAAGTCGGAGAGGCGGAAGACCGGCTCTTTTTCGTGATGGAATATATCGAAGGCCAGACGCTTCGCGACCGCATCGCCCGCGGACCGCTCCCGCTTCAACAAACCCTCCAGGTCGCCAGCGAAGCGGGAGAGGCTCTGCAGGCGGCGCACGATAAGGGCCTTGTCCACCGCGATATCAAGCCGGCGAATCTGATGCTGATGGAAAAGGGGCACACCAAAGTCATGGACTTCGGCCTGGCCAAGCCGATCGCCGGTGTGGAAGGAGCGGGAGCGCCGGGCGAGCTATTGACAACGCTCACTGAGGCGGGCGCCGCCCCCGGAACGCCGGCCTACATGTCGCCCGAGCAACTGCAGGGAAAGCCGCTCGACCAGAAAACGGACATCTTTTCCTTTGGCGTCGTTCTTTACGAGATGCTCACCGGCGTCCATCCTTTTAAAAGAGAGACGGGGTTCACGACGGTCAGCGCGATTTTGAACGAAGGCCCCAGGCCGATCGCCGATTTCAATAAGGATATTCCGGCGCCGCTTCAACAGATCATTAACGGGATGCTGGCCAAAGATGCCGCCCAGCGCTATGCGTCGTTTCATGATGTGGTCAGCGATATCCGCAAGGTGCAGGCGAACCTGCCGGTGTCGTGGGCAGGCAAGAAGTTCTTCAGGCAGGTGCGAATTGCGGTTGCCGCCGCGATAATCCTGATCGTCGTGCTGGCCGCTTCGTGGCTGGCCAAAACGGTTTTCTTCAAATCCGCCGCCAGGGCCCTGGCTTTCCAGGAGCGCGACTGGATTCTCATCACTGATTTTGAAAACAAGACCGGCGACCAGGTCTTTGACGGCTCCCTCGAAACGGCTTTGTCCGTCGGCATCCAGCAATCTCAATACGTCAATGTCTTCCCGCGCAGCCGGGTCCAGGAGACGCTTAAGCGGATGCGCCGGGAGGATGTCAAGAAAGTGGACGAGAGCATCGGGCGGGAAGTCGCCTTGCGGGAAGGCATTAAAGGTCTGCTGGCCTGCCAGATCAGCAAGATCGGCGAGGAATACGTGCTGACGGGCCGGATCGTGGACCCGAATACGCAGGCGGCGGTGTTTTCGTATGCTGCGCAGGCGAAGGGAAAGGACGCGGTGCTCGGCGCCCTGGATGATCTGGCCCGGAAGGTGCGGCGCGGTCTAGGAGAATCCTTGGGCCGGATTTCCAGGCAGAAGCTTCCCCTGCCAAGAGCAACGACCTCCTCCCTTGAGGCCCTCAAATATTACACGGGGGGCAGACTCGCTTCGGGCGACACAGTGTTCAAGCTTCTCGAGCAGGCCATTGAACTCGACCCGGATTTCGCCATGGCCCACGCCGAACTCGGGATGAAATATTACATCGCCGGCAACCGGGTTAAGGGCGAAGAACATTTTCAAAAAGCCCTCAGCCTCCTCGACCGCTTGACGACACGGGAGCAGCTCCTCATCCGCGGTTTGGCCGAGGATTGGAGGGGCAATCGCGAGCAGGGGATTGAGAACTACAAGGCCTATCTAGTCCAGTATCCTGACGACAGCGCGATTTGGTTTCGTCTTGGCTATGCTTATCTGGCGACCGATCGTTTTGAGCTGGGCATAGACGCTTTTTGCAAGTTCCTAAGCATCGACGGCCCCTCAGCCGCCCCCTACATAAATATCGCGACTTGCTACAGCTCTCTTGGAAAGGATGCTGAGGCCCTGGAAAACTATCACAAGGCTTTTGATTTGGACCCGACATCGCTCACGGGTGTGTATGTTAACAATGAATACGGGTTTCTTCTTGTCAAGATAGGCAAAATTCAGGAAGCGGTCCAGGTTTTCGAGAAAATGGCTCAACTTGACGACTCGGCAAAAAAAGCCAAGGGCTTTCGCTCGCTGGGATTGCTGGACATGTATCGGGGAAAATATTCTTCAGCTCAGAAGTACTTTGAGGAGGCCGTCATACTCAATAAAACGCTCAAGGCCGGGCTCAGCGAGCTGCGTGATCACCTGTACTTGGCCGCGATATCCAGGCAAAAAGGCAGTAGAGAGGGGTTTGAAAGAGAGATGGCTGCTGTCGCCCGGATTCAGAAAGACATCAAAATCGACCCCTTCTTTTTAAGCCTCGTGGGAACAGCTTATGCGAGAGCGGGCAGGATCAAAGAGGCTGCGCTTCAAGTTAAAGTAATCGAAGGGCGGCTCGGGGATCTCCTGGCCGTGTCCGGAGTGATCCGAAGCAACCAGACTGACCAGGCCGCTTTCCATCTGCTCAAGGGTGAGGTCGAGCTGGCGGAAAAAAAATATGATAATGCCGTCAATTCATTTCTCATGGCCGCCCAGCTCGGGAGAAGTGCTGTCGAAGAGAACCTTGCCTATGCCTATCTTAAAAAAGGCGACTGGGACAAGGCCATCGAGAAGTACCAGGAATTCCTCAAATCCGACCCTCTGGGCTATGAGCCGCAGGAATCGTGGGTTCTGGCCCACTACGAGTTGGGGAAGCTCTATCAGCAAAAGGGACAGGACGAGGAGGCCAGAAAGTATTTCAGCCGGTTTCTCGAAATCTGGAAAGATGCGGATCCAGACCTGCCGGTTCTCGTGGATGCCAAGAAGAGGCTGAAGTAAATGGCCGAATATTCAATCTCCCAGATTGGCACGTTCGAGGAATGCGCGCTTCAGTATAAGTTTGTCTATGTTGACCGGATCAAGCGCTTGGAGGAGGGCGTCGAGGCGTTTTTGGGCCAGCGGTTCCACAATGCCATGGAGTGGCTCTATCGCGAGCGCGCGTTCCGGATCGTCCCGCTCGACGAGTTGTTGGCCTTTTACGAGAAGCAGTGGGCCGAGAAATGGCATCCCGAGGTGAAGATTGTGAGGACCGAGCGCACCGCCGAAGACTATCGGCTGCTGGGGAGGCGCTTCATCGAGGACTATTATAAGCGGCACTATCCGTTCGACGAGGGGCGGGTGCTCGGGCTCGAGCGGTCCATCCGGTTTCCGCTGGATGGGGAGGGGCGCTACAACTGCAAGGGGATCATCGACCGGCTCATGCTGGCCCCGGACGGCGCCTTCGAGGTCCACGATTATAAAACCAGCTCCAGCCTTCCGGAACAGGCCGACCTCGACCGGGACCGGCAGCTCGGCCTCTACCAGATCGGGGTCCAGAGGCTCTGGCCCGAAGCCAAGGAAGTCCGGCTTGTCTGGCACATGGTCGCTTTTGATGTGGAGATGAGGTCGCGGAGGACCCCCGAGGCCCTCGAGGAGCTGAGAAGGGAAATCGCCGGGCTCATCGACAGGATTGAGGCCGAACGGGAATTCGCGCCGCATGAGTCGGCGTTGTGCAATTGGTGCCCGTACTGGGATTTGTGCCCGGTGAAGAAGCACCTGGTGAAGGTCGAGGCATTGCCGAAAGACCGCTGGAAAGACGAACCGGGAGTCGCGATCGTGGACGCCTATGCCGAGCGGTGGCGGACGAAGCGGGGGCTCGAGGCGGAGGCGAAGGACATTGATGTGGAGCACGAGGAGATCAGAAACGCGGCCATCAAGTTCGCCGAGAAGGAAGGCGTCCAGGTTATCGCGGGGACGGAGGCGCGGCTCCGGGTGACGGGCAAAGAACGGGTTGTTTCCCCGGCCAAGGGGAGCGCGGAGCGCGAGGCGCTGGAGCAGGAGCTCAGAGCGGCCGGAGTCTGGGACGAGGTCTCGACGCTCGACCCGCCGGCGCTCGAGCGGGCGGTCGCCGAGGGAAGATGGGCCGGCGATGTCCTCGAGCGCATTAGAGCATATATCAGCACCGAAAAGCGCTACACGGTGACCGTAAGCGAGAATTCCTCCTGAATTCTTCGTCTCTCTTCCTCCAACAATAGGAAGAGCTTTATTGAGATACAGACAGAAAGCATAGTTTCCCGTCTTGTCGAGATGGGGAGGGGAGATAAATCATTTTGACTTGATCCATTAGCTATGATAGAGAAAACCTATCGTGGTCGATAAAATCCGGACAAGGGAGGGAGTCATGAATCATCAAAAGAAAAAACGCGGGCAGTCGCTTCTTCTGACTCGAAGGCAATTCCTGGAGACAAGCCTAAAAACAGCCGCGGTCGGTTTTGCGGCCGGCTCATCCGTTTTCACCACAATGAGATGTGCGCCCGCAAAGGGAAAGCCGATCGTCAGCATCGTCAAAATCAAGGATGACAACATCGGGATGGCCGTAGAGGAAGCCATCGACCTCCTTGGAGGGATCAGAAAGATTACTCGGAATAGCGAGAAAATCATGCTCAAGCCGAACCTTGTCGCTCCAATCCGCGAAGCCACAACGAAGCCCGAAGTCATCAAGACGCTCGCGAAACTGATGAAAAATGCTGGCAAGGACGTCCTGATCGGTGAAGGCACGGCGGCCGCAGCGCCCTTCAATGTTCGTGGCGACGAGGTCTTCCGGACAACAAAGCGAGAGACTCTGGACGCCATCCAGAAGACGACTTTCGACAGCCTCGGCTATACCGAGCTGGCTTCGTCTTTGGGAGTTCCGTTGATCAATCTCCATACGGGGGATTTGGTTGAGGTCAAGGTTCCCGATGGTTTTGCTTTTAAGGAGTTAACTCTCCATCGCTCGCTCACTGAAATCGATCTCCTTTGTTCGGTTCCGATGATGAAGACTCATATGCTTGCCCAAGTGACATTGGGAATGAAGAATCTGATCGGCTTATACCCGGGAACCGTTTATAACACTGTCCGGTGGTTGATGCATGACCGCGCTTCCGAAGTGGAGCCGTCGGGAACCGCCGTGGCGATTGTGGATATGGTTCGGGCCAACAAGCTCGGCCTTGTTGTCATCGACGCCTCTACAGCCATGGAAGGAAATGGCCCCACCGGCGGGACCCTTGTGAAGATGGGCTTGATTATCGCTGGCACTAATCCCCTGGCAACGGATATGATCGCGGCGAGCTGCATGGGCTTTAAACCGGAAGAAATTCCGACTTTCTTTTGGGCGAACAAAGCCGGTCTGGTGCCTTCCCGGCTGGATGAGATCGAAGTCAGAGGAGAAGCTCCTGAACAGGTCGGACGGCCGTTCATCAGGCCGAAGACTTACGCCTGGAAAGAAATCCGGGATTCCTGGGGAGTGAAAGAGGTTTAGGACCTCCATTTTCGTTGACTATTTTTTCCATTATGAGTATCCTTCTCGCAAGCTCCTAAGCAAAAGCCATGGCCATCAAGTGCCCGCAGTGTCATTTTGAAAATCCCGAAACTCAGAAGTTCTGCGGAGAGTGCGGTGCACCGATCACTGCCTCCCGTCCGATTACCGCTTCCCGCCCCCCTTCTGTTTCTGCGACCGAGACTCTTCAAGCCCCCCTGAGGGAGCTCTCCATGGGGACGGTCTTTGCTGGCCGTTACCAGATCATCGAGGAGCTGGGAAAGGGCGGAATGGGCCGGGTTTATAAAGTTTTTGACACCAAGATCAAGGACAAAATCGCCCTCAAGCTCATCAAGCCCGAGGTCGCCTCGGACCGGGAAACCATCGACCGCTTTTCGAATGAGCTCAAGCTGGCCCGGAAAATCAGGCACAAGAATGTGTGCGGAATGTTTGACATCGGGGAATCCGAGGGGGCTCACTTCATCACCATGGAATACGTCTCCGGCGAAGACCTCAAGACCATTATCCGCATGTCCACAGGGCTCACAGTCGGGACCGTGCTGAGTATCGGGAAACAAGTCTGCCAGGGATTGGCCGAAGCGCACAGCCTGGGCGTCGTCCATCGGGACCTCAAGCCGCAGAACATCATGATCGACAAGGGCGGGAACGCCAAGATTATGGATTTCGGCATCGCTCGGTCGATCCGGGAAAAAGGCATCACCGGCGCAGGGATGATGATCGGCACGCCCGAGTACATGTCGCCCGAGCAGACCGAGGCGAAGGACGTTGACCAGAGGTCCGATATCTACTCACTCGGTATCATCCTCTATGAAATGGCTACGGGGCGAGTGCCCTTTGAAGGTGAGACGGCCCTGAGCGTGGCCATCAAGCACAAGACAGAAATTCCCAAAGAACCGAAGTCACTTAATCCTCATATTCCTGACGACCTCAACCGCCTCATCCTTAAATGTCTGGAAAAAGACAAGGCGACAAGATACCAGACCGCGGCTGAAATTGAGGCCGAGCTGGATAAAATCGAAAGAGGGATTCCCACGACCGAGCGCGTCGTCCCCGAGCGGAAAACGGTCACTTCCAGGCAGATCACCGTTCAGTTTGAACCGAAAAGCCTCGTGATCCCGGCGGCCATCGTGATCGCAATTGTCATCGTCGGTGTGCTCATCTGGAAATTTCTTCCCCGGCGGGAAGCCGCGCCTTCCCCCAAAATCAAAAACTCGATCGCGGTCATTAGCTTCGAAAACCAGACCGGCGACAAGGCCTACGACTATCTCAGAAAGGCCATCCCCAGCCTCCTCATCACAAGCCTCGAACAGAGGGGCGGGCTGTATGTGGTAACCTGGGAGAGAATGGCGGATCTCCTTGCGCAGATGGGCCAAAAGGACGCGGAAACCATAGACCGCGAATCGGGCTTCCGGCTCTGCCGCAAGGAAGGAATAGAGGCCATTGTCCTGGGAAGCTTCGTCAAGGCCGGAGATATGTTCGCCACGGACGTCAAGGTCCTGGATGTCGAAACCAGAAAAATGCTCAAGAGCGCAAGCTCGCGCGGCGAAGGGCCGGACAGCATCCTGAGGACCCAGATCGACGAGCTGAGCCGGGAAATTTCCTCGGGTATCAGCCCGGCCAGGGAGAAGGTCGAACCCGCAGAGGTCCAGGTCGTAGAGGCGACGACCGGCTCGATGGAAGCCTATAAGTATTATCTGAAGGGACGAGATGAGTTCCATAAATTATATTATGAGGATGCCAGAAAATCGCTCGAAAAAGCCGTCACTCTGGACCCCGATTTCGCCATGGCGTATTTCCTTCTCGCCGCCACAAATATGGCCTTGGGTGATATTCAGGCGTGCATTGAACCGCTTGAAAAAGCGAAAGCCTTGGCTCACAAGGTCACAGAAAGAGAAAGGCTCTATATCGAAGCACTTTATGTATGGGTAAAGGAACGTAACCAGGAAGTTAGAGATCGCATTTTTCAAGAAATCATCCAGAAATACCCCAAGGAAAAACTTGTTCATTATTGGCGTGGCGTTTTCTGCCGCCAAACTAATAGATTTGAAATGGCTATCGAAGACCAGAACAAAGTCCTCGAGCTCGACCCTGATTTTGGAAATGCTCATAATGAGCTTGGCTATATCTATCTCGATCTCAGGAATTTCGATAAAGCCGTCGAACATTTCCAGAAATATGCTTCGATGAATCCGAAGGATGCCAACCCGCTTGATTCATTGGGTGAGGCCTATTTCTTCATGGGCAGGTTGGACGAGGCCATTGCCAAGTACAAGGAAGCCCTGGCTGTAAAACCGGACTTTCTCACTTCCAATTATTGTATTGCCTATATCTCCGCTTTGAAGGAGAACCCGGCTGAGGCCATGGCCTGGCTGGAAAAATTCATCGCCGAGGCCCCCAACGCAGGACTCAAGGGGGCTGGAGCCGCGTTTAAGGGATTTTATCAGTGCTGGCTGGGGAGTCTTGATAAGGGTTTGAACACGCTGAAAGATGCAGAAGAAATGCTGGGCTCAGTCGGGGACAACGCGAGTATTGCAGCTCTCAATGTGAGCAAGGGATTTCTAAATCTATATAAGGGCGAATTTGATCTCGCCAGAAAATTCGCGAAAGACTGGCACGATATCGGTTTGAATTCTCGCCCCGACAGGGAAGCTTATTACAGGACCGGCTATCTCGGAATTCTGGGTTTTGTGGAGCTCGGAGAGGGCAAGATGAGTTCAGCCAGAACGCGAGCGGCGGAGATGACGTCCCTTTTGCCTGACGTAATTCACGCTCGAAGAGAGTGGCTGACTTTCGTGGCTAATCTCCTTCAAGCTGAGATCCTATTAGCCGAAGGCTCTGCTGACAAAGCTATTCAGCTTTTTGCAAAGGCGGGTTTGCCCGGCGCGCCCGGGATGGACGATGTCATTTTCCTAGCAATGTATAATACGCCTTTTTATAAGGACGTCGCGGCCAGGGCTTGCCTGAAGAAAGGCGACGTCGACCGGGCGATCGCGGAATATGAGAAGCTCGTCACTTTTGACCCGGCACGCCCGGCGCTCTTTCTCGTCCATCCCGAGGTTCACTACAGGCTGGCTAAGATTTATGAACAGAAGGGCTTGAAATAGAAAGCTATCGAACAATACCGTAAGTTTATTGACCTCTGGAAGGATGCCGACCCTGGCCTCCCCCAGGTTGTGGATGCCCGGACGCGGCTGGGCAACCTGAAATATAAGAACGAATAGCGGGACGGCCCTATTTTTTTTCTGTTCAGTCTCCCTTCACTGAGCCAAAGCATTATTCTCGAGCGTTTCTTTAATAAGAGGCAGGGATGAAGGCCGCGAAGCTTGATTTTATACAAACTTTGTATATAATTATCGTGAGGGCTGCAAATGAAGGAGAAATCGATGGCTACGAGCACCGTCAACATATCATTCCAAAAGGACCTGCTGGAGCAGATTGATAAAGCGGCCAAGGATGAATCACGCACCAGGTCGGAGCTTGTTCGAGAAGCCGCCCGCCTTTATCTCGAGCAGAAAAAGAAATGGGAGGAGATCTTTGCTTTCGGCGGGCGCTGGGCTTCGAAGTTGGGATTAAGAGAGGCGGACATAGGCCGTGAGATCAAGAAATTTCGCTCGAAAAAAGCGGGCCGCGCTTCTTAGGGTTGTCCTTGATTCCAACGTTCTGATATCGGCGGTCGTTTTCGGCGGAAAACCCAGGGAGATCCTAGCGCTTGCGGTCGAAGGCAAAATACGGCTTGCTCTGTCCGGCGATATTTTGGATGAGACCCGGGCGGTTCTCGGAGGAAAAAAGTTTCGCTACCCGGCCCGGGTTCTGTATTCCATCGAAAAAGAACTCACAGTTGTCTGCGAGATTGTTGACCCCAAAGAAGAAATTCAGTCGATTGCGGAAGATCCCCAGGATAATAGGATCTTGGCCTGCGCGGTCGAAGCCGGGTCAGATTATATAATCACCGGAGATAAGCATTTATTGGAGCTGGGCCGGTTCCGGAATATCAAAATAGTGCCTCCTGATGAATTTCTTCGCGAATACAATAGCCGCATGCGTTGACAGCATGAGCGGCGTCAATTAGGATGTGTTGCGTGAAGAAAAGGCTTTTTAAGAGCGCGGCCGCCTGGCGGGCCTGGCTGGGGCGCAACCACGCCCGGGAGAAGGAAATCTGGCTTGTCTATTACAAGAGGGGGTCGGGCAAGACGTCCGTGACCCATGAGGAGGCGCTCGAGGAAGCCCTTTGTTACGGCTGGATCGATTCGGTCATAAGCCGGCTCGATGACGAACGGTACATGCAGAAATGGACTCCGCGGAACGTGGACAGTATCTGGTCGGCGGCCAACAAGGAGCGGATAAGAAAATTGATCGCCGAAGGCAGGATGGCAACTCCGGGGATGGCGAAGATCGAGGCGGCCAAACGCAACGGCTCATGGGACAAGCTGAGCGATATCGATAGGATCGGGCGGACCGATGAGATTCCGGAGGACCTGAGCCAAGCCCTGGCCACAAACCCGGTCGCGAAAGAAAAATTCGAGCGGCTTCCGCCGTCCCAAAAGAAACTCTGGGCCTGGTGGATTCTCAGCGCTAAGAAGCCGGAAACACGGTCGCGCCGGATCGCCGAGACGGTCAAAGACATCACAGCCGGCCGCAAGCCGGGGATGTGATCTCCCTATCCGTAAAGGGGACGGTTCAAAAAAATGGGACAAAAAAATGGGACCGGTTCTATTTATTCAGTCCCAGCCTGAAGAAAAAAAATAGAACCGTCCCTATTTTTTCCCTTTTTCTGAGAAAACCTGACATCCTTGCTTCGTCTTCTGATTATATCAATCATGCCTAGAGTCAAGAGGATCATACCCGAGGAATTTCCTCTTCATATTATGGTCAGAGGGAATAACAAAAACACCATATTTCCAGAAGAACATGATAAGCGGCACTATCTGAAGCTTTTATTGGATTATAAGACCGATCACGAAGTGGACATTTACCATTATTGCATAATGGATAACCACCTTCATCTTATGCTCCTGTCCCGAAGGGCAGGAGCTCTTTCGGACTTCATGAAGAAAGTCAATCTGTCTTTTTTCTTCCACTTTAGAAAAAAATACGGATACGTCGGTCATCTTTTTCAAGGCAGATTCAAGAGCAATATCATTGATCATGATTCTTATCTGCTTCAATGCGGAAAATATATAGAATTGAATCCCGTGAGAAAAGGAATCGTCGCCAAGGCTGAAGACTATCCTTTCAGCTCTTACCGCTATTACGTGATTGGAAACGAAAATCCTCTCATCATACCGGATCCCCTCTATTTGGCGCTTTCAGATAACGAAGAATTCCGACGGAGACTCTACCGGGAATTCGTTAGCGACAACGCCATTAACTATGCAGAAGAGATAAGAAACAGCCTATACATCGGAAGTGAAGCATTTGTCAGAAAAATGGAGCAAACATACGGATTGCCGAATAGGCGTCGGTCTCGCGGGCGGCCGCGCATGGAAAAATAAAGGGGACGGTTCTCTTTTTTTCCTCAGCCTGGGGTTAAATAAATAGAACCGTCCCCTTTTTTCTTTTTTTACCGGGAAATCGGATTTCCTTCGGAGTCGAGATAACCGATCTCTCCGAGGCGGAGCTCCCTGAGTCCGGGTTCGATCTTGGCTATGTCTCCGACGATAACATAGATAAGGGCATTTGGATGTATGTATTTCTTGGCCGCATTGGTCGTCGCGCCGCTTTGCACAGCGGAGATGGCAGGAACATAACGCTGCAAGTCGTCATCGGGAAGGCCGTACATGACCTGCTCCAAAACCTGTCCGGCGATCCGCTCACACGATTCAAAGTTCTGGGAATACCCTTTGACCAGGTTATTTTTGCTGTTCTGAAGCTCATCGGGGCTCAGTGGCCTCTCACCGCAGATACCTCTGAGCTCCTTTTCGACCTCTGCTACCGTTTCCTTTGTGTATTGCGTATGAACGGGTGCGTAAACCACAAAAGGCCCTGCCGCACGCGCCGTGAAGAAAAGTGAGCCAGCGCCATAAGTGTATCCCTTGTCCTCGCGGAGATTGAGGTTGATCCGGCTCATGAACTGTCCGCCGAGGGCATTGTTCAAAACCTCGGCTGCGTAGTAATCGGGCGATTTCCTTTCAAAGCCCAAGTTGCCGGTCACCACCACGGACTGGGCCGCCCCTGGCTTGTCAACGAGATAGACCTTCGTCGCCGAGGGCATTCTTGCGGGTGGGATGGCCATTTCGGGCACGGCCTTCGGCTTCCACCCCTTGAAGAGGGCTTCAAACTTGGGCAGCATTTCCTTCAACGTAATGTCGCCAGCGACAACGATGGC
>CAZLFV010000021.1:0-9982 GCA_964558915.1 uncultured Eubacteriales bacterium | reverse complement strand
ATCTCCAGGCCCTTGTCGAGATGCTTTTTGAGAATGTTCACACCGACAAAACTGGCATCGAAGAAACTGCCTGTCCCCAAAGTGGCGCCCAACGCCTTCATCTCCTCGGAAATCTTGAGGGCGCTGCGGGACGCCGTCCCTTCGTCCAAAAGCTCGGAGGTCAGGCTGGCTGCACCGGGCCTCTCTTTTGGGTCGGCCGCCCATCCTGACTTAATCACCATCTCAACCTCGACAAGCGGGAGTTTATGCTCTTCCACCACGTAGACTTCCAGACCATTGGAGAGCTTTCCTTTCTGGACCTTGGGAGGCGCAAAAGAGGGTTCGGCCGCCGGTTTGGGTTCGGAAGACCGCTCCACCTGGACGGAATCGGCCTTCAGTTCGCCTTGAGGAACCACGTAGAGGACAACGCGGTTCTTATCTAAACAATCGGAGGCCGCCTTCCGGACGCCTTCGGTTGTGGCCTTAAGATACCGGTCGAGATCCCACTGGAATCGGTCGGGATTCCCCAACATGATGTTATAGCCGTTTAATTGGTCGGCCTTGCCGCCAAAGCCTCCGACACTCTCCAGCCGTCTCACGAAGTTGGCCTCCCAATTGTTTTTCGCCTGAACGAGTTCCGCTTCCTGGACTCCCGTGGCCTTGACGGCCTCAAGTTCCTGATCAACTGCCTTTTCGATCTCTTCCAGGGTGTGCCCTGCCTTGGCCGTCACTTCGATCTGGAAGTTGCTGCCGATTTCGCGGGAGGATTGGTAGGCGCTGACATCCTGAGCGATCTGTTTTTCATAGACGAGAGTTTTGTAGAGCCGCGAGGTCTTCCCCCGGCTCAGGATGTTTGCCAAAAGGTCTAGTTCGGCATCACCTGGAGCATAGAAGGAGGGCGCGTGCCAAGCCAAATAGAGGCGCGGCAGGGAAACACGGTCTTCGGCCACCATCCGCTTTTCTCCGGCGAGCCGGGGGATCCAGGTTTCAAATCGGTTTACCGCTGGCCCGGACGGAATGTTGGCAAAGTACTTCTCTACGAGAGCCCTGGCGGTTTTGGGGTCGAAATCCCCGGCGATGCAGAGGCTGGCGTTGTTGGGTGTGTAGTAGGCTTTGAAGAACTCCTCCACATCCTGCTTGGAAGCCCGGGTCAAATCCTCCTGGCTCCCAATGACCGACCACGAATAGGGATGGCCGGCTGGATAAAGGAGCTCGGGCATCAGCTCAAAGACCTTGCCGTAGGGTTCGTTTTCAACAAACAACCGATGTTCGTTTTTCACCACATCCCGCTGGTTGTCGAGCTTTTGCTGGGTCATGGCGGGGAGGAGAAAGCCCATCCGGTCCGACTCCATCCAGAGGGCCAGCTCGAGGTAGTTACTCGGGACGTTTTCAAAGTAATTGGTCCGGTCCTCCGAAGTCGTACCGTTGATCTGCCCGCCGATCTTCTCGAGGGGCGCAAAATACTCGTTCGGCTGGTGCTCGGACCCCTGGAACATCATGTGTTCGAAGAGATGGGCAAACCCGGTCCGTCCGACCTTTTCATTTTTCGAGCCGACGTGGTACCAGATATTCACGGCGACTACGGGAACCGTGTGATCCTCATGCAGGATCACCTGCAGGCCGTTCTTGAGGATGTACTTCTCGAACGGGATTTTCGGCATGTCCTGGGCAATCGCAATGGATCCCCATGATAACAGCACAAAGAAGAGTAAAAATGTGAAAAGCGCTTTTTTAGTCATGGACAACCTCCTTATTCAAACATTCTCGCGGCTTATAAGTATCAATTGTTATTGCTAATGTCAAAAGCTGTAAATGAAAAAATAGAAAAGTTGGGGACCCTCCCCAAACGTGGTTATTTCATGGCCATGGATTTATGGAAGTGAATGATCACCCAACGGCCCTCTCTTTTTTCAAGCACCCAGGTGCATCTTACCGGAAGCAAGACGGGGCTTTCTGCCATTTTAGCCCCAAAGTCCCAGAGGCATGTGGCCCAGGCCAGTTTCCCATCCTCGGAAACGTAAATCTTTGTACCCGCGACGGTGATTTTCGTTTCAGCAAGTGCCGCGTTCTGGTCCTCCATGACTTTCTGGAGCGCTTCCCAGCCAACGATTGGTTCCCCCATAGAGCCGAAGTTGACCATGTCGGCGTCGTGGGCGAGGCACTTGGCGTAAAGGTCCAAATCCTCGTTTTCCACGCTGGCCACGTAATTCGACAAGACAGATTGGATTTGCCCTTTTTCGGCTTCGATATCGACGGCCGGGGTTGTCTTTTGACAGCCGGAGAAAAGCGAGAGGCAAAAGCACAGAACCGTGAAAGTTAGTTTTCTCATGGATCCGTCCTTTCTTGTTAAACCTGACAGCAATAATAGCGCCTGATTCCTTTATTGTCAACGGAGAATAAATGGAACGGAATAAACGGGCACGTCCTATCCTGTAATCAATTTTTTCAATTCAGGTCTGGACCAAATTAAGGCAAAATCAACCTCGGCATGCGGCGGTGAAATCCCCGGCGCGTCAAAAAATAGAATCAGGTAACCTAAATTTTGAGGAAAAATAGGGTTGTACTTATTTTGAGTACAACAGTACTCATTTAAAGTACAAATTTTAAAAAAACGGCTTGAGCCGGAGTTCAACATAATAATGTGGCCGAAAACCGGAAAAGATCTCGATGGAAAGAGCACCCATTTGCTCCGAAAGATCGTCCGAATTGTTAGCCGAATAATAACCGTTGAACCGACCGTTCCAGATTGTATCGTCCTCGTCGGCCACGAAAAGGGCCTGTCTGCCTTCAATTTTAAAACTTAGGTTTCCGGCCGCCTCAGCGAATTCTGAGACGTTAAATTGATGCTTTGTCAGGGGATCGCCCAGTCCGGCAGAAAGGGTGAGGGCTAAGTGCCCATCATCCCCGGAGACCTGGAGGGTTGCCGTATACTCTCCCGCCCATTCGAATCCGCCGTGGGAAACGCCGCTATCATTCGCGAGAAAGAAACCCGAGAACTGTCTCGCCTGCTTGCTCCTGGAGCATCCGGCAAGAAAGATAAGGGACGCGAATATCGTGAGGCGGGCAAACTGAGCTATTCTTTCTTTCCGGTTGATCAAAGGATCATTCCCCCTTGTCGGCTCCTGGGCGGTCCGAATTCGATGACGATGATCTGGGTGAACTCAAAAGACCTCATGAGCGATTTATCGGACACCACTCGGGGCCTTAATGAATTAGATCCTTTCCTTAAGTGCGATGTGTTATATGATAAATTATACGCCGGTTTTTGGAAAAAGTTTCCTATAAGGCTAAGGCAGGGGCTATTTTGATTTTTCCCCAAGGCCGATATTGAAGCTCGCCTCAATGACGTTCGCCGCGGCTCCCAGGGCCTTCTTCAATTTCCGGATTTCCTGTTGGTAAGGAGACTCGGCTTTTTCCGCCGCTTTTTTGAGGTAGACGCCAGGAACATCGTATTTTAGTAGCGACACGAGCGATGGCATTTTTTCAGTGTGCGGGGTCACAAACCAGACGTGGCGGGCCAAGACAACCGCCGCTAATACAATCGCTGCTATGCCCGCCGCTGTCCAGACGGGTTTTCTTAAGATTCGCCTGGGGACGGACGGCAATTTAACGCGGCGGTCAAGAGATAACAAGACTTTTTCGCCGAGGCAACCCCGGTCTTTCCCGAGAAGAACGGCCCCATCCTGTCTCAGCCGCCGTTCGAGCTCCGTGCCGATCCAGGCGAACTCGCGGCAGGCGGTGCAGCGGCGGAGATGACGCTCTGCCCGGCCGGACAGCGGTTTTCCGGAGTCCATTGCCCGGGAAATTTTCCATTTATAGATTGAGCAAAGCATAGCTCGTCTCCTCCTTTTCGGCCAGGCCGACGACGGATGCTGCCGGCGCTTGCAATTTTTCCCCGAGTTTTAGGCGGGCCCGGTGCAGGAGAGCGCGGATGCCGACCTGGGTTCTCTTCATGGCCCTGGCGATGTCCTTGACCGTCATGTCCTCTACATAGCGCAGCCAGAGGACCTCGTACTGCCCCGGGCTCAGTGTCATGGCAAGGTTCCAGATATTTTCATATCTCTGTGCTTCTTCGTTCTCGATCATAATCTCAGGCGGGCCGGGGTCCGGGCGCTCGAGATTTTCTGGACCGAGCAGGGGCATTCTTGTTTTTTGGGCGCGGTGCCGGCTGACAGCAAGCCTAAACGCTATCGTGTAGATCCAAGTGGAGAATTCCCACCTCGAATCATACCGTGCGATGTTCTGAAAGGCTCGCACAAAAGTTTCCTGGACGAGATCTTCGACGTCCTGGTCGGTCTGTGATTTTGGCTTGAGGAAATAAAACAGCCGGGGCGCATACTTTTTAACGAGATCTTCGAATGCAGCCCGCGAGCCGGCTGCGGCCCGCGAAGCCAGCTCCTCGTCAGGAAGATCGGCGGAGGTTGAGTTCTTGCCCATATCTGAACTCGGTCTGTGCCCCGGGGTTTATACTCGACAAGCGTTTGCTCAGTTAAGGGAATGGGGCAGAACTTTTCCGATTGAGGCGTGAGGAAGACTCCCGAGTCCTTTGAGCATTTCGGCCAGCTTGGCGATGGGATAAGACAGAGCGATCCGGACCTTTTCCCCGTCGAGCGCAAGATTGATATTCTGGAGGAGCGTCTTCACTTCCGTTGTTTCTGCAAGCTGAAGGTTGCCAATGGCAATCAGGCCCCGGATAGCCTGCTCCATTTCCTTCGCCGTCTGGGCTGAATCTGCGCCGATGTCGATCTTGAGATTGAAGGCGTCTCCCTTTTCGGCGATGGAACAAGAGGCTGCGCGTATTTTTCCCAAAAGGGCCGATTTTTCATCTTCACCTGCCAGGGAGGAGATGTCCGATGCGGCTCCCACAACCATGGCCTCCGCCGATTCTTTTTTGATTTGGGCCATGAGCGGGGACGAGGAGATATTTCCTATTTTTCCATCTAGGGCATCCAGCGCCAACTTGATGCTGCCTTCCTGCTCGGCCAGAAGGATCAGAGAGTCTGTAGCGAACACTCCGAAATCAGATTTGTCCCAGTTGTAGAGAGTATATTTTCCGTAGGGGAGCTCCTTCGTGGTGGCTTCGGCCTTGATCAGGCCCAAAAGATGGGGTTTATCGAAATTCCCCGACACGGCTACAACCGCGTCCTCCTCGCCTTTTCCTCGTCCATAGATCGTGATCCCCTTGAGGTCCGTGAAGGGTTCGATCTTGAATTTTCCGAAGAGTTCTCCGGCCTTTTGATTAATCCCGGCTGCGCCTTCCTTATCCGCGAGTAGCTTATAGAGCTCGGATGAGGCGTATTTTTCTATGTCCAGATGGAGCACCCAGAGCGCGTCGGAAGGGACGACCGACACCTGGAGCGATGATGCCGCCGCGCTGAAAGAAAATAGCAAGGTCAGGGTGAGGGCGGCTAAAATGATGATGAGCTTTTTCATGGCATTTCTCCTTTTCACTGATTTATACGCTCCGGCCGGCAAAACGTTACTGGCCAGAAATTGAACGGGGTATTGATCGGGGATCAAACGGAGGAGGAATTCTACTGTCCCGGCTGTCTGAGGAACTCCAGAATTTTCCTGTTCACCAACTCGGCTTGCGTTAAGGTCAAGCCGTGGCCGGCGTTTGGAATGAGTTCGGCTTTTATCTGGGGCGCCACCCGATTCAAGCGCTCGATGGCCTTCCGGGCCGAATAGATTTTTTCATTTTCACCGATCAGAAAGAGCGCCGGCACTTTGATGCTATGCAACTCCTGATCTGTCAAGACAGTCGGGTTGACGAGCTGCTTGGGCTTGAAGCATTGCTGGCCCAGAAAGATGTTTTCGGCCAAGTCTTCAACGAGCCTGCGGCTCGCCTCGTCTTTTCGCGCTAAATCATCGAGCACCCAGAACATCATGCTCCTGGTGAAGTAGCGAAACGGCAGCGAGCCGAGGACTCCACGCTCCAGGAACTCGAACCTAAAGGGCAAAACGGTGGTCGCCGGTGCCAACAGCACGACCTTTTCGAGCCGGTCCGGGTGGCGGAGGAGGTACTGGCCGACGATCCAGCCCCCATACGATTGGCCGATCAGAATGATCCGGCCTTCAAGCTTGAGAGCATTGAAGAGTTCATCCAGCCATTTCACGAAGTCATCCGGAGTTTTGATCTTTCTTGTAAAGACGCTTCTCCCCAAGTCATAGATATTGTCTGGTGCATATGTTCTGTAGTTACCCGATAGAACTTCAATGTTCGGCGCCCACATCAGCGAGGTTGCGTTGGCTCCATGAATCAACACCATCGGCGGGGCGCCAGCCGGGCCGCTTATACGGACAAATGTCTGACCGAAAGACGTGTCGACCATCTGGATATCCGAGGGGATGGGCCAGATCTGCGCTTCGCGGTCATACAATCTTAAGTACCGCTCTCTGGCTTTCGCGGATCGAAACGGATGGGTTCCCGAGGTGTCTATGAGGATATGCTGCTTAACAATTTGACCCGGCGCGATAAAAAGGACGAGGAAAATAATGGTGAAGACTGCATAGACGTAGAGCTTGTTATATTTCCGTAACGTATAGGCTGACCCCAACTGTCGCGATCTCACAAAAGCTTGGCCGATGGAGTAGACCTTCAGGAAGAGAAATACCAGCATGAGGACCACGAAGAAGAGCCCGTCAGTTCTGCCGTCCAGATAAAGGCGGAGGGAATACAAGAAAGCTGCCAGACAAAGAACGATGTTCAAGATAAACCCGCGCAGAAACTCGCCATTATAAATTTGCCCCAGACCTGTAGTTATCAAACTCAAGAGAGCGGCCAGAGCCGGCCGTCGTTTCTTAGTGAGAGATTCTTGGTTTTTTATGTGGCCCTCCTCAGCATTACTGGATGACAATATCAGAGTGGCGGAGGCCGCGTCAATACGCTACAAAGCTCGAGAATCAGGACTTTCTTTCCGTTGATTTCGTTCCCTCCGGAAAATATAATGAGTTTCATTCGAGATAAGGAGAGAAAAATGAAATTTTCGTCGATTACCAGGCTGATGACTTTGGCTCTCTTTTTATTTCTCTTGGCGTGTTTGTCGCTCCCGGCGGCGACGGCTCAGTCTTCCCAGCCGATTTTGACGCCGGAGGAGCATTTCGGGTTTAAACTCGGCGCCGACCGGATGTTGTTCGATTATGAGGAGCTCATCGGCTACCTGCAGAAGCTGGATGCGGCCTCTCCCAGGTTAAAGCTGATTGAGATCGGCAAATCGCCTCTGGGGAAACCCATGTCCATCGCCTTCATATCTTCCGAAGAAAATATCAATCGTCTGGACCGACTGAAAGAGATTAACCGCAAATTGGCCCTGCAACCTGGCCTCGCGGAATCCGAGAGAGCCGCTTTGTTTGGCGAGGGCAAGGTCTTTTTGCTGGCCGCTCTGTCCATGCACTCGGATGAGGTCGGGCCGTCTCAGGCCGCCCCCCTGATCGCCTATGAACTCGTGACCACTCAAGATCCTCGGAAGCTCGAATGGCTGGAGGATACCGTTTACATGATGATCCCCACTCACAACCCGGACGGCATGGACATGGTCGTCGGCCATTACCGGAAATACAAGGGGACCAAGTACGAGGGCAGCACCATGCCCGGTGTCTATCATAAGTATATCGGCCACGATAACAACCGGGATTATCTCACCCTGAGCCAGGAAGACACCCGAGCGGTGGCGCGGATTTATAACCTGGACTGGTTTCCCCAGGTCTTGATCGACAAGCACCAGATGTGGGCGAACGGTCCGAGATATTTCGTTCCTCCCGTGCACGATCCCATCTCCGAGAACGTCGACGCCGGCCTCTGGAACTGGACCAAAGTCTTCGGCTCTCACATGATCACCGACATGACCGAAGCCGGGATGGCCGGCGTCTGCCACAGCTATATTTTTGACGATTACTGGCCCGGCTCGACCGAAACGTGCCTCTGGAAAAACGTCATCGGCATGCTGACCGAAATGGCCAGCGTCAAGGACGCCACCCCGGTCTTCGTCGAGTCGAACGAGCTCAACGTTGAAGGAAAAGGGCTCTCGGAATACAAAATGAGCATCAACATGCCGCTTCCCTGGCCGGGCGGCTGGTGGCGCCTGGCCGATATGGTCGAGTACGAAATCGCTTCCACCATGTCGATGCTCAAAACCGGTTCGCTCTACCGCCGGCAAATCCTCGAGTTCCAGAACGACCTCTGCCGCCGAGAGGTGAAAAGAGGAACGAGCCAGCCGCCGTTTTATTATATCCTGCCGCAGGCTCAACGCGATCGCAGCGAACTCGTCGGCCTGGTGAACCTGCTCCGGGAGCACGGCGTCAAGGTTTATCGGCTTTCCCAGGCGGCCGGACTTGAAGGCAAGAATTTCCAGGCCGGGGATTTCGTTGTGCCCCTCGCCCAGCCGTTCCGGCCGTTCATCAAAGAGGTCATGGAAAAACAGGAATATCCGGTGCGCCGTTACACGCCTGGTGGCGAGGTGGTCAAACCCTACGACATCACGAGCTGGTCGTTGCCGCTCCACCGTGGAATCAAGGCATTCGAAATTAACACCCGCTCGGAGGAAGTGGAGGGTCTTCTTGGAGAGGTTAACCAGGATTTAACGCTCAGGAAAGACATTCCGGCGGATTTCCGGGCGGCGATTCTCAACGTCAACAACAACGAGAGCTTTAAGGCCGCTTTTCAGGCCCTCAAGCAGGGTTTGAAAGTGGAGCGGCTGATAAATAGAGAGAATCTATCCGGAGAAGATGTCCCCAAGGGCAGCTTTCTCGTCCGCCATGACCCCAAATTAAGGTCGATCCTTGAAGGGCTGACCGTGGCTCCCGTGATCTTGACTGAATCCCCGGACCTCAAGACCACGCCACTCAGGCTGCCGCGGATCGCCCTGGTGGAAACGTATTTTCACGACATGGACGCCGGCTGGACGCGGTTTGTGTTTGACTCCTACAACATCCCGTTTACGGTCGTGCGGCCGGGGGATTTTGAAAAGACTGACTTTGTCAAAAGTTTTGATATCGTTGTTTTCCCCGACGCGGAAAAATCCATTCTGATGGAGGGAAAATATAAGGCCAGGGACGAATATTTTCTGGCCGATTATCCGCCCGAGTATGCTAGGGGCATCGGCAAAACAGGGATGGAGAAGCTCATGGCTTTTCTGGACAGCGGTGGAACGATTATATCCTGGGGTGGTTCCACCTCCTTATTCATCGGGAAACTGGAGATCGTGTGGGGCAAAGAAGAAAAGGAAGAATTTCAGTTGCCGGTCCAGGAGATCTCAGAAAGCCTGAAGAAATTGGGCTTATATTGCCCGAGCGCCCTGATGAAGACTCTGCTTCTTGAAGATCATCCTCTGACGCTCGGCCTGCCCCGAGAGATCGGCGTCATTTTCAACGGGAACCCTGTGTTCACCACCTCCGTTCCCATCTTCGATATGGACCGCCGAGTCATCGGCAAATTTCCAGAGAAAGATATCCTTATGAGCGGCTATTGCGAGAAACAGGAAGCCCTCGGGGATAAAACCAACCTGATCTGGATGAAGAAAGGCAAAGGACAGGTCGTCCTGTTCGGGTTCAGTCCGATTTTTCGGGCGTCCACCCAGGTGGCTTATAAGCTGCTCTTTAACGCCTTGCTCTTGCAGAAACTTGCGTGAACGCCAAAACGTATTTCAATATTAATAGTGGCCTGATGGAAAAGTAATGCTGTTTGAAATATAAGAGCCCTGAGCAAAGGAGCATTTAAGATGCGTAAGCTGTTGTGCATATCATTATCCTTCCTTTTCGTTTTGGGTTTTACTTCTCAGAAAAAAGAAATGAAGGAAATTTCTCCGGAGGAGAAGCAAGAGTTAGGGCAATACCTGAAAGAACATTGGAAGAGCCCGGAGGACTATGTCCTTGAAAAGTTTAAAGATCATGACGTTGTCTTCATAGGAGAATCCCCTCATCGGGTAAAGCATAATTTAGAATTCATTCATAACCTCATTCCTCGCTTATATCAAGCCGGTGTTTATAATCTGGGAATTGAGTTCGG
>CAZLFV010000020.1:0-32655 GCA_964558915.1 uncultured Eubacteriales bacterium | reverse complement strand
AGGAACCGTGCCCGCTCGTCGCTCATACGGACTTCTCACCACATCATCCCTCGCCCCGTCTCCTGGGGGCCAGCGAAGCCCTTTTCAACGACTCGACAGATAGGACGTCCCTGGAAAGAACCGCCTTCTTATGGTAAAATTATTATCGTGAAAACAGAGCTCCAGGAGATTCTGGAAAAAGTCTACGAGAAAAAGCTCTCCCCCCAAGAGGCCTTTGCCAGACTCAAGGATTATCCCTACCAAGATCTCGGGTTCGCGAAAATAGACCACCACAGGGAGGTCAGGAGAGGATTCCCGGAGATTATCTACGGCCAGGGCAAATCAGATGATCAAATCATCAAAATTGCCAGGGAAATCTGCCGACGGGGAAACAGCCTGCTAATCACCCGTGTGGAATCCGGGGTCTATGCTGAGCTCAAGAAGAAAATCCCCGGTTGCCTCTATAATTCCCTGGGAAAAACGGCCTACTTGAAAAAGAAAAGGCCCTTGCCCGGGAAAGGAAAGATCGTCATCATCACGGCCGGGACCTCGGACATCCCTGTCGCCGAAGAGGCGGCTGTCACGTGCGAGATGCTCGGAAATGAAGTCGACCGGATCTATGATGTCGGCGTCGCCGGTCTCCATCGCCTGCTCGGAGAGATGGAAAAAATCAAAATGGCCAGGCTTATTATTGCTGTGGCGGGGATGGAAGGAGCGCTTCCTAGCGTCGTGGCAGGTTTGGTCAAAGTCCCGGTGGTCGCTGTTCCCACAAGCGTCGGCTATGGGGCCAGTTTCCAGGGGATTTCGGCCCTTTTGGCCATGCTCAACTCTTGTCCTGGGGGCGTGGCAGTCGTTAATATTGACAACGGATTCGGCGCCGGCTATCTGGCCAGCCTGATCAATCATCTCTGAGAAATATCCTAAAATATGATAAAAAAATTGCCGTTTGACTTGACAAGGGGGGAGACGCTCCCTATATTTACATAGAATTAGGTGGGCTGAATTCCGCACCTAGAATGGAAATCATCGATCAGATCAGGCAGGTTGCCAATATTGTTGAAATAGCCTCTCTTTACACAACTCTGAGGAAGAGGGGCAAAAAACACGTCGGGCTCTGCCCTTTTCACTCCGAGAAAGACCCATCCTTTACGGTCGATTCAGATAAACAGCTCTTCCACTGCTTCGGTTGCGGCGTAGGCGGAGATGTTTTTACTCTCGTCATGGAAAAGGAAAATCTCAGCTTCCCTGAAGCCGTGAGATACTTTGCCGAAAAATACCATATCCCTCTTCCGCGCCAGACCAAGCTGTCCCCAGAATTGGCTAAACTTGAAGATAAAGTATTTAAAATTAACGAGATGGCCCTCGCCTTCTTTCGCCGGAACCTGTTTCAGACCCAAGAGGGGGAGGCAGCCCAGGCCTATCTTCGGAAAAGAAACCTATCCGGGGAAACGCTCGAAGCTCTCAAAATCGGCTATGCTCCCAACTCTTGGAACGCTCTCCTCAACTATTTCCAGGGAAAAGGGGTTGAACTCCCGCTTCTCGAAAAAGCCGGTCTGATCCTCCCCGGGCAAAAAAAGCCCGATTTTTACGACCGCTTCAGGGGCCGGGTCATCTTTCCGATTTTCAGCCTGACTGGAAAAGTCCTGGCATTTGGCGGCCGGACCGTCGTTGATGCTGACCCCAAGTATCTGAACTCCCCTGACACCCCTGTCTATTCCAAGGGAAAGGTTCTCTATGGCCTGAACTGGACCAAGGAAACTGTCCGGGAAGCTGAGGAACTCATTCTGGTCGAAGGATACACGGATTTTGCTTCGCTTTTTCAGGCCGGGATTAAAAATATCGCTGCGTCGTTGGGCACGAGCCTAACAACTGACCAAGCGGAACTGGCTCGGCGTTTCGCAACGAACATTATCATCAATTATGATGGAGATTCAGCTGGAAAAATGGCTGCTTCCAGAGGAATTTCTATATTCATTGAACAAGGTCAAAGTCCAAATGTCGTCATCTTACCTGAAAATTTAGACCCTGATAGTTACCTCCAAAAATATGGGAAAGAACGTTATCTCATGCAGCTCAGAAAAGGAACTGTCCCGCTAATCAAGTTTCTTGCAGATCAGTTCTCTTCGAAGGACAAGATTAATTCGTTTTATGAAAAAATCCAAATCGCAGAAAAGATAATTAACCTCGTAGAAATAAATCCAGCAAGATTAGAAGGCATGCAACACCTAAAGCAGTTGAGCGAATATCTCAATCTGGAGGAAAAGCTCCTTAGGGACAGGATTAAAGCTAAGCTCGTCAAGAAAAACGAAGAGGAGGGAGATTTTCTCCTTCCCGCTGAAAAGAGGCTTCTCCAGATCCTTCTTGACAATCATACAGTGGCCTTCCAAGTCCTGACGAAAGCCAAAGAGGAAGATTTCAAGGGGCTCAGGAGCGAGCCGGCGTTTAAATTCCTGGTGGAGAACCAGAAAAAGGGGAAAAAGGCCACTTTCCCAGAGCTTTTTCGCTGTGTCGAGCCCGATCTCTCCCGATGTCTCTCGCAGATAATGCTGGAACAGGCTGAAAGGGGGACCGAGCAAGAAGCTCTCGACTGCCTGGTATCCCTGCGTAAGACCGCGCTCGAAACCCAGTTGCGAATCCTCCAGAAAGAGATCATTCGTTGCGAGCGAAATGGGGAGAAAGACAAACTCTCCCGCCTGCTCTCGCAAAAACAGAATTTGACCAGGCAAATCGTGGCCATGTAAGGGAACACAATGGACAATAAACGAGTTATTTATAATAAAAAAGCGAAAATCTTGTTTCCGCGAGGTGCAGGACTTGACTTCTGATCATAAATTCCAAAAAGACGAAATTGCTCAACTCCTCTCGAAAGGAAGAAAGCAGGGATATCTCCTTTTCGAAGAAGTCGACAAGACCTTCCATGAGGACCTGGAATCAGGCGGGGATTTTGATGATTTTCTGAGCTCCATGACCGATTACGGCATCAAAATTCTCGACTCCAAGCAAAGAGATCTCGCCCCCAAGAGGAGGAAGAGCGATCTCGTTTCTGTCCATGGCCTGGAACGGACGACCGACCCCGTCAAGCTTTATCTTCGGGAAATGGGCAATATCTCACTGCTCACTCGGGAGGGTGAGATTGCTATCGCCCGAGAAATCGAGCGGGGCGAAAAAGCCATAATCAAGGCGCTCTCCAAGACACGACTCGTGCTCAATTATGTCCTTCGGCTGGAGGAGGAAATCAAGGCGAATCCGTTGATTTTCCAGGAAATCTTCGACCTCACAGACGAGGAAATCACCGAGGACAAGATTGAGGAGAAAAAGAAGCAGGTTTTGGCCAAAATAAAGAAAATCAGGGAGGTCTGCCGCAAACTTGACAGTATTCCGGCCGCAAAAAAATACAATTTTGCCCGGGGCCGGTATATTGTCAAGATGAGCCGTTTGATCCGGGAGCTCAATATCCGCTCGAGCGAGCGGGAAAAAATCATCAGCACCCTCCGGGAAAACCTCAAGGTCATCAATGACCTCGAAGAGACGAAAGAAGAATTGACCATAGCCATGCACCGCGCCAGGGGCAAAAAGACGCAAGCCGCGCTCAAGGAAAAGATCGGGGAGGTGAACAAGCGGCTGAAGGTCTTTCACAAGGAGATCGGACTGGACGCCCAGAACCTCAGGAAGACAATTCGCACCATCACCACCGGAAAGAAGGTCAGCGATCAAGCCAAAAAAGAGCTGGTTGCGGCCAACTTGAGGCTTGTTGTTTCCATCGCCAAAAAATACAGTAACCGGGGCCTCCAATTCCTCGACCTCATCCAGGAAGGGAACATGGGATTGATGAAGGCCGTAGATAAATTCGAATACCGGCGCGGGTACAAGTTCTCCACTTATGCCACCTGGTGGATCAGGCAAGCCATCACCCGGGCGATCGCGGACCAGGCCAGGACCATCCGGATTCCCGTCCACATGATCGAGACGATCAACAAGCTGATTCGGGTTTCGAGAAGCCTGGTCCAGGAGATCGGCCGAGAGCCCACCAGCGAAGAGATCGCCAAAAAGATGGATATGCCGGTGAACAAGGTCCGCAAGATTATCAAAATCGCGCAGGAGCCCATCTCCCTGGAAACGCCGATCGGAGAAGAAGAAGACAGCCATTTGGGGGATTTCATCGAAGACAAGCTCATGCCTTCGCCCCCGGATACGGTCATCCATATCAACCTTCGCGAGCAAATCGAGGAGGCCCTGAAATCCCTCACCGAAAGAGAGGGAAAGGTTCTAAAAATGCGGTTCGGGTTGGGCGATGGAAACGAGCACACCCTCGAGGAAGTCGGCCAGCAATTCAAGGTGACCCGTGAACGAATCCGCCAGATCGAAGCCAAAGCGCTCAGGAAGCTGAAACATCCCAGCCGGAGCCGGAAGCTCAGGTCGTTCACCAACAACTACTAACCGGGCTCGCCAACGGATCTAATCGCAATAGGCCCCGTCGGGTGGCGAGGTTCGGGGGCCTCCCGCCGACCCGAGCGTTGGATGCCTCTCACTTTCCTGCCCAAAAATAAAACTTTATAGACCGCGAAGGGGCGCCGGGGGTGAACCGCGACAGGACCCGTCGAGTACTTCCAGCGGCAAATTGAGGATTACTGGCGTTGTTTGACTTGGTCTATGATATTTGCTATAAGGAGGCCAGGGCCTATAGCTCAGCGGTAGAGCTACCGGCTCATAACCGGCAGGTCCCAGGTTCGAATCCTGGTAGGCCCATACTGATTTCGAGGAAAAAATGTGGACATCGAGTTCGAGAAGTTAGCCGAGCTTCAACGACTTGATTCGGAAATCAAGCAAATTACTCTTTTCCTGGAAAGCACCCCGCCTCTGATCGAGGAGATCGACAAAAAGATCGAACAAAGCTCCAAGCTGGCCGCTTCCACCCAAGGAAAAATGGCCGGAAGCCAAAAAAAGAGAAGAGACCTGGAGGCGGAGATCAAGGATATCAAGGACCACATTTCCAAATACAAAAGGCAGCTGAACGAGGTCAAGACCAACAAAGAATACACGGCCCTCCTCAAGGAGATCGAGGAATCCCAGAAGAGGGTCGACCGGTTGGAGGAAGACGTCATCGCCGAAATGCTCCTGGCCGATGACATTCAGAAAGAAATCAAAGAAGCTAGCCAGAAATTCGTCGCGGCGAAAGAAAAACTATCCCAAGAAAAAGAGGCCATCTTCCAGAAAAGGAAAGAGATGGAAGAGAAGGCCGCGAAGCTCAACCGGGAAAAAGAAGTGCTCCTGCCGCAAATCCCTGCCGAACAGGTCAGTCTTTATCTAAAAATATTCCGCAAAAAGGCCGGAGTCGTCCTCTCGCCGGTCAGGGGGGATTTCTGCTCGATGTGCCACATGCGCATCCGCCCGCAAGTCCTGAACGAACTCCGCGACACGCGGAAACTCATCCTCTGCGAGAACTGCGGACGGATCCTTTATTGGCAGCCGAAAAAGGCCGATTCCGATTAGATCTTCGAATTGTTCCGCTCTTCTTCGTAAAGGGCGTCGATCAGGTCTTTGTATTTTTGTTCGATAATATTCCTCTTCACCTTGAGCGTAGGCGTGATCTCTCCCTTCTCGATCTCAAAATCCCGGTCAAGAAGAGCGATCCGCTTAAGTTTCTCATACGAGGCCAGGCCAGGAGTGGCCCGGTCGACTTCGGCCCTAATGAAATTGACCACCTGTTCGTTCCTGACAAGCTCGGCCCGGTCTTTAAAAGGGATGCGATTGTACCGGGCGTACTCCTCGAGTTTGTCGAAGTTCGGGACAACGAGAGCGCAAACGAATCTCCGTCTGTCTCCCAAGACAACGGCGTTGGAAATGTACGGGTTTGTTTTGAGCGTGTTTTCGATCGGCTGGGGCGCGATGTTCTTTCCGCCGGCCGTAACGATGATATCCTTTTTCCGGTCGGTGATCACGAGGAAGCCGTCCTCATCAAAGCAGCCGATGTCGCCGGTGTGAAACCAGCCGCCCTCGAACGCTTCCCGGGTCTCCGCTTCTTTTTTATAGTAACCCTTCATGATGTGCGGGCCGCGGGTTAGTATCTCCCCGTCCGGCGCGATTTTCACTTCGATTCCCGGGATGGGCTTGCCGACTGTACCGAACCTGAGGTTATCAAAAGTATTGACGGAGATGACGGGAGAGGTTTCGGTCAAACCGTAGCCTTCGAGAATCACAATACCCAGGGCGTAGAAAAACTCGGCAATGTCCTTGGCCAGGGGCGCTCCGCCGGAAACAAAAAAGCGGACCCGTCCGCCCGTTTTTTCGATGATCTTGGAGAAGACGAGCTTGTGGGCGAGGTTTCTCTTCTTCTGGAGTCCCGCAGGAATCGGCTCGCTGAGGAGCTTTCTCCGGCCATACTCTCGGCCGACTTTGAGGGCCCAGAAAAAGATCTTCTTTTTGAGGGCCGATCCGGAGAGGACCGTGTCCATAACCCGGGCATAGATTTTTTCAAAGACGCGCGGGACGCTGACCATGATATTCGGCCGAATTTCCAGCAAGTTCTCAGCAACAGTCTCAACACTCTCGGCATAGCCAATCGAAGCTCCCACGTAGAGATAAGTAAACGTGACCATCCGTTCAAGGACATGAGAAAGGGGAAGGAAGGAAAGGACAGTATCTTTATAGGAAAAATCGATGATCTGGCAGGCGGTTTTGATGTTGCTCAGGAAGTTGCTATGAGTCAGGACGACTCCTTTTGGCACTCCTGTTGTACCGGAGGTGTAAATCAGGGAAGCCTCGTCATCCGGCTTGATCTCGAGGGCGAGTTTCTCAAAAAGCCCTGGGGCTCTTGCCGCCAGCTTCTCGCCGAGGTGCTCGACTTCGGCGAAGGTCAATGTCCCCGCCGGTGTCTTATCCATAAAAGTGATAAATTGCCTGACTTTGGCGAGGTCGCTTTTGACCGCTTCGACCTTCTGCCACTGTTCTTGGTTGGAAACGATGACTGCTTTGGCGTCAGAATCGTCAATAATGTACCGGATTTGCTCCGGAACTAGGGAGGTGTAAATCGGGACGGTGATGGCCCCCAGGCACATGTGAGCCAGATCCGCCATTACCCATTCCGGCCTGTTTTCTGACAGGATAATGATTTTGTCCCCTTTTCCAAGCCCCAGCTCCCTTAGCCCTAGGCAGAAATTTTTAACGCGCCGGCCGAATTCATCCGTGGAAATAGGGATGTAGCGGCCGTCTTTCTTAACCAGCATGAGATCCGGCCTGGGGTAATTTTTGACAGTCTCGAGAAGAACCTGGGCGAGCGTTTCAGCCATCTTTTCCCTCCGCGTCTGATTTGCGCTCATTGTAGAATCAGGGGAAAGATGATGTCAAGGAAAAAAATCAGGGAAAAAATCAGGTTTCTTCGGTTTTGGCCAGGGAGCAGACCTTGTCCCCCTGGTCCAGGTTGATGAGCCGCACACCCTGGGTGGCCCGGCCCGACGATCTCACCTGCTTGGTGGTAATGCGGATGACCTTGCCGGTCATCGTGACGATGAGGAGATCCTCTTCAGCAACGCCCAGCACGGCCACAGCGGGCCCGATCTTGGGTGTTATCTTGAGGTTGATGAGGCCTTTGCCTCCTCGATGCTGCTTCCTGTAAAGGCTCGTCTCGGTCTTCTTCCCATAGCCCTTTTCACTGGCAGTAAAAATAAACTTGTCCCCTTCACTGATGGCGACAATTCCGATGACTTCGTCCTTCTTGGCCAGAGTCATGGCCCGGACCCCGGCCGCAGCCCGGCCCATGGCCCGGATATCCTTTTCGCTGAACCTGATGGCCTTGCCGTGCTTTGTAGCGATAACGATGTCCCGCTTGCCTTCTGTGAGGCGGGTCCACATGAGCTGGCTCTTAGGCCGAAGGCTCATGGCGATAATCCCGCCGCGCCGGATGTTTCGAAATTCATCCAGCCGCGTCTTCTTGATCAGGCCGTTCGTGGCCAGCATGACAACGTACTTGTCTTCGCTAAAATCCTTAACGGATAGCACCGATGTCATCATCTCGCCCGGCTGGAACTCGATCAGATTAGCGATCGCCTTGCCCCGGCCTGAAACGCCGACATCCGGGATCTCCAGGGCCTTGAGCCAATAGACGCGGCCCTTGTTCGTGAAGAAAAGCAGGTAGGAATGGGTTGAACAGACGAAGGCGTTCTCCACCACGTCCTCGGCCTTCATGGAGATGCCCTTGCGGCCTTTGCCCCCGCGCAGCTGGAAATGATAGGAGGAAAGGGACGTCCTCTTGATATAGCCGGACTGAGTGGTGGTGACGACGACATCTTCTTCTTTGATAAGATCTTCAAGCCGCAGGTCGGAGATCACTTCATCACGGATCTCGGTCCGCCGCTCGTCGCCGTACTCCTCTTTGATTTCCTTGAGTTCGGCAATGATGATGTCCTGGATTAGTTTGTCCGAGCCCAGGATCCTGCGGAGCTTGAGGATGAGCGCCTTGACTTCCTTATACTCCTGGACGATCTTCTCGCGTTCCAGATGGGTCAGGCGCTGGAGCTGCATCTCCAGGATGGCCTGGGCCTGGATTTGGGTTAGCTTGAAACGTTCCATTAACCCCTGGCGCGCCAGGTCGACATTCTTCGAGGCACGGATGAGCTTAATGATGGCGTCGAGATGGTCGAGCGCGACGGTCAGCCCTTCCAGGATATGGGCCCGGTGTTCCGCCTTCTTCAGGTCGAAGCGAGTCCGCCGCCGGACGATGTCCTGACGATGGGAGATGAAATACTTCATAATGTCGATGAGGCCCAGCATCTTGGGCTGCTTCTCGACGATGGCCAGCATGATGATCCCGAACGACGTTTGGAGCGCCGTGTGCTTGTAGAGGTTGTTGAGGATGACCTCGGGCAGGTCGCCCTTCTTTGTTTCGAGGACGATGCGGATTCCGTCGCGGTCGGATTCGTCGCGGATGTCGGCTATCCCTTCGAGCTTCTTTTCGTTGACCAGCTCGGCGATATTCTCAAGCAGGCGCGCTTTGTTGACCGCAAACGGAATCTCGGTGATGACGATGCGCTCGCGCTCGCCTTTGTCACCGTGCTCGATTAATGACTTGGCGCGGATTTGAATGACGCCCTTGCCGTCGCGGTAGGCGTCTCTGATCCCCTGCCGATTAAAGATATATCCTCCTGTCGGGAAATCAGGCCCCGGAACGAAATCCATGATCTTCTCGAGAGAAGCGTTCGGATGTTGGATCAGGTAGATCAAGCCGTCGCAAACCTCGGCCAGGTTGTGCGGGGGGATGTTCGTCGCCATGCCCACAGCGATACCCGAACCGCCGTTGACCAGGAGGTTCGGGAACTTTGCCGGCAGGACCTCGGGCATGCTCAGGCTCTCGTCGTAGTTTGGGACGAAGTTGACCGTGTCTTTTTCAATATCCGCCAGCATTTCCCCAGCCAGCTTGGACATGCGGACCTCGGTGTATCGCATCGCTGCCGGCGGGTCGCCGTCGATCGACCCGAAATTGCCCTGGCCGTCAACGAGCAGATAGCGCATGCTGAAGTCCTGGGCCATGCGGACCAGCGTATCGTAAACCGCCTGGTCGCCGTGGGGATGGTATTTTCCGATGACATCACCGACTATGCGCGCCGACTTTTTGTAGGGCTTGTTATACGATGTCCCCGTCTCATACATAGCGTAGAGGACGCGCCGGTGGACCGGCTTCATGCCGTCTTTGATGTCGGGGATGGCCCGGCCGATGATGACGCTCATGGCGTAGTCGAGGTAGGATTTTTTCATCTCCTCCTCGAGGCTGACTACAGACAGGTCGGCGGCCGGAGGCGGAAGCGCGGGCTGCTCGCCCTGGCCTTTATCCTTTTCCTTGTCTTTATCCATGATTCATGCTCATCGTATCACGGCAAGCCATGGGGAGATCGCCACGCTTCGCTCGCGATGACACCTTAGATGTCCAGGTTCGTCGCCAGGACGGCGTTCGACTCGATAAACGACCGGCGCCTGTCTACCTCATCACCCATCAAAATGGTGAAGACTTCGTCGGCTTCGACCGCGTCCTGGATCGAAACCCTGAGCAGGGCCCGGTTCTCGGGGTTCATGGTTGTCTCCCAGAGCTGCTCAGGCGCCATTTCACCGAGACCCTTATAGCGCTGAATGCTGACTCCTTTTTTGCCCTTTTCATGAAGGTATTCGAGGAGCTTGGTCTCGTTTTCAATCATGATCGACTCGCTGTCGCTGATAACTTCATAGGGCGGCCGGAATTCTTCGAGCTCCTTATAAATCTTGAAGAGGTTCTTGTATTCCGGAGATTCCACCAGGGCCAGGTTGACGCTGCAAGTGATGACCATGCCGTTGACATGGAACTTGATTCCGAGCTCGTAGGCTTCGTATTCCTCGTCCTTTGTGAGCTCGGTCGTAAGCCCTTTGGCTTCAATCAAAGACTGGATCCGTTTCATCGCCTTCCTGTCCTGGAGGAACTCCAGCCGGTCGACGCCCTCGCGGATCAGCATCTCGATGAGGAAGAGGGGAAAACCCTTACGTTCCAGGAGCTGGATGTAGTTTTTCTTCTGCATGATCCGCAGAAAAAGCTTGCGGAATTTTTCGCCCTCGAAGACCTCTTTGCGGCCTTTGGCTCGGACTTTAAACTCCTCGGAGATCTTCTTGACGATCCACTTTTCGTAAGCCCGCTCTTCTTTAAGGTATATGACCTCTTTGCCGCGCGTAATCTTGTAAAGCGGAGGTTGAGCGATGAACAGGTATCCCTGCTGGATGACGGGTTTCATGTGCCGGTAGAAGAAGGTCATGAGCAGAGTCCGGATGTGTGAGCCATCGACATCGGCATCGGTCATGATGATAATCTTATGATACCGGAGCTTATCCACGCTCGATTCCGTTTCGCCGATGCTCGTGCCGAGAGCGGCGATCATCATCCCGATTTCTTCATTGTTAAAAATCTTGTCTTGCTGGGCCTTCCAGACATTGAGGATCTTTCCCTTGAGGGGCAAAATGGCCTGGAAGCGGCGGTCGCGTCCCTGCTTGGCCGAACCGCCGGCTGAATCGCCCTCGACGATGAATATCTCGGACAGGGCCGGGTCGCGCTCCTGGCAGTCGGCCAGCTTTCCGGGGAGTGAAGTCGATTCGAGCACGCTCTTGCGTCGGGCAAGGTCCCGGGCCTTCCGGGCCGCCTCGCGAGCCCGGGCAGCGTCCAACGCTTTGAGGACGATCCGCTTGGCGTTGGTCGGGTTTTCCTCGAGGTAGGCCGTGAGCTGTTCATTGACCAGGGACTCGACGATGCCTTTTACCTCGGAGTTGCCGAGCTTGGTCTTGGTCTGGCCTTCGAACTGGGGGTCACGCATCTTGACGCTGAGCACAGCGCACAGGCCTTCCCTGCTGTCGTCTCCGGAAAGAGAGCCCGCGCTCAGGTCCTTGAACAGATTGTTGGCGACAGCATAGTTATTCAGGCAGCGGGTCAACGCCGATTTGAACCCGATGAGATGGGTGCCGCCCTCGGTTGTGTTGATGTTGTTAACGAAAGTGAAGATTGTCTCTGTATAGCCCGCGTTGTACTGGAAGGCCAGCTCGACCATGACATCGTCTTTCTTGCTTTCGAAATAGACGGGCCGCGGGTTGAGCACGGTCTTATTCTGGTTGAGGAACTGGACGAACTCAACGATGCCGCCTTTGTACTGAAACTCATGGCCCTTGTTCGCCCGCTCGTCGGTGATAGTGACGCGGATGCCGCGGTTCAGAAAAGAGAGCTCCCTCATTCGCTGTGTCAGGATCTCGAAGTTAAACTCGATCGACTCGAAGACTTCTTCGTCCGGCCAAAATGTGACCTTGGTTCCAGTTTTCTTCGTTTTGCCGACCTGTCTCAGACGGGTCAAAGGAATGCCGCGTTCGTAGCTCTGGGTGTATATTCCGCCGTCGCGCTTGACCTCCAGGTCGAGACGCTTGGAGAGGGCATTGACGACAGACACTCCAACACCGTGCAGCCCGCCCGAGACCTTGTAGCTCTTGTCGTCAAACTTGCCGCCGGCGTGGAGCATGGTCATGACGACCTCGGCCGCAGACTTTTTCTCTTTCTTATGCATCCCCACGGGGATGCCGCGGCCGTCATCGATGACCGTGACGCTGTTGTCGACGTGAATCAGAACATCGATGTTCTTGCAGAAACCGGCCAGGGCCTCATCGATGGAATTGTCGACGACCTCGTAAACAAGGTGATGCAGCCCTTCCACAGAAGTGCTGCCGATGTACATGGCCGGACGCTTCCGGACAGCCTCCAATCCCTTGAGGACTTTTATGCTTTCAGCCGTGTATTTTTTTTCTTTCATCTTCGTCAGATTTTGAGAAGAAAATGGGGTCTATGAAGAGGCGCAAAATAGACCAAAAAAGGCATAAATTTCAATAATTATTATACCGGAAATATTGTGGTGCTGTAAAGAAAAAAACACATGATTTTGCGTTTTTTGCGATTTTTCCGTTTCGCCTCTAAACCTCCAATTTTGAGCCCAAGAATGGACCTCCTTTCCGCCTCGACTTAGGAGCCCCTGTCGCCCGGAGCATGAGGCGAGGGATGATGTGGCGAGAAGTTCGTATGAGCGAGGAGCGAATCGAGCAAGATTTTGATTTGCGCAAGCAAATCAGGGGGATTCCGAGGGGGATGGCCCCTTTGGTCGCAGAGCAAAGCTCGAGAAGGGGAGGCAGGGAGCGGAGCGAACGTTGGAAGGGGGAACGCGGAGCGTTCTCCCTCCAAGAAGTCGATGTGGGAAATCGCAGCGTGACTTCGAGCCACATCTCCCGAGCCTCGTCGGGGGAGAGCCGCGACAGGACCCGCCTCGTTACGGGAAAGAAGATATTGTCCATTTAGTTCCGGCACTTTTACTAGACGCCGCCGTTCGATTATAATTCCCATAAGAGGAGTGACTCATGCCGGCCAACTTGACGCCTCAATACATCGAAGCCGAAAGAAAATTCAAGGAGGCGAAGACCTACGAGGAGAAGATGAAAGCCCTCGAGGAGATGATGGCCACCATTCCCAAACACAAGGGGACGGAGAAGCTCCAGGCCATGATCAAATCAAAAATGGCCAAGCTCAGGTCTGCCGCCCAGGCGCGGCCTGTGGTTGCCCGGCACGGCCCCAGCTTTCATGTCGAAAAAACAGGAGCCGGTCAGGTCGCGGTCATCGGTCCTCCGAATTCCGGGAAATCCCGGCTCATCGCCTCGCTCACCGGCGCTCAGCCGGAAGTCGGAGATTACCCTTATACGACGCGGTGTCCTGCACCTTATATGATGAAATTCGAAAATGTGCGCATCCAGCTCGTCGACACGCCCCCCGCCGCGCCAGAGGAGGTTCAGACAGAGCTCGCCGAGATGGTTAAAACAGCCGATGGCGTCCTGCTTGTCCTGGACCTCGCCGACCAGGATGCGGCCTCTGTTTTTGAGACGCTCATCTCCAGGTTCAAAGAAAAGCGGGTGGACCTGGTCCCGGAAAATTCAGCGCCGCCTCCCGAACCCGGTCGCTTCGCCAAAAAGACGCTCTTTATCGGGAACAAGTGTGACGATCCCCGGGCAGCGGAAAATCTGGAATTCCTCCGGGAGTATTTCGGTGACCACTATGCCTTTTTCCCCGTATCCGCAGCCCGCCTGGACGGCCTTGAAGAGCTGAGAAAAAGAATATTTTTACTTCTTGACGTTATCCGGGCTTACAGCAAAGTGCCCGGAAAAAAGCCCGATTTCAACGACCCCTTCTCTTTGAAAAGGGGGACGACGGTCATCGACCTGGCCAGAGCCGTCCACAAGGACTTCTTTGAAAAGTTCAGGTACGCCCGCATCTGGAGAAAAGGCTCTCTTTCTCTCCAGGGCCAGATGGTCAATCGCGATTTCGTCCTGGAAGACGAGGACGTCGTCGAGCTTCACATCTGACTCATCCAGGATGGCCTCGCTCCCAATCAGGTTTTTAACGCCGTTCCCTCAACGCCCTTCAGCCATTCTGGATTCGTCTTTGCTGGAATTTTTCAAAAGAAGGAAGCTTGCTTTAGAATCTGGAGATAGTCCCCAACGGCAACGGGCTTGGGGTTGGAAGGGTTGGAATTGTTTTCAAACGATTTTTGGGCTATGGCAGGAAAATCAGCTTCCGGGATTCCGAGATCCCGGAAGGACGGAATGGACAGAGCGCGTGACAGGTTTTTGACTTTCTGGATGAGCAGCCGCGCGGCTCCTTCTTTTTCGTCGGACCTAATGCCAGAGATCAGCGCAATCTCCGCGTATTTCTCCAGCGAAACGTCGAAATTGAATTCCATCACATAGGGCAGAAACACCGCGTTGGCTACACCGTGAGGCGTATCATAGAGCGAGCCGACCGACTCGGCCAGGCAATGGACGGCGCCAACATCGCTGTTGCCGAAGGCCATGCCGGCAAGCAGGCTTCCTTTCATCAGGCCTTCCCGTGCTTCCTTATTCCCCCGGATGTCCTGATAGGCGGTTTCGAGGTGCCCGAAAATAAGGCGCAAGGATTCCCGGGCAAATATATCCGTGATGAAACTGGCCGGATTGACCGTGAAGGCTTCGATAGCATGAGTGAGGGCGTCGAGTCCGGTTGAGGCGACGAGGTTCGGCGGAAGGGTCATCAACAGGTCGGGGTCGACGAGTGCGACAGCCGGAAACAGCAGCGGCCCTTTAATGCTCATCTTGAATTTCCGCTCAGTATGTGTGATGACGCTGACCCAGGTAACTTCGCTTCCCGTGCCGCATGTAGTCGGAATGGCCAGCACCGGAAGCGGCGGAGATACATATCGCTCCCGGCCTTCATAATCTTCAATTTTCCCGCGGTTCGTGGCCAAGAGCGCGATAGCTTTAGCCGCGTCGAGGGCGCTTCCGCCGCCGAGCCCGATGATGAGGTCCGGGTTAAACTGGCGGGCCAGCCCCCCTCCCCAATTAATTGTGGAATGTTTGGGATTCTGCTCGACCTCGTCAAAAATGGGAATCCCGGGCAACTGCGGCCGAATTCCCGCCACAATTCCGGCTTTTTGAATGCCTGCGTCCGTGACAAGAAAAGGACGCATGGCCCGGAGCCTTTCCTTGACGACCTGGCCCAGCTCGGAGATCTTGCCAGCGCCGAAAATTATAACCGTTGGAAGATGATAGCGCATCTGACGTATCCTCGTTTTTTATTTACGAAAGTTCAAGAAATCTTCATCCCCCATGTCCAGAAGAGCCATGAAAAAAAGCTGGGCGATATCCTCCAGGATCTCAGGAGTGATCGTGTCGATATTGTCCTTGGTGATATGGTAGTAAGAGGGCGCTCCTGAAGTCCCGATGGAAACGCCGGGAACATTCTTCCAGAGGAAACGGGCGGCGTCGTTCCTCGGACGGGCGATATTGGCCCAGAACGCCGGATCGATAACGCGGTGAACATATGACGTGTTGGCCTTGTCGATGAAATTCCAAAGCCCGGGGAAGTTTTTTCCCGCCAGGACATCAATTTTATCGCCGCACCCCACGCTTTCGAAATTGATGAGCGCGATTGTCTTTTCCAACGGAAAAACCGGGTGTTCCACATAATATTCAGACCCGGCAACACCCTGCTCCTCGGCTCCAAAGAAAAGGAAGACAACCGAACGCTGCGGCTTGACGGGGCACTTGGCTAGAGCTTCAGCCAGGCCAAGCATCACAGCCACACCTGAAGCATTATCGTCTGCGCCCGGCATGAGTTCGTGACACCGGCCGAGGTGGTCGAGGTGGGCGCCCAGGATGATCACCTCAGAGTTGAGCGCTGGGTCCGTGCCCTCCAGGACTCCGATGACGTTGTGACCGATCCCCTCTGGATGATGTTCGGTGGTATTTTTCAGGGTAAAGATTTTCCCTGTGGCAAAAGACTGAGGCTCTAAAGTCTTGTTGATCTTTTCGACGGTCTCTTTATGGCTCCGTCCTGTGCCCGCAAAAACGTCCGCGACCACAGCATCGCCGACATGGGAATATATAAACTCCGCATTGTAGGCATTGTTTGGATTGGCAATGGGACCGTAGTTGTAAAGCATCCCGCGCGCTCCATGGGCGACGGCATTTTCCAGCTTGTACTGGTGAAAGGAATAGGGCCTCCATTTCATGAAAAGCTCCGGATTTTCGTTTGGAGAAACAGGGGCTTCTCTCTCCATCAAGACGATCTTGCCCTTGACGTCAACCCTGGCATAATCATCATAGCCAAGCTCGGGAGCCGTCGTTCCATACCCAACATAGATGACCTCCGCCGTAACCTCTCCTGATCCCGATGTTGACCCGGGAATGAATTCGTCTTCATAGCAGTAGTATTTTTTCACCACGTCCTCGTTGACCGGGAGGTTGAGGACGACTTCGCTGCCTTTGAAAACCAGCGTGTAAGGGTTGGGGAAGGACTGGAGATACCCGCCGTTCTCTCCGGCTGGCGCGATGCCCCATTTTTTAAGGAGCGACACAACCCAGTCGACAGAGGCGTTGTATTCCGGCGTGCCCGTCAGGCGTCCGCCGTATTTCTCCGAGGTCAGTTCTTTGACATACTCAAGGAGCGTGTGACTCGAGATCGAATGAAAGACGGTCAAGACTTTCTGCTCGTCCTGACTCTGCCCAAGGCCCAATCGGGTTGGCTGAGCTATGAGGTTCGAGATAGCAGCGAAATAGACAAGGGCGACCAAAAGAAAAATTGTCTTTTTTCTCATCACTGTCTCAAGGTCACGCTTTTATGAAGATAAGAGTGCCAAATCCGATAATCATGGGTGAAGAGTTTTTATCACAGGAAAGCACGGTAATCAAGCCGTGCGGCCAGCCCTATTCCTGCGGCCATTTGCCTGAAGAAGCCTTACAGAATTAGAAAGGCCTAAACGAAACCCGCCAGGAAGCGATCCGCAGAAATTAGGTGCACACCTTCAACAAATCGATAAACTCCCGGTTCCTGACAACTGGCGTGATATTGAATTCAAGCTCGGTTTTTGGTATTGTACACCTTCATAATAATCCCATCAAGGAGGTTCGAAATGACCAGAGCGCTGCTTGTTGTCTTGCTGACCGGCGCCTTTATGGCTTTTTCCGGAGCAGCCGCGTCTGCGGCTAACCCAAAAGTCTTGATGAAGACGAGCAAGGGCGATATCACAATCGAGCTCTACCACGATAAAGCACCGGTCACCGTCCAGAACTTTCTTGCCTACGTCGAGACGAAGTTCTATGACGGGACAATCTTCCACCGCGTCATCAAAAACTTCATGATCCAGGGAGGCGGGCTGACCGCAGATCTCCAAGAGAAGCCGGCCGGACCCCAGATTAAGAACGAAGCCGCAACCGGCCTTAGGAACGAACGGGGGACGATCGCCATGGCCAGAACCCCGGAAATCGACAGCGCTACCTGCCAGTTTTTTATCAACCATAAAGACAACTTTTTTCTGGACCATAAAGACAATGCCAAGGAAGGATTTGGCTACTGCGTATTCGGCAGGGTCATCGTCGGCATGGATGTCGTGGATGAGATCGCCAACTCGCCGGTCACGACAACCGCGGAAATGGAGGCCCTTCCTCGCCAGACCGTAACCATCATCTCTGTCCAGAAAATAAGCTAACCAGGGGGGCCCGCGAGACTCCGGGAGGAGATATGAGTGAGAATTAAAAAACTGCTGCCCTTTTTTCCGGTCCTGATATTAGCGCTGGCTTCCATTTATGTTTCGGCCGAGAAGCGGGCTGCGGATCTCGAAAAAGCGCTGAATTCCATCCAGCCCTTTGATGCCTATACGATCACAAAAATTCTCTCGTCGGAAAAGTTCGCCGGCCGGTTAACAGGAGATGCCGGCTATACGGCTGCGGCCAAATGGGCTGCGAGCAAGTTCAAGCAATGGGGACTCAAACCATTCAGCCACGAACAAGGATATCTCCAGGCCTATCCTTCTCCGTATGTGATCGTGGATAAAGCGGAGATGAGCCTTTTCCTCGAGGAAAAACCGGAAAATTCCAAAGAGCCCATAGCCAAGGAAATCAAGCTCCAGCCGGAAAAAGAATTCCTCCCTCTCCTCTTCAGTGATAGCGGTGACCGCACCGGAGAACTCGTTTTTGCCGGGTGGGGAATCCGCGCGCTAGACTTGGGCTACGATGATTATGCGGGCTTGGATGTCAAGGGAAAATTCGTCCTTTGTTTTCGGGGGACGCCCGACCGCGCGGACAGGCGCTACATTCCCTATGACCATCACCGCTTCAGGATGAGAACGGCAAAAGATCAAGGCGCCCTGGGCGTCATCTATATCTATGACGAAATCTCCTCGAACCCCAACGGCGATTGGATTGAAGGGTTCACTCCAGCCGAGGTGACAGAGAAAATCGCAGATATGATCTTTAAAGAAAAGGGGGTCACCTGCGCCGATTTGAAAAAACACCTCTCAACGTTCAAAAAGCCTCTCTCCTTCCCCCTCCGATCGAAGGCTTCCCTCAAGGTGCAAGCGAGAAATTTTCCTGACGGAATCGGCTACAACATCGTCGGATACATCGAAGGGTCTGACTCCAAGCTGAAGAAGAATTTCCTGGTCGTCGGCGCACACTTCGACCACAACGGGTTTCACATGGGGCTTCTTTTTCCGGGCGCCGACGACAACGCCAGCGGCAGCGCCGCGGTGATGGAAATCGCGGAGGCGTTTTTAAACCTGGCGAAAATGCCCCGCAGGTCGGTTGTCTTCGTCCTGTTTGGAGGAGAAGAAAAGGGGCTCCAGGGCTCGACCTTTTTTGCAGGGCACCTCCCTCCTGTATTTGACAAAGTGGAAGCCATGTTCAACTTCGATATGGTTGGAGAAGGAGATAAATCGGGGTTCGGCTACAGTGCCGATTTCCCCGAGCTCAAGGCCGTCGTCGAGGAAGCGGACCGGCAGGTGAAGACGCTCGGCGGAGCTTATCCGATCCGGGCGGTCGGAGTGCGGAGCTCAGATTTCGCGCCGTTTTTTGAGAAAGGCGTCCCCTGCGTTTCCTTCCACTCCAACGGGCCGCATCTCCACTACCATCAGACCGGGGATACGATTTACCGCATCAACCCGGATATGCTGGCCGACGTGTCCCGGCTGGCCTTCTTGAGCATTCTGGCACTCGCTAACAAACCGCCCTCAGGACAATAAAAGAGCCAAAGAGATGAAGGTCGGGCACGTCCAGATCAGGATCGAAAAAGAAAAAAGAAAGCGGTATCACTTTATCCCTTTTGTCCTGATCGTGGTCGCCGCCCCGGTCTTTTTTCTTATCGCGCTGATCCACGACGAAAACGTCCAGCCGGAAAAGACGACACCAACTCCTGCAACTCTGGCCGCACCAAAGATCAACCCTCCTCAGCTTTTGGAATACACGGAACGGCTCCGTCCTGGGGCCACCATGGGTGAGGTGCTTTCCAATTACGGATTTTCGCCGTCGGATATTCAACGGCTTTATGACCAAATCAAGCCAATCTTTGACCTCCGCCAGGTCAGAGCTGGCCAGCCGCTCCGGCTTTATTCCGGCCCCGATAAAAAGATCATGAAACTGGAATATGATATCGACGCAATCAATTACCTTTCGATCGAGGAAAACGGCAGCCGGTTTGAGGCCGTTCTAAAAGCACATCCTGTGGACGCGGTAATTGATATGGTCGGCGGCTCTATCGAAGAGAGTCCCATCCTCGCGTTCAACCAGCTTGGAGAAGAGGATATTTTGGCCTTGTCATTTGCCGACCTCTTCGCCTGGGACGTGGATTTCTATATTGACCTTCGCGCCGGTGATACGTTCAAGGTCATATTCGAAAAACGAAACCTCCAGGGAGAATTCATCGGCTACGGCAATATCCTTGCGGCCGAGCTCGTCAATCAAGGCCGCACGCTCCGAGCCTTTCGCTATACCCCGCCCGACACGCAAAGGCCTGGGTACTATGATGCCGACGGAAGATCGTTGAAGAAAGAATTCATCAAATCGCCGATTAAATTCGCCCGAATTACATCCCGTTTCAGCCGCAGACGGCTCCATCCTGTCCACCAAGTTTACCGGGCCCACTACGGTGTGGATTATGCCGCCCCCGTTGGAACTCCGGTCCAGGCAACCGCAGACGGCATGGTGATTTTTGCCGGTTGGAACGGCGGGAGCGGACAAATGGTCCGTGTCCGGCACAAAAATGCCTACGAGACGATGTACCTTCATTTGCGGAGCTTCGGTCCGGGTATCCGGATCGGCGCAAAGGTTAAGACCGGCGGTATCATTGGCTATGTTGGTTCTTCCGGAGAAGCAACCGGCCCTCACCTGGATTACCGGATCAAGCTCAACGGCAGCTACCTCAACCCGCTGAGCGCAAAATTCAACCCCGTCGATCCCCTCAAGGAAGAGTTCCTTGAAAACTATAAGACGGAAATCGAAAAATACCTGATTCTCTTGAAAGACCCGCTCATCCTGGTCAAGACCGGGCTGTTCTAAGAAAATGCCTCCTCTGCTCGCACCCGTCTTAAGAGAAGTATTCCCATTTCCGTGATCATTTTAGTCGGGAATGGGGTCCTGCCGCGGCTTACCCCCCCGACATCCTCACAAACCATTCTGTTGATCACGCAAACAGAAATGCTTTCTTTCCCCAACTTAGAGTTGACAGAGGAAAAGGAGAATGACTACAATGACTGAGCCAGTCACATAAGATAGGAGGCGGAATGAAAATCACTCTCAGTGTCCTCAAGGCCGATGTGGGAAGCATCGGAGGTCATATCAAACCGAGCGCTGCTCTTTTTAACGAAGTTAAAAATTTTGTCAGCGAGAACGGGAAGAACTTGATCATAGACTCTTTTATCAGCTCAACTGGGGACGACATCGCCATCCTCTGCACTCATGAACGGGGAGTTCTGGATGAGAAAATCCACAAGCTGGGCTGGGACGCTTTTCTTGTGGGAACCGCGGTGGCAAAAAAAGAGGGCCTTTATGGCGCCGGCCAGGACCTTCTCAAGGATTCTTTTAGCGGAAACATCAAAGGCATGGGACCGGCAGTGGCTGAGATGGAATTCGAGGAGAGGCCCAATGAACCCTTCCTTTTTTTTGCGGCCGATAAGACGGACCCGGGCGCCTATAGCCTGCCCCTTTACCTTGCCTTTGCCGACCCCATGTTCTGCGCCGGACTCCTCCTGAGTCCGAAGATGAGCAAGGGATTTACCTTCCGGATTATCGATGTGAGCTATATCGAAAAGGACAAGATCATCGACCTGAATGCTCCAGAGGAGCTCTACGACATCGCCACTCTTCTCCGCGATAACGAAAAATACGTCGTTGAAAGCATTTTTTCGCGGAGTACAGGAAATCAAGCTGTCGCCGTCTCAACGACCCGTCTTCACAATATTGCCGGAAAGTACACTGGGAAGGACGACCCGATAGCCCTGGTGCGTGTCCAGGGCGAATTCCCCGCTACTGGAGAAATCCTGGCGCCGTTCGAGATCGCCCCCTACGTCGCGGGGTTTATGAGAGGAAGCCATACCGGTCCCCTCATGCCCTGCAAACTCAACTCCGTCATATCATACTTTGACGGCCCTCCGATAGTGACAGGCGCGGCCTTCTGTGTTAAGAATGGAAAACTCACCGAGCCGGCCGACGTTTTTGACCAGCCATTTTGGGACTATGTGCGGATGCAGGCCGCAGAGAAAGCGGTTGCGATCCGCCGCCAAGGGTTCTCCGGCGCCGCCATGCTGCCGTTCAGTGAGCTTGAGTACGGAGGCGTCGTGGAGAATTTGGAGAAATTGGAGAAAAGGTTCCGGCTACGCGGGTAGCGACTCCATGAGCGGATATAAAAATCCATTTCCGACTGTCGATCTGATCATTGAAATCAAAGGCCCGGGCAGGCGCCCTGGTTTCATCCTCATCAAGAGAAAAAACCCGCCTTATGGCTGGGCTCTGCCAGGCGGGTTTGTGGGCTACGGAGAAACGGTCGAACAAGCGGCTGTTCGCGAAGCCAAGGAGGAGACGTCTCTTGATGTCGAGCTCATCAGTCAATTTCATACCTACTCCGATCCCGGCCGCGATCCCCGCTTCCATACGATCTCGACTGTCTTTATTGCCAGGGCCAAAGGCCGGCCACAGGCGAAAGATGACGCGGCGGAAATCGGCATCTTCACCACAACGAGCATACCCCGGCCTCTTGCTTTTGACCACGAGAAGATCCTGACGGATTACTTCCACAGTAAAAAAGAAGAAAACGCACCGAAAATAGATAAGAATGCGAAGCTCAAAGAAGTGTGCCGAGTCATGGGTCCTGTTGAGGCCGAAGTAATAAAGAGTTTTTTAGAAAGTAACGGAATCACCTGTCTAATGAGGGGGACCTGGGTTCAATCGACCGGCCCAATGTCAGCCGATGGACTCGGTGAGATAAAGATTCTCGTCTCTGAAACCGACTTTGCTCTAGCCAAAGAGCTGCTCGAAAACAATCCAGTAAGCGAAAAAGAATAGCCTCATTTAAGCCCCATTATTAGTGCCCCTTTCCCAGTGTTCCTCTATATATAGATACTCAATATACCCCCTATATTTTTCTTATTTTTTTTCTTGACATTTAAATTTTTCTCTCCTATATTCTAGGCAAATGGGATGGAACGGGACAAAATGGGAAATAATTTAATAGGGAGCTACACGGCTAAAATAGATAAAAGCGGCCGAGTCAAGATCCCGGAAAAATTCCGCACCGCCATTGAAACCGAATACGGAAAGGAAGTCTTCATCACCTCCCTTACCGATGAGGCCGTTCAGGTTTATCCCCTTCTCGTTTGGGAAGAGCTGACCGGTGTCGCCAAAACAGGGGCTCTTCATCTTAGGCCCGATGTCAGAAATTTCATGCTTCGGGTCAACCGAAAAGGAGCCCGGCACGAAATCGATCCCAAAGGACGCGTTTTACTAAACTCATCCCTGCGCGGGACGGCTAAGCTGCAAGAAGAAGTGGAAGTCATCGGCTTGAATAATCATCTGGAAATCTGGAACAGATCTGTTTTGGATGAGAAACTCGAGAAAAAACCGCTTACGGATGAAGACTTCGAGAGCATTGCCGGGCTCATCCCTCGCGGAAAACCGGAATGAGCGTAAAAGGACATGTGCCAGTCCTTCTCACAGAAGTCCTGGAATACTTGGACGCTCGAAGAGAGGGAATCTATATCGATTGCACGATCGGTCTGGCCGGACACGCCCTGGAAATCCTGAGGTCAAATCCCCGGGCCGAGCTCGTCGGATTCGACATTGACGGCGCTGCTCTGGCTGAAGCGAAAAAAAAACTCAAGCCGTACGCTCAAAGGGTCCAGCTCTACCACTCGGACTACCGCTACCTTCCCGAAGTAGATATTGACTTTTCTTCTGTGCGGGGGTTGCTTCTCGACCTCGGCCTGTCCTCCTTCCAACTCGACTCCCCCGAAAGAGGGTTCAGCTTCAACCAGGATGGCCCTCTGGATATGAGAATGGACCAGCGCAACAAAACAACCGCCTTCAAAATCATCGACACTTATTCTGAACCCAAACTCAACCAGCTCTTCCAGGAATATGGAGAACTAAGACAGGCCAGGAGATTAGCCCGGGAGATCGTCAGCCGGAGAAAAGGACACAAGATTCAGACCACCGCAGAGCTCCGCCGGATCATCGAGGACGTCTGCCATTGGATTCCTCAAAAGGGGAAGGTCCACCCGGCGGCGAAAGTGTTCCAGGCCCTCCGCATCGAAGTCAACGGAGAGCTCAACGGCATGGGAGAATTTCTGGAGGACATGGCTAGGAAGGTTCCGTCCGGAGCACGTTTAGTCGCAATTTCGTTCCATTCCCTCGAAGACAGGATTGTGAAGCATACGTTTGCCAGGCTGGCTGCAGCCAACGAAAAACCCGCCCTGGTCCGGCTTCTCACCAGGAAGCCTGTCACTCCGACAGAGGAAGAGATCGCATCGAATTCGAGGTCAAAACCAGCCAAGCTGAGAGCTATCGAGAAAATATAATGGTCAGGAAAAAATACCAGAAAAAGGAGATCCTCCTGGCGGCAGTCTGTCTTTTTTTCGCCGTCGCCACCCTCACGTTTTATATCTGGCATCAAGCCGCTTTGATCAGCGTTGGCTATCAGATCGGAAAACTCGAGACGGACATCCTCCGTCTCGAGGAAGATATCAAGAAGTTAGAGACACAAAAAGCCGCGCTTCTATCGCTTGACAGGGTGGATAAGATCGCGCGGGACCAACTCCACCTCGTTGAGCCCAAAGAAGAGCAGATTATTTATGAAGATTTTCAGGATCGCGACGGACAATGAACGAGATCTATTATCCTCAAGAAAAAAGGCTGGGCAAAAGAACCATTCTCCTCGCTTTTTTCTTTTTCCTCTGGTTCTTTGGCCTGACCCTCCGGCTGATGGAGCTCCAAGTGATCGAACACAGCCGGCTGAAAGCCGCTGTCCTAAAACAAAACCAGCTGAAGCCGGAAATCACACCCGAGCGGGGAACGATCTATGACCGCAACGGCAAGATCATGGCCCGGAGCCTTCCGGTATATTCGGCGTTCTTCCTGCCTTCTGACGAGGAGCCCTTGGAACAGCAATTTAGCCGCATCCGGCAGGTTCGCAAAATCCTCGAACTTTCGGACAAGGAGCTCCAAAACATCAGGATGAAAATTGAGGAGGGAGCGCTATTCGTGTGGCTGAAAAGAAAAATCAGCCCCGAGAGAGCGGAGCTCGTGAGACGATTGAACTTGAGTGGAATTGATTTCCAAGAAGAACACAAAAGGTCATACCCTCTGGGGACGCTAGCAGCTCACGTTCTCGGCGGCGTAAACATCGATGATAAAGGAGCTAGCGGCGTGGAATTCCAGTACAACTCCCGACTCCAGGGAGAAAAGGGACAGAGCCTTATCCTCCGGGACGCCCGCAAAAGGCCCTATCACCTGGAAGTCATCAAGGAGCCCACGCCGGGACGGGACTTGGTCCTGACAATCGATGAAACGATCCAATACATCGCCGAGCGCGAACTGGCCAAGGCAGTTGAAGAGAGCGGCGCCCCCGGAGGGACGGTGATCGTATCTCAGCCTTCCTCGGGCGAAATCCTGGCCATGGCCAGCTATCCAACTTACAACCCCAATTTTTATCCCCCGTCATTTCCTGAAGCCGAACGTAACCGGGCCATCCAGTTCAACTTCGAGCCCGGCTCCACATTCAAGATCATCACCGCTGTTGCAGCCAGAGAATTGGAACTGGTCGGCTTCAATGAGCTCTTCGACTGCAGCGCCGGAAAGATCAGAGTCGCGGGCTGGACAATTTATGATTATAAAAAAATGGGCGTCCTCACGTTTTCAGATGTAATCATCCACTCCTCCAATGTCGGCACAATCCAAGTGTCCTATCACATTGGCGCGGAAAACCTCTACAAAATGATCAACAGGTTCCGGTTCGGCCAGAAAACAGGTATCCAGCTCCCGGGAGAGGAAGACGGCATTCTTCACCCTCTTAAAACTTGGACCAGGACCTCTCTCCCTGCTCATGCCATAGGCTACGAGATATCAGTCACGGCCATTCAAATCCTCCAGGCCATGAACGTTATCGCCAATAGGGGCATCCTGGTCTCGCCACGGATTATATGCGAAGGGTCCGACCTGGCCAGCCCGACAGAGGTCTCCTTTTCTCCTCCAGAAAGGATCATTTCCGAAAGAACAACCAACAGCCTGATCGACCGCATTTTCGAAAAAGTCGTCCTTGATGGCACGGGTCAGTCGGCTCAACTCAAAGGCTACACCGTCGCCGGAAAGACAGGAACGGCTCAAAAAATCGACCCTGCGACCGGCGCTTATGTGGACACACGGCACGTCGCCTCGTTTGTCGGTTTCGTCCCGGTGGAGAGGCCCGTCATTTCCATGATCGTGGTCATCGATGATCCCCGGACCGACCTTCACCACGGCGGGCAGGTGGCTGGCCCCGTTTTCCGCGAGATCGCCAGCCGGGTCCTGCTTTACCTCAGGCAGCCGCCCCTAGTAGACCCGGCAAAACAGATCATCACGGCTCAGCTCGGAAGAGATAGCGAACGATGAAGCTCAGAGACCTGCTCAAAGACGTTCCCGGTGTGCGCGTCAACGGCAATGGGGGCGGAGAAATCATCGGCCTCACCTATTCCTCCCAGCAAGTCCGGCAGGGATTCTTGTTCGCCGCCCTTCGGGGAGAAAAAAGGGATGGCCATGATTTCCTCGAGGAGGCTCTCAGTCGTGGCGCCAATGCGATCCTCTCGGAAAAGCCCAGACCAGCGCGCCTGAATGTCGCTTGGATCACGGCCGTTGATGCCCGGGAAGCATTGGCCCTTGCCGCGGCCAATTTCTATGACCATCCTTCGTCCAGGATGAAAATCATCGGCATCACCGGCACAAAGGGAAAAACAACTCTCGCCTATCTTCTCGAATCCATCCTCAAGCGGGCCGGTCACAAGACCGGTGTGATCGGGACGATCAACTACAGATGGCCGGACAAGGTTGTTCCCGCAGGCCGGACGACGCCGGAGGCTCCGGAAATCCAGGGGATGATGAGCGAGATGCTGGCTCAGGGCGTGAGTCATTGTATCGTCGAAGTGTCCTCTCACGGGCTCGACCTCAAAAGGGTCTGGGGGATTCAGTTCGACATCGCTGTCTTTACCAACCTGAGCGCTGAGCACCTGGATTACCACGAGTCCATGGAGGATTATTTCGCCGCGAAAAAGAAGCTCTTTTTCCTGAACGCCAAGAAAAGAACTGCAGTCGTGAACCTGGATGATCCATGGGGAAAAAAATTGATCACCGAGCTTCCCCTGACTACGGTTTCGTTCGGGCTGGAGCCAGCAGCCATTGTCCGCGGCCAAAACTACAGGACAACGGAAACAGGAACAAAGGGGGAGGTGGAGTTTCCCGGCGGTCAGGTCAAGATCTGCTCCGCCTTGATGGGAAAGCATAATTTCTCCAATATCCTGGCTGCGTTCGCCACGAGCCTGGCCTTGAATATTCCGGTTCCGGCCATAAAAGAAGGCATCGCAGCCCTCAAAAATATCCCGGGAAGGCTGGAGAAAATCGAAAACTCTTTTGGCTTTCGTATTTTTGTAGATTATGCCCATACCGATAACGCCCTCAAAAACCTTCTCGAAACCGTTCGCGGGCTAGAACCCGGCCGGATTCTCCTTGTCTTCGGAGCGGGAGGCGACAGGGATAAATCCAAAAGACCGCGCATGGGGGAGGTCGCGGCAAAACTCGCCGATTGGACGTACCTGACCTCCGACAATCCCCGCTCGGAGGACCCCCTGGCCGTTATCGCCGAGATCGAAAAAGGCTTTCTTCTCGAAGGCTCAAAGTGCTACAGCATCATCCCCGACCGAGGCAAAGCCATTGGAGAAGCTTTAGCCGAGGCTAGAAAAGGAGATTATATCCTTGTGGCGGGCAAGGGGCATGAAAACTATCAGGTTTTCAAAGACCGGACGATCTCGTTCGACGACACCGAGGTCATCCGCTCCTTCCTTAAAACAATGGAGTCGAAACAGTGATGGCGGAACTCCGGCTTGGTGAGATCGCCGCAAAAACAGGCGGCCGCATCGTTCAGGGCGATCCCAATTATCTTTTCCGCAAGTTCAACATCGACTCCAGGCTGAGCGAACCGGGAGAACTCTTTTTCGCCATCGTGGCGAAGAGAAACGGACATGATTATATCCCCCATGCGGCCAGCAAGGGAGCCGGCGGAGCAGTGGTTTCCCAAGACGTGCCCCACCTCGGCCCGGACTTTGGCCTGGTCCGGGTAGCTGACACGAGCGCGGCTCTCCAAACTCTGGCCAAAGCCGTCCTTCGCGAGCATCCCCTCAAGGTCGTCGGCATCACGGGAAGCATCGGAAAGACAACGACCAAGGAGTTTGCAGCCTGCCTTCTTTCCCGGGAATTCGAAGTCCATAAGTCGGAAGGGAATTTCAACAACGCCCTCGGCCTGCCCCTCTCGCTACTCAAGCTCACTCCGGGCCATGAAGTAACGGTTCTTGAAATGGGGACAAGCACTCCGGGCGAGCTCCTGGGCCTGACTCAAATCGCCGCTCCCGACGTCTCCGTAATCACCAACATCAACCCCGTTCACCTTGAATTTTTCCACAACCTTGAGGGAATTGCTGCAGCAAAAAGCGAAATCCTCGAAGGGACAAGGCCAGGCGGCCAGGCCGTTCTCAATGGCGACGACATCATGGTCCGTAAAATCGCCCGGGGCTGGAAAGGGAAGGTCATCTTCTTCGGCCTGTCCTCGGGCTGCGATGTCCAAGCCTCGGCCATCAAAAAAATGGGGCTGGCGGGGTTAGAGTTCGACCTGTATTTAAACAGCCGGAAGGAAAGAGTCCGCTTTCCTTTTCTTTATGAGGATTACGTCTCCAACCTGCTCGCAGCGGTCAGCGTCTGCCACGCCTTATCCGTTCCCTTGGAAAAGATCGTCGATGAGATCCCCCATCTCAAACCATTTCCAAGAAGAGGCGGTCTTGTTCCGCTCGGCCACGGCATTCAACTCGTTGATGACTCCTATAACTCCAATCCCAAAGCGCTTGAAGGAGTCCTCAAAGCACTCTCCGGCCTCCCGGCTAAAAGGAAAGTCGCTGTTTTGGGCGATATGCTGGAGCTCGGAGACGGAGAAGCCGAGTTTCATCGGCGCGCCGGCGAGCAGGTCGCGAAGTGGGGCTGGGACGTTCTGGTCACAATAGGGCGGTCCGGTGTTCTCATGGCTGAAGGCGCGCTTTCGGCGGGAATGGGTAAAGACCGTATTTTCTCTTTTCCCCGGTCAGAAGAGGCCGCGGCAGAAATTCTTTCCCTAATTCAGGAAGGAGATTTGGTTTTGGTGAAAGGGTCGCGGGGGGTAAGGACCGACATTGTGGCCGACGGGTTGAAGGAAGCGCTCAAGGAGAATTGAGGTGTTGTACTGGCTTCTGGTGCCGTTGCGAAGATACGACATCTTTTTTAATGTCTTCCGCTACATCACCGTCCGGACGGCCCTGGCCGGAATCACGGCTCTCCTGGTCAGCTTCATCCTGGGTTCTTGGCTCATCAAGATGATGAAAAAGTACCAGATCGGCCAGGAAATTCGGGTTGAGGGCCCGGAGAGCCATTATCAAAAAAAAGGCACTCCCTCCATGGGCGGCATCCTGATCATCGGCTCAACCCTTGTTTCGACCCTTCTCTGGGGGAATCTGAGCAACGCCTATGTCTGGACCGGACTGATTACGATGACTTGCTTCGGCGCCATCGGCTTCTGGGATGACTTCCTTAAAGTCAGGAAGCGCAGGTCCCTAGGGCTCAGAGGTAGGAACAAGATCCTGCTTCAGTTTCTCTTGGCCACGGCCATCGGCCTCTTTCTGGTTTACCTGGGGCTGACCGACGGATTCAGCCTAAACCTCAGCTTTCCGTTCTTCAAGAAGTGGGTTCCCTATCTTGGCTGGTTCTACCTCCCCTGGATTATTTTTATCCTCGTCGGGTCTTCGAATGCCGTCAACCTTGCCGACGGCCTGGATGGCCTGGCCATTGGACTGACCTTTATTAGCGCCGCCGCCCTGACAGCTTTAACCTACATCTCCGGCCATGCGATCTACTCCCAATACTTGAACATCCCCCGCGTCCCTCAGGCGGCCGAATTAACTGTATTCGCCGGGGCCTTCTCCGGCGCCTGCCTCGCCTTTCTCTGGTTTAACTGTCATCCTGCCCAGATCTTTATGGGAGATGTGGGAGCCCTTTCCCTGGGAGCAACGCTCGGCTGTATCGCCATCATAATCAAGCAAGAATTCCTCCTTTTCACAGTCGCCGGTGTTTTCATTCTTGAGGCCCTCTCCGTTCTCCTTCAGGTCACCTATTTCAAAGCCACTGGAGGGAAGAGGATCTTCAGGATGGCTCCCCTTCACCACCACTTTGAGCTCATCGGCTGGCGCGAAGAAAAGATCGTAGTCAGGTTCTGGATCCTGGCCATCATTTTCGCCCTCTTCAGCCTGACAACTTTAAAGTTGAGATAAAGATGGATATTGCCGGTAAAAAAATCCTGATCGTCGGTTTGGGAAGAACAGGGGAGGCCGTGGCAAATTTTCTCATCAGCTGCGGCGCCCGCCTGGTGATCAGTGAGATAAAGACAGTCGAGGAACTGGGGGATAAGGTCCGCTTCTGGAAGGAAATGGGCGCGGCCGTGGAAACAGGAGGGCATAACATCCATTCATTCCTGGCCGCAGACCTCATCATCCCTAGTCCAGGGGCAGCGGTCCTTCCTGAAATCGCAGTGGCCAGGAAAGCCGGAATCAACGTTATTTCCGAGATTGAACTGGCCTTTCATTTCCTCAAAGGAAAAATCGTGGGCATCACCGGCACGAACGGAAAATCCACGACTGCGACCCTGGCCCACAAGATCCTCAAGGCCGCCGGGCAAAAATCGTATCTTGCCGGGAATATCGGCACGCCTCTCATTTCCTTTGTAAACAAGAGCCGTGTGGACAGCATTTACGTCACAGAAATATCGAGCTTCCAACTGGAGCATATCGACCGGTTCAAACCACATATCTCCGTATTCCTAAACATCTCCCAAAATCACCTGGATTGGCACGCCTCCTTTGAAGACTATTACGCCACGAAAAAGAAGCTATTCCTCGGCCAAGGCCGCGAAGATACTGCCATCCTCAATCAGGACGACCCGCTCGTCTGGCCGCTCTCCAGCCAGGTTGAGACAAAAATATACGCCTTCAGCAGCAGGAAGGAAGTCTGCCGCGGATGCTTCCTCAAAGCGGGCGAGATCGTCCTGCGCGATGATAAAGACGAAAGGGTTCTGCCCACCAGCAAAATCCCTCTTCCGGGCCGGCACAACCAGGAGAACGTGATGGCGGCGGTGCTGGTAGGCCATTGTCTCGGTGTCCCCGTCCAGAAGATGCGCTCCCCGATCATGGACTTCTCCGGGCTGGAGCACCGTTTGGAGAAAGTTTTAACAATTCGTGGCGTCGATTTCATAAATGATTCCAAGGCCACAACGGTGGACGCCACCATCAAGGCGCTCGAGAGCTTTGATAGGCCGATCATTCTCATTCTCGGCGGCCGGGACAAAGGAGCTGATTTTACTCAACTCCGTCAGCCGATCCGTAAGAAAGTCAAGAAATTGATTCTCCTCGGCGAAGCCAGGGAAAAAATCAAGGCGGCCCTCGGAAGAGTCGTCCCGATGGAGGACGCCTCTTCGCTCCATGATGCTGTTGGGCTTTCCTTTGCCGCGTCATCACCGGGAGAAATAGTCCTTCTGGCTCCCGCTTGCACGAGTTTTGACATGTTCAAGAATTTCGAAGCGCGCGGCCGGGCCTTCAAGAGAGAAGTCCGGAAGCTTAAGGCGCTCATCCGGAAGAGGCAAGGATAATGGAAATTTTCAAGCCTCTGGGTTTTGACAAAGTTCTTGCTCTCATCACGGTTGGCCTCTTGGTTGTCGGGTTCATCATGGTCTTCAGCACTACGGCGGTCATGGCGGCGCAGAAACATCACCAATATGTCTATTATCTCATCCAGCAGCTCCTCGGAGCCAGCGCCGGGCTCGCGCTTGTGGCCCTGATTATGTCTTTTAGAAAGCCTTTCTACGAAAACCCGTTACTGATTTATGGGCTGCTGGCGCTCTCTATTTTTCTCCTGGCTCTCTGCTTCGTCATGCCGCCCGTGGCCAGGGTGAACCGCTGGATAATGTTTTCCGGGGCCCGTTTCCAGCCGTCGGAGCTGGCCAAGATCAGCCTCATCCTTTTTCTCGCCCACTATATGGAGAAAAAAAGGGACAGGCTCCGGGAATGGAGAACCCTGATTTTTCCGATATTTATCGTGGCCCTGTGCACTCTCCTAATCCTGAAGGAACCGGATTATGGGACGGCCATCCTGGTCTTCTCCATTTCCGCGGCAATGTTTTATCTCGGTGGAGCAAGGCTTCTTCATTTGGGAATATTGGGAGCAGCGGCGGCTCTTTTCTTTGCGTTCTTCCTTTTTCAGGCGAGTTACCGGGTTGAGCGCGTCACCGATTTCATATCACAAAATAAAGACCCGCTGGGCAGAAGCTACCAGCCTATACAGTCCAAGATGGCCGTAGGATCAGGGGGACTCTTCGGGGTAAGTCTGGGGATGAGCACTCAGAAACTCTATTTTCTGCCTTCGGCCCATACAGACTTCATCTATGCCATAGTGGGAGAAGAATTTGGCCTCCTCGGAACCTTGACCATCCTGTTTATCTTTTTCGCCTTCCTATGGAGGGGGCTGGTCATATCCTCCCGGGCGCCGACTCCGGTCAGCCGCCTGATTGCCCTTGGTCTGACTCTTATGATCGGCGTTCAGGCGCTCCTCAACATCTCGGTTGTCCTCGGCCTCGGGCCGGCCAAGGGAGTTCCCCTTCCGCTCGTCAGCTTCGGCAGGTCCTCTCTTGTCTGCAATCTTGCGGCCATAGGAATTATCCTGAATATTTCCCAGCGGAAAAGCAACGAGAAAAAAAATATATGAAGCCAAGGAGAATCATCATCAGCGGTGGAGGCACGGGAGGCCACCTCTACCCCGCCCTGGCTGTCGGGAAGAAGCTCCGGGAGAAAGACTCGGACCTTCACCTGACCTTTGTCGGAAGCCAGCGCGACTTGGAGAAAAACTTGATGAACCGGTCCGGGTTTCAATTTGTCGCCATGAAAATCGAAGGGCTCAAAGGACGAGGATTTAAAAGCATCAGGGCCCTGGCGCTCCTTCCCTTCGCCTTCCTCAAGTCTTTGGCCCTGCTTGTTCGCCTGAAACCTG
>CAZLFV010000019.1:0-36161 GCA_964558915.1 uncultured Eubacteriales bacterium | reverse complement strand
ATGGCGAGGTAGCTCAGTCGGTAGAGCGAGGGACTGAAAATCCCTGCGTCGACGGTTCGATTCCGCCCCTCGCCATTCTCTCCCCCTTTAAATTACAATCTTCCTTTGCAGCACTATTCGGCAGAATCATGCGGATACGGCCAAATCTTGGTTCATTTTTTGCCCCCAGAAAGAGCTCGACTTTGAGTTGACTATTTCAATTGTTCCTTGATATTCTTTTTCCAGATGGCCCAAGACCAATCCGGAACCAGATACAGTCTGCTCTACCGGTTTTTCCGCCTCTTCGCTGATATCCGCACGGGGGAAGCTCTCAAAGCGTTCCTGCTGGCCCTCAACAGCTTCCTGCTTCTTATGGCCTATTATATCCTCAAGCCGTTGCGCGATGCCCTGCTCCTCGTCGACAAGGACTCGCCGGTGGTAAAGAGCTACCTCAGCGGCGCTCAGGCCATCTTGTTTATCTTTGTCATCAAAGGGTTTAGCCGCCTGTCCTCCCGAGTGCCCCGGCATATCCTCATCACCTGGACAACACTCTTTTTCATTTCCAACATCGTCGTTTTTTATTTTCTTCATCTTGGGGGAATGCCCATCAAGACGATGGGAATTATCTTCTTTATCTGGATCGGAGTGTTCAACTATTTTGTGGTCGCTCAGTTTTGGGGCTTCGCCAACGACCTTTACTCGAGCGATGTCGGGAAGAGAGTCTTCCCTCTCATTGCCTTGGGCGGGACGTCGGGGGCCGTGGTCGGAACCCGGATGAAATGGCTGAGAGATCTTGTGGGAGAGGGTTGGGAATATAAGCTCATGCTGATCTCGGGCGTTGTTCTGCTCATTTGTATCGGGCTTGCTATTTTTATCCACAAAAGGGAAGTCCGAAAGGCCAATGAAGAGAAAGAAAAAGGGGGATCTGCGGCCGAAGAAAAGGCCAGCGTCCAGGAGCAGCCCCTCAAAGCCGGAGGGGGCTTCCGCCTTGTCTTCAAGAACCGTTACCTTCTTTATATTGCCCTCATGATCGGCATCCTGAATTTCGTCAATGCCACTGGCGAATACATCATCTCTGATGTTCAGACCAGGGCCTCGCTCGAGGCCGTTCAAACAGTCGGGGCCGATATGCAGAAGTCCATTCACAGCGCCTTTATGGATTACCAGTTCTTGACGAGCGTCATCGCCTTGATCATCCAGCTCTTTTTAGTTTCGCGAGTTTTCCGCTGGGTTGGGGTCAGCGGCGCGCTTCTATTCCTCCCCCTCATTGCCCTGGGAGGGTATGCCTTGATTTCTTTTGGCGCTGTCCTTGTCCTCGTCCGCTGGGTGAAGTCCCTTGAAAACGGGACGGATTATTCGCTCCAAAGCACGGCGAAAGCCGCCTTGTTCCTGATTACACCGCGAGAAGAAAAGTATAAAGCTAAGGTGGCGATTGACACGTTTTTTGTTCGGGGAGGCGATACAATTTCTGCCCTGGCGGTCTTGGTGGGAGCTCAACTTCTCTCAGTGACGGTCGAAAAATTTGCCCTTGTCAACGTCATCGGTGTGGGAATCTGGATCGCAATTTGTTTCCTGGTCATGAAGGAATACAAAAGAATTAGAGCAAGAGGCGTGGAAAGCCAGATCGGGGTTTGAGGCTTAAGACGCCAGAGCCTGGAAGGGCTGAAGAAGTAGATTCAGCATGATCGAACCGAGCCTGGTTTACCCGTACTATAATAACCAAGCCTGTCTTGAACGGCAGTTGCTGCGTTGGACCGGGTTGCCTCCAGATTTAGCCCGACGAATAGAATATGTCCTTGTGGACGACGGCTCGCCGAAGGAGATTGGGTCATCGCTGGCGACATCGATCACTTCTTCCCCGCGGAAGGCCTGATCCACGTTCTTTCTATGGCCAAAGACCCCGGCACGGTCTATTATTTCGGCCGGAAGAAGGAGGACGGTTCACCGAAACATCCTTATCCGAATTCATTCCTGATCCCTCGGAAAACGTTCTGGGCGGCGGGCGGATATGACGAAGACTACGGTTCGGTCTGAGTGGGAGATCGTCAACAGATGGCGGATCGCCGAACCTTGATTGCCGCTTGAAGAAAACTCAGCTCAGGTTCGCTTTAATGATTTTTTTGACCGGGCCTCTGAATTCAGGGTGCTTGAGGGCGAGGGCAATTGTGGCTTCGAGGAAACCGAGCTTGTTCCCGCAGTCATAGCGCTTCCCTTCAAAAAGCAGTCCATAAACGGGCTGAGTGTCGAGAAGCACCCTGATCGCATCGGTGATCTGAATCTCGCCTCTTGAGTCAGCCGATGTTCTTTTAATGGCGTCAAAAATCTCAGGTGTAAAAACATACCGCCCGAGAATTCCCAGGTCGGAAAAGGCCTTCTTGGGCCCGGGTTTTTCGTGCATGTCCGCGACCTCAAAAACCCGGTCGGAAACCTGCCTTTTCACCTTGATGATGCCGTACTTTTTTGTTCCTTCCCTGTCCACGCGTCCCAAAACGATCACCGTCCCCCTGAGTTCGGCAAAGGCGTCAACGAGCTGTTTAGTGCACGAGACCAGGCAGTCATAGATATCATCGGGCGTGAGAGCGGCCACCGGCTCTCCGGCGGCAAAACGCTCTCCCATCAGAATGGCATGGCCGAGGCCGAGTGGCTCGGGCTGGCGGATATAGGTAAAATTCGCCAATTTTGAGATCTTCCGTACCTCCTCAAGCAGGTCAAGCTTGCCCTTGGCTTTGAGGAAGGATTCGAGCTCCGGGCTGGGGGCGAAGTGGTCTCTCATGACCGACTTCGCCTGGCTCGTAATCACGGCGATATTCCGGATACCGGCTCCGAGGATTTCCTCTACTGTGTACTGGATGAGAGGTTTGTCGATGACGGCAATCATCTCTTTGGGCAAGGCCTTGGTGGCAGGGAGGAAACGAGTCCCGAACCCGGCTGCAGGAATAATGGCTTTGTTGACCTTCACTCTTCCTCCTCGCCGATCCGACCACCGGCAGGGAGATTGTCAGAATAAGGCAACGTGCTAAAACTTATAACCGACCGAGATAGTCGGGACATAAAGATTCATGGTGTAATCGCCGGGCATAGCAGAGGCATAATTCGGGTCATACACCCATTTGGCGAAGTCCACTTGCCTTTTGTTGCCGAATAGCATTTCGAACCCGAAGTCGATCTGCAAACCGTTGAGATTGTATCCCAGCCCCAGGGTGATACCGTTAAACGTAAAGCAGGGCAAAAGGACGTTCATGGTGCTGTCCGGAACGGGAGTCGGATCATAGTAATATCCGGCACGAAGGGCGACGTTTTGGTAGAGCATGTACTCGGCTCCAACTCGGATCTGGAGGGCGTTTTTCCAGCGCATGGGGACGACGTTTTCTCCGCTCCCAGTCATTAAGAGATCCCAATAGGCATCTTGATACTCGGTCACGAGCTCTTTCACTTTCGACCATTGGGTCCACTGCAGATCGGCTGTCACGACCAGGTCTGTCATCGGGCGGTAGGCCACGCCGCCGGCGATCCACCAGGGCATGGTTAAACTCATATCGGCCTCGGATTCATTCTTGAAATTGGCGCCAAGGAGGTCGATGTTCTCGATATTGACAGTACCGCTCAGGTTCAGCTTGCTCGGAGTCCGGACAGTCAGGCCGAAACTCAACTGATCATTCGGCTTGTATAAAGCCCCGAACGTAGCGCCAATGCCCCAGCCATTCAGGCTCTCCTCAAACTGGCCGAGGTCGAGCTCGCCGTACCCGGAAACTTCGGCGGTTCCGGCCCATCTTTTAATCGAAAACATTCCATAGTTGATATTCAGAGTGACTCCGACAGACACGGTCTCATTGATTCGATAGGAGGCACCCGGGGCAATGGTAATCATCCCCACCCGGCTCTCCAGCAGGTAAGAGATTCCGTTGGTGACAAGCTTGAAGTCGTCGCCATCCCAAGTCGATCCGAGGCCCGAGGGAGCATAGATACCGATTCCGGCCACGAGGGACTCGTTGATCGGATGATAATAAGTCAGCATTCCAGACAGATAATGTTTGGTTTTCGTATGAGCGTCGACGACGGTCAGAAGGCCCGCGTCAGTGGGCTGTTGAAAGAGGTACGTGCCGCTCGGGATAATGTCCGTGGCATAAAAACCAAGGTGTTTCGTTTTGAAATGAGAAAGTCCGGCCGGGTTCCAGTAGATCGTGCTGAAATCGTCAGCCAGCCCCACAAAAGCGCCTCCCATAGAGAGGGCCCTGCTCCCCAAGCTGTTGAGGTTGAGTCCATTGGCCAGAGCCAGCGTGCTCAGCCCGAGAATGAGCGCGACCGCCAAAAGAACCGCTCTGTATGTCTTCATCTTAACCTCCAGTGATCTTATAATTTTTATCTATTTACTATATATTCCGAAACAATGTCAATCTGAATCGCGCCGGGACGCCTTTTTAAAAACAAAATTCTTGTCCTTATCCACATCGACTTTGACCGTATCGCCTTCCTGGTATCTCCCCTGCAGAAGCTGAAGGGCCAGCGGGTTCTGGATTTCCTCCTGGATCTCTCTCTTCAGAGGCCGGGCACCATAGACAGGATCATATCCTCTCTCGGCCAACAGCTCTTCGGCCTTCTGACTGAGCTCCAAACCGATTTTTCTCTCCTCAAGCCGGCGGCGGAGCTGGTCCAATTGGAGGTCGACGATTTGGAGCAGGGCCTGCTTGGACAGCGCCTTGAAAAGGACGATCTCGTCAATGCGGTTCAGGAATTCGGGCCGGAAGGAAGTCTCCAGAATTTTCTTGACCTCCCTCTCCATCGTTTCATAGTCCAGGCTGAATTCCTTGATCACTTGGCTTCCCAAGTTTGAGGTCATGATGATAATCGTGTTGCGGAAATCAACCGTCCGGCCCTTGCCGTCGGTCAGCCGGCCGTCATCCAGGATCTGGAGAAGGATGTTGAAGACATCGGGATGGGCTTTCTCAATTTCATCCAGCAGCATGATTGAGTAGGGCCGGCGCTTGATGGCCTCGGTCAGCTGACCTCCTTCTTCGTAGCCAACGTAGCCGGGCGGCGCGCCGATCAGACGGGAGACCGTGTGTTTCTCCATATACTCCGACATGTCCAGCCTGACCATAGCCCGCTCATCGTCAAAAAGAAATTCCGCCAGGGCGCGCGCCAGCTCGGTTTTCCCCACGCCGGTCGGACCCAGAAAAATGAAGGACCCGAGCGGCCGGGAGGCGTCCTGGATCCCCGCCCGGGCCCGCCGGATGGTGTCGGAGACGACCCTCAAAGCATGGTCCTGGCCGACCACGCGCTTGCCCAGGTTGTCCTCCATCTTGATCAGGCGCTCAACATCGCCCTCGAGCATTTTCGAGACAGGGATTCCCGTCCAGCGCGAGACCACTTCGGCCACGTCCTCCTCGTCCACTTCCTCCTTGAGCATCTTCCCCGTTTTCTGAAGCTCGGCCAGCTGAGCGGCAAGCGTCTCCAGCTGCTTGGAGATTTCGATCAGCTTGCCGTAGCGGATTTCGGCCACCCGCTCCAGGTCCCCGCGGCGCTCGGCGTTCTGTTCTTCAATCTTCAGCGCATCGGCCTGCTCTTTGAGCTTGTTCATCGCGTCAATCAAGTCTTTTTCCCTCCGCCATCGGCCCTTGAGAGCAGCGCTCTTTTCTCTGAGATCGGCCAGCTCTTTGCCGAGCTTCTCCAGCCTCTCTTTGGAAGATTCGTCCTTCTCTTTTTTGAGAGCCTGCCGCTCGATCTCAAGCTGAAGAATCCGGCGCTCAAGCTCGTCGATCTCCTCCGGCATGCTGTCGATTTCGATGCGGATACGGGAGGCGGCCTCGTCCACGAGGTCAATCGCCTTGTCGGGAAGATACCGTCCGGAAATATAACGCTGAGACAGGGTCGCAGCCGCCACGAGCGCCGAGTCCTTGATCTTCACTCCATGGTGAACCTCATATTTTTCTTTGAGGCCCCGGAGAATCGAGATCGTGTCCTCCACCGATGGCTCCCCGACAAAGACCTGTTGAAACCGGCGCTCCAGGGCGGCGTCTTTTTCGATGTATCTTTTGTATTCATTGAGTGTTGTCGCTCCCACAGCGCGAAGCTCACCGCGCGCGAGGGCCGGCTTGAGCATGTTCGAGGCGTCCACCGCTCCCTCGGCGGCACCGGCCCCGATGATCATGTGAAGCTCATCCATAAAAAGAATGATCCGGCCGCTCGCCTCCGTAATTTCCTTGATCACCGCTTTCAGCCTGTCTTCAAACTCTCCCCGGTATTTTGTCCCAGCCACCAGGGCGCCGATATCCAGCGCCAGGAGCCGCTTGTCTTTCAGGGATTGAGGCACATCGCCGTTGGCAATGCGCTGGGCCAAGCCCTCGACGATGGCCGTTTTTCCCACTCCGGCCTCTCCAATCAGGACGGGATTATTCTTGGTCCGACGGGAGAGAACCTGAATGACACGCCGGATCTCATCTTCGCGGCCGATGACCGGATCGAGCTTTCCCTGCCGTGCGAGTTCGGTCAGGTCGCGGGCGTATTTCTCGAGAACCTGGTACTTTCCCTCCGGTTGAGGGTCTGTCACCCTCTGTGTGCCCCGAATAGCCGCCAGGGCTTGAAGAACGGCTTCTTTGGTCACGCCATTTTCCCTTAGGATGCGGCTGGCCTCAGCGGACTTGTTCTCAAGAATAGCCAGAAGGAGATGCTCCGTCGAAACATACTCATCCTTGAGGGTGTCGGCCTCCTTCTGGGCCCCGTTCATGACCTGACGGAGAGATGAGGAGAAATAAACCTCGCCTCCACTGACTTTGGGCATTCGCTCCAGCGTCTGTTCCAGCGTCTCCCGAATCCGGGACGTATTCACCCCCAGCTTCGTCAGTATCGCCGCGACAATGCCTTCTTCCCGGCTCACGAAGCTCCAGAGCAAATGTTCCGGCCGGACTTCTTGGTGTCCCATTTCCTCGGCTTTCGCCTGAGCCTCTTGGAACGATTCCTGTGACATCACCGTGAACTTGTCCCATCTCATTTTTGTTTACTCCGTTCATATTAAAATATGCCATTGCGCCTTCTGTCAAGGAAAGACAAAGAATTAAATTTTTCTCTTGACAATTTTAAAAAAAAGTTGCTATTTTTTTTCTCAGAGATTCCAAAAATGGAAGAGATCGAAATCACGAGTTGGCTCACTCTTGATGCGATCAAGAAGAAGGCGAATATCGTGGAAGCGGTCGGCAACCTGCAGACCGGCCACAGCATGTCCGTTTTCTGCACCATTGAGGACGATTATCTTGAGCTCGCCTATAGCGACTCCGCAGCCAACTACTTGCGCCGTTATGAAAACAACGAGGAGTTCGAGGAGGCCTTAGAGCAGAGGAAGGAGGAGGACGGCGAAACTCCCTACGAAGAAGAACGGGACTACAACGAAGATTATGACGAAGAGGAAGAAGAGGAAGAATTCGACGTCGAGGACGAATCCGAGAGTTTCTGACTAACCCTGCCGGTCCATTTTTTCCTTAAGATTGCTCAAGACATTCAATGCCTCCAACGGCGTTAGGGAGGCAATATCCAGGCTTTCAATAACATCCTTCAATTCTCTCAGCCGTTCCTTTTCTCTTTCCTCTTCAAAAAGAAGAAGCTGCGCCTTGTCCCGCTTCCGTTGGGAGCGGTAGGCCATCCTGGGCAATCCCGAATCATCTAGCTCGAGCTTTTCAAGGTTGAACAGGACTTCCTTGGCTCTCTCGATGATCGAACGGGGGATTCCGGCCAGCTTGGCCACATGGATTCCGTAGCTTCGGTCCGAAGGTCCAGGAAGAATCTTTCTCAGGAAAATGACTTCGTCTTTCCATTCCTTGACCGAGATATGGTAGTTCTTAATCCTCTTCAGCGTCAGGGCGAGCTCGGTCAATTCATGGTAGTGGGTGGCAAAAAGTGTTTTGGCCCGGACATCCTCTTTATCGTGGAGGTACTCTGCCACGGCCCAAGCGATGCTCAACCCATCGAACGTGCTCGTGCCTCTGCCGATCTCATCCAGAAGAATGAGGCTCCGGGAGGTGGCGTTGTTGAGGATATTGGCCGTCTCGATCATCTCGACCATGAAGGTCGATTGGCCCAAGTTGAGGAAATCCATCGCCCCGATCCGGGTGAAGACGCGGTCAACGACGCCGATCTCCGCGCTTTTCGCCGGAACAAAGGAGCCCATCTGGGCAAGGATCGAAATCAGGGCCACCTGTCTAAGATAGGTTGATTTCCCGCCCATGTTCGGTCCCGTGACAATCAGGATCTGGTTCTCGCCGCGGTCGATGAACGTATCATTCGGGATGAACGGTTCGGCCGATGTTTTCTCGATGACGGGGTGCCGTCCGTCCACGATATGAATCCGGTCTTCATAATCCACAAGAGGCCGGCAGAAGTTGCGCTGAGCGGCGAGCTCAGATAAAGAAGAAAGCACGTCGAGCTGGGCGATGGCGGCGGCGATGCGCTGCAGCCGGCCTGTCTCTTGGGCAATCCTCTCCCTGACTTCAAGAAACAGCTTGTGCTCGAGCTCAGCAATTCTGTCCTCAGCGGTCAGAACCTTCTCCTCGTATTCCTTGAGCTCGGGCGTGAGGAACCGCTCCGAGCTCACCAGCGTTTGTTTCCTGATATAGTCTGATGGAACCAGGTGCAGGTTGGATTTCGTGACCTCGATATAATAGCCAAAGACCTTGTTGTACCTCACCTTGAGGGAGCCGATGCCTGTCCGGTCCCTTTCCTTTTTTTCAAGCTGGGAAATAAACGATTTCCCGGAGCGGCTGACCATCCGCAGGTCGTCAAGTTCAGAGTTGTACCCGTCCTTGATCAGCCCCCCTTCTGTCAGCAAGAAAGCGGGCTCGTCCAGAATAGATCTATCTACGAGCTGGACAATATCCTCGACATTGTCCCAGCTCTCGCAAGTGCCTTTATTCGCCCGAGCGCCGAGATCCTCGAGCAGGGACCGGATCCTAGGGAGAAGAGACAGCGACTTCTTTAATGAAATCAGGTCGCGGCCGTTGGCCGCAGCCAGGGAGATTTTTCCAGTCAGACGTTCCAAGTCGGAAATTCCCTTCATGACCTCCCTGATTGCCTGACGGACGATTGTTTTTTGGAGCCATTCCTCCACGGCCTCATGCCTTGCCTTAATCTCCGCGCAATCCAGGAGCGGCTGAAGAAGCCAATTTTTGATCAACCTCCCCCCTAAAGATGTAACGGTGTAATCAATGACGTCCAGGAGGGAATCCTTCACCCGGCCGTCCCTCAGGTTTCGAGTCAACTCCAAGTTCTTGATCGTCGTCGCATCCAGGATCATGTGCTCGCTCGACTGGAAAAAAGTGACCTGCCGGACCAAGGACAGGGAGTCTTTGCGGACTTTTTTAAGATAAAAGAGAAGGGCACCGGCAGCCGAGATAGCTCGCCTCTTTTCCTCCAACCCGAAACCGGCCAGGGAGGCGACCTTAAAATGCTCAAGCAGGAAGCTATGAGCCTGAAGAAAATCAAATGACCAGGGTTCAACGGGGCTTTTCACCAAGGGAGGCAGGTCATTTTTCCCGACAACCCGTTCGATCTCTTCTTCCTGGCCGGCCGCAAAGACAAGCTCTTTCGGCGATGCCCGGAAAAGCTCATCGGCCAAGTTCTTCCACTCGGAGGATTTCCCTTCTGTTGCCTTTATGAATCCCGAGGCCAGGTCAATCAGGGCCAATCCCCATTCTCCATCTTCAATATAAAGACTGGCGATAAAGATGTTTTCCTTCGCTCCTTCAAGCTCCACCTCCACGGCGGTACCGGGAGTCAGGACCTTGATAACATCGCGCCTGACCACGGTTTTCGCAGCTCTGGGGTCCTCGACTTGCTCGCAGATTGCCACCCTGAAGCCATGCTTAAGCAGCTTGGCCAAGTAGGAGTTGACTGCATGATAAGGGACTCCACACATCGGGACTTTTTGCCGGGAGGTCAGGGCGATCTCCAGGATCGGCGAAGCGATCTTGGCGTCTTCATAAAACATCTCGTAAAAATCGCCCAGCCGGAAAAAGAGAAGGGCATCCTGGTAGTCTTTTTTTATGCGCAGGTACTGCTCCATCATCGGAGTGACAAGGTTGGTTTTGGGCATCTTCTCCCCAACTATACGCGGAGAAAACCGAATTTTCAAGGAGAGGACTGGCCCGGCGAGCATTCCCTTTTCTGTGTTTCTGCGTGTCGCAGGAAGCCGCCCTCTGCCCCCGCACCCCCGGGAACCAGTCCCGTCGGTTCCCCCCGTCGGAGAAATCCGACGGGTCCTCCTTCCGCTACGAGGGCTTAAGGGCGGCTTCCTGCGACACGCTATGAAGACGGCACATCTGGAAAGACTTCCGCTGGCAATGCGGACCGGGTTAACTTAATCCCCAGAGGTTATACTTTTTGACCAAGTGATGGGGATGATAGGACATTTTCGCGCGGCGCAAGCCCGGGTTTCCCAGGTCTTGCTCGCGGTTAATGAAGCAGTACTCCGTCCATTCGTTCTTGATAAATTCCCGGTTCATCAACTGTGGCAGCCCCTCATAGTCAGGATCGACGATCTCGATATGAATAACAGCCGTATCGGCGGTGAGCTCCTCCCCGATGGAAAAAGCGACAATCCGGCCCTCTATTTCGATGACGCCGCCTCGCAGACTGATCTCTTTAAAATACGCCAGAGCTTCTTCAATGACGTGTCTCCATGTCATCGGAAACGCTCCGTCGTTCGACGCTTTTTTCTCCAGCCACTTCCCAAAAAGGCGCCTGCAGCCATCCAGGTGGTCCTCGGCGAGCTTCATATACCGGTAAGATTGACTTCTCTCAAATTTCCTGATGCGGTTGCGCTTCCCGTCATATCTTTTTCCCCGCAGGTGGATTAGGTCCTCTGCCAGGTAAACATAGTCAAAATTGTTCGGATCTGGCTCACACTTGAGTTCGGAACAGTATCTCGCCGCGAAGGATTCGGGAATTCGGGAGAGACGAGGGGCAAAATTCAAACATGCAGCTATCGTCTCCGGAATTTTATTTTCGCCAAGCGGCTGCAAAAAGTAGGCCGGCTCCGAAGGAGGTTCACAAAGAATGCAGAGATTCCCGTTGATGATCGTGAACTTGGAATGGTCGAGCTGTCTCCAGATGAGTATATTTCCCAGGTTGATCTCACAGGCCTCGGAGGGATAGCGGGCGATGAAATCGGCCAGGCAATCCCTGTCCTCGAGTCCGATTATCTTGAATTCCGGGAACCTGGGCGTGGTCATCTTCCTGTCCTAACCATAACCTGGCACTTCTCAGGCCGGCAGCCTTCGCACCATTCCGGTTTCCTGATCATTGAGGGGGGAATACGGTTTGTTTTTTTAAACCCGAATCTCTCAAAAAACTCAGGGATGATCGTGGCCAGATAGATTTGGCCCTGGACATTGCGGAGAAGGGTCCGGACTAGCTTGCCGGCGACACCCCGGCCGCGGTCATCCTCCTCGACGCCGAGCGAACATAGTTCCTGACAATCGGCGTGTATCTTCAAGCCGCAGATTCCCGTGATCCTTCCGTTTTTTTCGGCAACCCAGAAATCATCACCTTCCATATTATGGTAATCCAGGCCATACGACCGGGCGAGTTCAAGAATCCGAGGGAAATCAGGCGGTCTGGCTTTTCTAACCTGCATGGCCTTCATTATACCGCATTTGACATCAAGATGGCTGGGCTATAGTATATCAGCGAGAAAAAAGGATGAATGTCCCCCTCTTTCTCACTCTTGTCCGCATCGTCGCTATCCCGATCCTGGTCATCGTGCTGATTGCGAATTTTCCAGGGAAGGACTGGACGTCTTTTATTATTTTTGTCCTGGCTACTCTCACGGACACGTTGGATGGATTCTTCGCCCGCCGGAGCAGGCAGATTACTGTGCTCGGTCAACTGCTCGACCCGACCGCCGATAAATTACTGGTTGCTTCTGTCCTGATCTGTCTTGTCGGGGCCGGGAGGGTTCCGGCTTGGATGGCGGTGATAATCATCGGCCGGGAGGTGGCTGTGACCGGATTCAGGGCAATGGCATCCTCTAAAGGAATCAATATTCCCGCCTCTCTCCTCGGCAAGGTCAAGATGATTTTGGAAACGGTCACGATCGCTATCCTTCTTCTCGGCCAAAGAATCCTGGGACCTCTTTATTTCCTGGCGGGCGTGGGCCTCTGGCTGACTCTTTTTGTGGTTATTCTCTCGGCGGCAGAATACTACGTAAAATACGGCCCATCGGTTATTTCAGGTCACACCTGAGAGGGCCCTGCGGAATTTTTCCAAGGAATCCCAGTCTTCCACATTGAAAATAGTCGGCGGTTTTGGCCAGTGGCGGCTCAGCCTATTCATTAATCCGGCAAGGACTCTTCCCGACCCCGCTTCAACCACCGCATCCAGGCCTTCCTTTTGGAGAAGCATCATGGAGCTGTGCCAGAGGACCGGCCGGCTGACCTGTCTCTTGAGGGCAGCACGCGCTTCCCACCCCCGGGAAATGATTTGCGCGTCGACATTGGTGATGACCGGAAACTTCAAATCCTTAAACTCTACGGCATCCAGGTCAAGGGAAAGCCGCTCTTCAGCAGGCTTCATTAGGGATGTATGAAAAGGGGCGCTGACCGGCAAGAGGACCGAGCGCACTGACGGGATCATGGTTAACGCTTCCTTAACAGCATCTTTCTCGCCGGCAATAACGATCTGGTCCTCACTGTTCCAATTCGCGATTTCAACGATCCCTTGTCTGACTTGGCTGAGGGCGTGCTTGATTTCAGCATACGTGGACCCCAGCACAGCTGCCATCGCGCCAGCGCCTACAGGAACCGCCTCCTGCATGTACCGCCCTCTTTTATGGACAAGCTGAAGGGCATCCTCAAATTCGAGGCAGCCAGAAGCAACAAGGGCTGAATATTCCCCCAGGCTGTGTCCCGCGGCCAGGCCGGGCTCTATCTCGAGCAATCCAAAAGCTATGGTGCTGACGGTCAGAAGCGCCGGCTGGGTGTTCTCGGTCAGTTTCAGGCGGTCTTCGGGACCCTCAAAACAGATCTCGGAGATCCTAAACCCGAGGGCTTCATCAGCCCGGGCGAAGATGCCCTTCGCCCAGGAAGATTTCTGCACAAAATCTTTCCCCATCCCCACTTTCTGGGAACCCTGACCCGGGAATAAACAGGCAAGACGACTCATGGCCCTCCGTTCACTTGGCCTGTCCAAGACAATTATTGTTAATTCTAATATCAGACTGGTCGCGTAAGCTCTGGATCCATGAGTCGACCTGACCGGTGACCTTCTCTTTTCTGAGCATCGCTTCGAGTTCATCCAGCACCTGGATCATCGGTTTTGGCTCCCTTCCCAGAGCCGTCTCGGAGGGCACATAATGCTCGTTATAATAAGTCTCTATCTCCTTAAGGCTGATATTGGCGCTCTGAATAAAGCGAAGGCCGATGATCTTTTGATAAAGAATCTTTTCCTCGAGGTAAGGGCTGAGGTCATCCTCTTCGAGCCCGAACTCGGCCAGCGCCTTCTGTCTGGCCTCGGGCGCCAGCCGTTCGAGGGTCTCGTTGAGGCGCTGCTTCACCTCATCTGACGTGACCGAGATATTTTCCTTGACCATGCTGATCACGACCTTCTGGTTGACGGCCCTTTCCAAGATGTCCTGGAGAGGCTCTGGAGAAATCCCTCCGGTTCCTCCGGCGTTGATCGCAAAGACCCGGAGAATTCTGATATCCGTCAGCGTAATAATCTGGTTGTTGACTTCAGCGACGATGCAGTCCACAACCTGCGACAAGCCGGTAGAAAAAAGGACCAGAAACGCCAAGCCGAAAACACACACTGCTCTTGCTCTTTTAGAAAACATTGCCGATGGTTACGAAGATGATGGGAACGCCGTTTGCCGGAGGATTGCTTAGGTTCCAGCCGAGCTCAAGACGCAAAGGCCCGAGAGGAGTTCGGTAGCGCAATCCCACGCCCGCCGCGCTCTGCAGTTCTCTCAAATTGAAATCGTTCCGATTATAAAACACGTTGCCCAAGTCATAAAAGACGACTCCGGACAAATCTTTGAGGCTGGAAATCAGAGGAAAGGTGAGGTCGAAGTTAAAGAGGAGGAGGAGTTTTCCTCCAATCGGAACTCCCGTCTCAGAATGCTTCGGCCCGAGCATGTCGAGCTTTTCTCCGCGGAAGGTGTTGCTACCGCCGGCGAAAAACCGTTCAGGGATGGCCATCTTCCCCATGCCAAGTCCAAGCCGAAAAGTCGAACCCAGGTCAACACGGCTGGCAAGAGGAAAGAAGCGCTGGTATTTAATGACCCCTTTTAAAAAATCGGATTCCGTGTCAAAAAGAGGAAAAGCCCATTCCAAACCCAAGCTGGCAAAATACCCTCGCGACGGGTTGAAGACATCGTCTCTCCTGTCCCTCACTAAGCTCGGGGCGAGCGAGGATGTGGAATACGGCAAGAATACACGTCCAATCTGCTGGGGAGTTGCCTCTGGTTCAAGAAAAGTCGACGTCTTGGCGTATTTGAGCGTGAAGATGAGGAGCAGGTCATGCGGAATCGACCTGATCCCGCTTAAGCTGACTCCTTCTCGTCTGTACGAGAAACTGACGCGGTCTTCCTGCTCATACCAGGCGTTGACGTATGTCCTGAGCGGATACCCGAAAAAGAAGTAGGGTTGTTCCCAATTGAGGACCAGCCTTTTTTCGGCCAGGCTGAACTGGCTGACAAGGCTGAGGTTGGCGGCGCGGCCAAAGATATTGTTCCTCATAAAGTCAGCCACGACCATCAAACTGAAGTCATTGATCGAGGTGGGAGAGGAGACAAAAGGCACATTTCTCGTTTCGAGACCGAGTCCGGCGCTGACGAAGTTCCTTTGCCCTTCCCTGAGGCTTATGATGATATTCTCTGCGTCTGCGCTGACGGGAATTTCCTCCACCCTGACTTCGGTAAAAACGCCCAGCCTCTCCAGGTTCCTTTTTGAGGCCATAATTTCGTCGTAATAGGCGAGGTCTCCTTCTTTAATCCGCAACTCTCTCGCAACCGTCTTGCTTTTTGTAACGATGTTCCCGGTGACGACCAGGTTCTGGATTTTTATGACGCGGCCTTCCTGGATCTCCAAGGTCACTCTATAACGATTGTCTCCGACAGCTTCCGTGTTGGCCTGGATTGTCGTCCCGCGGACAGCGCGATTCAGATAAAACGTCTCCAACTTTTGAATTTCCCTTTGGATATCTGGCGGGAAATAAGGACCCTCTGGAACGATGTTGATCTCGGCAAGAAGTATTTTCGGGTCGAACAATTTCGCTCCGCGGATGATGACCTCATCAATTTTTTGCTGTTTCCCTTCCTGAATCAGGAATTCGGCCGTGACCGCAGATCCTTTTGCCTGGAACTGAAGGTCGACATTGACATCTGCAAATCCCTTCGACTCAAAGAGATTCTCGATTTCGCCCGGCAATTCAAAAAGTCTCTTCCCATCGATCACCGCAAAAAAGAGGACCCGTTGAGATATTCCCAGCTGCTGCTTGAGCTGCTCAGAAGTAAAATATCTCACGCCTTCGAACCGGACATCTCGGATTTTGGCCTTCCCGCCCGCGCTGACCTCATAGATAACTCTGAGCTCGGAATCCGTCCTCTCGACGTGGGAACTCACGCTGGCGAAGATGAACCCTTTTTCTCTCAGGTAGGAGATTATTCTTGCCTCTCCTTCAGTAAGCCCCCAATCTTCGAAAATCCGCTCTTGCCAGATCGGCGTCAGCAGCTTGACTGGGACGGCGGCTCCCCGGACAACGATGTTGATGCGTTCATAGAGATTGATATCCAGATAAATTTGGACCGTCCCTCTGGCCGTATCGAATTTTTCATCAACGAGCACAATCTCGGCCCGAGGATAGCTTAACGAGGCGTACAGGTCCTTGAGGGAAGCGATATCTTGCTCAAGCCGCGCCGGGACGTAGGGGTTCCCTTTTTTGGTCCTGATCTTCCTCTGCAATTCCTCCTTTGAAACAGGGCCATTCCCGGTAAAAAAAACATCCTCAACGGTAAACCTTATTCCAGGCTTGATGCTGAAGGTCACATCCACTTCTGGGGCTCGCAAGTTCCTCCTCACGGCTGGGTCGATCCTGGGTAGAAAGTATCCTTGCTGGTTGAGGGCCTTCTTCAGTTCCTCGGTGGCGCGGCCGAGCTTTTCTTCCGAAAAAAAGCTGTCCGGCCGAACGGAGAACACGGCCTCATCCAGCCGCGCTCTCGAAATACCTTTGTTCCCTTCAAAATGAATCTTCCGGACAAGGAGCTTTCGCGTCAACATGAACTTCAATTCGACCTGCTCCTCGCCGCTCTTGAGGACTTCCACGTCAGAAAAGAGCCCTGCTTTATGAATCCGCTTGATATTCTGGGTGATCGCCTCCAAGGAATATGCGTCTCCCGGCTTGATCGAAATCAACCTCTCCATTTTTTCCTTAGGAGGAAGGTTGTCCACCCAAACCTCGACGCCGGCGATCAGAGGGAGAGCATCCTTGGAAAAAGCGACGGGGGAAAAAAGAATCAAAGTGAACACGACGGAACAGAGTACGACTGAATAGGCCGACAATCTTCGGCCCCGGGTTTTAGAACCGTTTGCGGATTTTAAAATCAACGCTGATCCTTCCCAGTTCGTTCCGTGTCCCCACCAAAGAAAAATCGTTGCTCAGGTCCCACTCCAGGCGAATGATCTGGTCCATATTCGTCCGGGTTAGGTTCGTGCTATAAGAGACAAAAAAGTCTTTGGAGAGGCTCTTCCCCACAGTCAAGCGAGCAGTCATTTCTGCGGACGAACTCATGAGAAAAGGGTCTATCCTGAATCGGTCCAAGCTGAAAATCGACTGGGCGCTTTTTTGGGCTGCTTCCATCAGGCTGAATGAAAGCAGAGAGACCGAGCTCTGTTGCGTGGTTGTTTCGGTGGAGTAAGTCCTCTTGAACGATTCCCCGAGGGAGAGCAGAGCGAGGACGTCCTCCGAGGGCAAGGGAGGTGACGAGGAGAATTCAGGCTTGAGATTTTCAGGTAGTCCACTGACGGCGAAGGTCACACGGTAGTCCTTGACATAGGTTTCTCCCGTGAACTCAATATACGGCTCGGCGGAAGACGGGTTGAAAAAGCTCACCCGGCCCCGGAGAACCTGGAATTTTCTGTCCTGAAAATTGAAGGTCCCCCCAAGAGCCTCAATATCTCCCAGGAGGATGGGCGATTTGACATTTCCCATGAGGTTCAGATTAAACCTTCCCCTCATCCGGCCCAAGGAATTTTCCAACCAGACGTTGTCGTCGGCCCGGAGATGAATATTAAGATTCAGGCTATCCAGGAAGCTCGGCCTCCGCTGCGCTTGGAGATAAGGGCTGGAGGAAAAGACCAGCCTTTCGCCAATCTCCCTCCTCCACAAAAGTCTATGAATAGTAAAATCCCCCGTGAGGACGAACCGCGTGGGGTCCTTAATCAGTATGAGCGATGCGTCCACCAACCCCCTTGTTCTTTCAAAAGGGGAAAGAATCATATTCGTACCTTCAATATTGATGTTCAGGTTTTGGAGGCCTCCCCGACCCAGGTTTATCTCACCGCTTCCCTGCAGATCTCCGCCCCCCAATTTTCCTTTAAAGGAGCGCAGGGAAGCTAGATTATTCTTAATAATGACAAAACCAGAATAATCGGTTAGGGCCTGGGAAAACTGGGGAAAAGGGACAAGCGAACCCTGAAAATCAATTCCGCCGTTGACCTGGGGTGAAGAAGCTGGCCCGCGGACTTCCGCGAGATAGTTGAGTCTCCCCTTGGCTCCTTTCCAGGGCAGGAGGATATCAAGATTGCCGAAGCTTCCTTTGATATCGAGGGAAAGCCAGTTCTTGGAAAGCGGGATACTCGCGTCAACCGAGAATTCGTTTTCGCCCGGAAAAAACTTCCCTGTTGTGCTCAGGCCCATGGCTTGCTCGGAAAGCCTGACTCTGAGGTCGCCTCGAGCATCCACAGTTTGAAACTGACTGTACTGCAGGCCCTTGATTGCGAAACCGCCCGAGGCGATCTCCCCGCCCATGAGCCCGCTGCCCTTGAGGTTCAGGGCAAGCTCTCCAGCCAGTGCCGCGTTCAAAAGGGAAAGGTCGACTTTTTCCCCAGTCATGTCAACCGCCACATTTGGGGTTTTAAAACCCAGCCCGAGGGAGCCCGCCATCTTCCCCCCATAAAGGGTAAAGGTCAGTTCGGGAAAAGTAAGGGTGTCTCCGTCCCAGCGCAGCTTCCCGGTAACGTCCCTGAGGTCAAACCCGGTCAATTTCATTAAGGGGCTCGCAAATGTTCCGCTGACTTCCAGGTTTCCCTGTCCGGAATTGATTTCAAAATTTCCCGAAGCTCTCCCATTCAACGGGACTCTGAGGTTCAGCCCGGTGAGGACCTTCTCGACGGACGCTTCAGGCAGCTGAATCCTGGCATTGAGATTCCCTTTTTCCGAAAAGAGCTGGATCTCGCCTTGCATCTGAGGGTCGTTGACGAGGAAGAGCCCTCGAACGGTCTCGTTGACCAGCTCTACCGTCCCCTGGGCCGCCCTGAGGTCGAATAAATCGTATCCGGCGGGCGAAAGGTCGAAACCAATCTTCACCAGGGGCGAATGGATGTGGCCGCTGATTAGAACGTCTGCTCGGCCGCTGCCCCTGATCTCGGGGATGTCGAGCTTTTGCCTGAGGACAAGCTGAGTGAATTCCCGCGACCTCTTAACGTCGCTGATCGTCCCCTTGATGGAGATGTTATAGGCGCGCTCGATATCCACTTTTCCGTCAAGCTCGACCTCACCGAAGGCGGTTTCCAGCCTAGGAGAAGAAAACGCAATCTCTTTTTTCTTGTCCCAGGTGAAATGGACCGGGCCCCGGAATGGATACTTGTCGGCAAGCACGGCAAATGCGTCATCTCTAAATTCAAAGTCGGCCACGAGCTCTTTCTCATCAACAGAGAAATTTCCCCAGATCGGAGAAACTACGGGCCAGGGCAGGGAAAATTGAGAGAGAATCGGGTCGAGGCGAAATCCCTGAAGTTCACCCCTGACCTTTCCCGCGCCATAATTTATCCTGATGAATTCCGCCGAGCCGGACGGCGGGAAAACATTCAAGTCTACTTTGACGCCGCTTTTCGGAGAATATTCCACCTGGCCCCTGACTTTCTGCCAGGGGATCTTGTTGAAGATAAGGTTGTCGCTGCCAAAGCTGGTTTTAAAAAGGATTTCTTTTTGCAGCCTGGTGAAATCGCCTTCCCCTAGAGTCCTCCCCTTCCAGGAGAAAGGAATCCTCAGAATGCCCGCAAGAGCATCCATCTCTGCCCTCCAGAACACCCGAAGCGTTCCTTCCGGGTTGCTGAGGTTGGTCATATTTCCTTTGGCTTTGACGATGATTTCCGGGCCGGAAATATTGAATTTTTTCACCTGAAGAAGGTCTTTTATACTTTCCGCGAAAAAACTTATTTTTCCCTCAAAAGGCTTTCTTCCCGGCTCCAGCAAGAGAGAGCTTTTTTCGACATCCGCGCGCAAAGAGTGCGTGTCTCCCCTGTGCTCGAAGATGGCCCGGATGCCAATCGCCTGGTAGCTTGTCTCAATCCCCTGATAATAGAATTCCCCGTCTCTCACCTTGACCTTCGCCAGAGCAAAAGGGAAGCTGAAGAACCCTTTCGACTTCGTTTTTCCTTTGTCTTCCTCTCGGCCGGCAGAAACCTTGACAACCGGCTGATCAATAAAAACAACAAGAGGTCTGTCACTCTTGAATAGAGAATCAAAAGGCAGTTCGACCGCAAGCCGCTTGGCCGATAAAAAGGGGGACGGTGACACCGTCCGGATATCGTCGAGAACTATAGCCGGTGGAAAAGCGCGGAGATGGAGAGCTGAGTAATTAACATAAGACTGGATTCTTTTGCTCACCTGGCGGAGGATGACGTTCCGAACATAGATGCCGCCGCCAAGCAGGACCCCTATCAGGACGATAAAGGCAACAAGAGAGATGATCCTTTTCTTAGTCATGGCGCAAGACTAAATATAACATTATTGGCTCAAAAAATAAATTTAGCGGGCTGCGCAAGTATCTCCTTCTAGGTGATCAAATGTGGCACAGGAAGCCGCCCTCGGCCCCCGCATCCCGGGGAACCAGTCCCGTCGGTTCCCCCCGTCCGAAAAAAACCGACGGGTCCCCCTTCTGCCACGGGGGCTTCCGGGTGGCTTCCTGTGCTACATTACGCAGATCATATATTTGGGGGTGATTGCAAAGCGATAATGAAAAGAGATGGGGGGCCGACTATTCAACGGAGAAGAGTATGGACCCTGCTTCGACATAATCTCCGGCCCTGAAATTCATTCTGACAATCCGGCCAACCTGAGGTGATTTGATCTCGTTCTGCATTTTCATGGCCTCAAGGACCAGGACCGCCTGTCCTTCCCGGACGTCGTCACCCTCAGCCGCCAGAACTTGAACGACTCGGCCAGGCATTGTGATTTTAACATCTTTCTTTTTCAGCCTCGCCTTTTCCTCCTTTAGCATCTTCAAGGCCGAACTCTTCTCGACCCTAAACAGGCGGCCGTTAACAAAGACCGAATGGGACAGCGAGTTGGAATTAATGGTGATATTGAAAATCTTGCCGTCGATATTCAAAAGCAGCTCGTCCTGGCCGATAAGTTCCACAGACACATCGAAAGGCTGTTCGTCAACGGCAACGCGGAAAACGCTCCTTCCTTTCTCTTCCAGGCTGACCTTGAATTCCTTCTGCCCCAGCCAAAAAGAATAATTCATTTTAGAGCCTGTTGGACAGATTTTGGATTCTGCCTTGCGTTTTCCACGGACTCTCTTTCACCTTGCCTGAAGAAAGGTCGGCCTCTCCCCTGGCGTCCTGATAGGTCCTAATCCCGGCAGCAATGAGAGCAGCTAAGGCCTCGGCCGGGTTTTCCTGGTCCTGTTCTTTTTCCAGTTCTGGAATGAAGTGAGTGTTATACTGGCCGGCCACGAACTTGGGATGGAGAAGGATTTTCCGGAAAAAGGGAATCGTCGTTTTGATTCCGTAGACGTGATATTCAGCCAGAGCCCTCAACATCCGCCGGATCGTCTCTTCCCGGGTCCGTCCCCAGGTGATGAGCTTCGAAAGAAGAGGGTCATAATCAAGAGGCACCTCATACCCTTCATAGATGCCGCTGTCATCTCGGACGCCCAACCCTGCCGGCGTGTGAAGGTAGATGATTTTCCCGGGGGAGGGCATGAAATCATTGAACGGGTCCTCGGCCATGATTCGGCATTCCATGGCATGGCCCCGGGGCCTGATATCCTCCTGCCGGAAAGGAAGTGGGTTCCCCGCAGCGATCTCCAGCTGGCATTTGACCAGGTCCAATCCCGTCACCATTTCCGTAATCGGATGTTCCACTTGAAGGCGAGCGTTCATTTCTAGGAAATAGAACTTCTTGTCTTTATCAACGATAAACTCGACGGTACCAGCATTCCTGTAGCCGATGCTCGAAGCGGCCTTGACGGCCACTTGTCCCATCTCCCGACGCGTCTCGTCATCGAGAAATGGAGACGGTGTCTCCTCCAGGACCTTTTGATAGCGGCGCTGCATGGAACATTCTCTCTCCCCCAGATAAACCACATTCCCAAAACAATCAGCCACAATCTGGATCTCGATATGGTGGGGCTCGTCGATATATTTCTCGACATAAACGGCCGGGTCGGCAAAGCTTGAGAGCGCTTCTGACTGCGCTAGCTTGAAGCAGGAAACGAGGTCTTCCTCTTTTCTCACGAGCCTCAGCCCCTTGCCCCCGCCGCCCAGAGAGGCTTTGAGAAGGAGAGGAAAACCGATCTCCCGGGCCTTCCTCTTCAGCTCTCTTTCGTCCACAATGGACTCCAGCGTCCCCGGAATGATGGGCACCCCGGCCTCATGCATTTTTCTTCTGGAGGAGGTTTTTTCGCCCATGATCTCCATGGGCTCTGACGGCGGACCGATAAAAATGATTCCTTCTTCCTCGCACCTCTTTACCAGCTTTGAGTTTTCGGCCAAGAAGCCGTATCCGGGATGGATGGCATCGGCATGGCACGATTTGGCCGCGCAGATTATTTTCTCGACATGAAGATAGCTCTCTGATGGCGTGGCCACGCCGATATAGTAGGCTTCTTCGGCCAGCCTGACATGAAGCGCCTTTCGATCGGCATCCGAATAGACTGCGACCGGGATGATGCCCGTCTCCCTGCAGGCCCGAATGACCCGGACGGCAATTTCTCCCCGGTTGGCAATCAAAACTTTTTTCAACATCCGAGCTCCCTCTTCCGCCGGCCGGACCTCATTTAGAGGGGTATATTCCCGTGCTTTTTGGGAGGATTCTTATCCCGCTTATTCCCCAGCATCCGCAACGCTGCAATCAGCTTCGGCCTGGTCAGCCGCGGCTCTATGATCTCATCGATATATCCTTTTTCGGAAGCGATATAGGGATTAGCAAACTTTTCTCTGAATTCAGCAATTTTGTCCTCCCGGACGGAGGAATCTAACTTTCCTTCCCATTCGCGTTTATAAACGATGTTGACTGCTCCTTCGGGGCCCATCACAGCGATCTCTGCTGTCGGGTAGGCATAATTAATATCTGCCCGAATGTGCTTTGAGGCCATAACGCAATATGCGCCGCCATAGGCTTTCCTCGTGATTACGGTAATTTTTGGCACCGTCGCCTCGGCAAAAGCGTAGAGGAGCTTGGCTCCGTGACGGATGATGCCACCGTGTTCTTGGGCCACCCCCGGCAGGAACCCGGGGACGTCCTCAAAGGTGATCAAGGGAATATTAAAAGCATCGCAGAAACGCACAAAGCGGGCCCCTTTGTCGGAAGCGTTAATATCCAGAGCGCCGGCGAGATGGTCGGGTTGGTTGGCCACGATGCCGACAGATTTCGTTCCCAGCCGGCCAAACCCGATCACAATATTCTTGGCGTATTCTGCCTGGACCTCAAAAAAGTAATTGTCGTCTAAAACTTCTTTGATGACCCTGCGGATGTCATACGGCTGATACGGGTCGTCGGGCACCAAAAGATTGACCTCGTCGCCAGCCCGGTCCCAAGGGTCTGAAGTTTTTTTGTCGGGCGGGTCCTCCATATTATTATTGGGGATGAACGAAAGGAGCTCCCGGATGAGTGCCAGGGCATGCTGCTCATTCTCGGCGGCAAAATGGGCCACCCCGCTCAGAGCATTGTGCGTTTCAGCGCCGCCCAATTCTTCCATGGTCACCTCTTCGTGGGTCACGGCCTTGATCACATCAGGCCCTGTGATGAACATGTTACTGATTTCCTTGGTCATGATGATAAAATCCGTAATCGCCGGCGAATACACCGCTCCTCCGGCGCACGGGCCTATGATGGCCGAGATCTGGGGAATGACGCCTGAAGCCAGGACGTTTCTCAGAAAGATGTCAGCATAGCCCGCCAGGCTGGCAACTCCTTCCTGAATCCGCGCTCCACCGGAGTCATTGAGTCCGATGATAGGCACGCCGATCTTCATGGCCAGGTCCATGATCTTCACGATTTTGGCGGCGTTCGCGCCGCTGAGGGAGCCGCCGAAAACGGTAAAATCCTGAGCAAAGACAAAAACCTGCCGGCCATCGATTCGTCCATGTCCGGAGACCACCCCATCACCAGGAATCCTCTTCTTCTCCATCCCAAAATCGTGGCTCTGATGGACAACAAACTTATCCATCTCTTGAAAAGACCCTTCATCCAGAAGCAGGCTGATTCTCTCTCGTGCTGTCAGCTTGCCGGACTCATGTTGTTTGTGCGTCCTCTCGGGTCCCCCTCCCGCTTCAGCCAGCCTGTTTTTTTCTCTCAGGTCATCCAATTTCTTCGTGATACTCATGGGTGTCGATCCTATAATCCATTTATTTTTTGACTTTCCCCCAGTCCTTCAAGAATTTCTCCATCCCGAGGTCCGTCAAAGGATGCTTGATCAGTTTCTCCATAACCGCATACGGCAGAGTTACAATATCTGCCCCAAGAAGCGCAGCCTCCACAACGTGAAGCGGATGGCGGACGCTGGCAACGATGACTTCGGTCGTCAGGCCATAATTGTCAAAGATGGCGAGAATTTGCTCGACCAAGTGCATTCCATCATGAGAGATATCATCGAGGCGGCCGATGAACGGGCTGACGTACCGCGACCCGGCCTTGGCGGCGAGGAGGGCCTGGCTGGGCGAAAAGACTAGCGTTGTATTGATCTCGATGCCCTTTTGGGAGAGAACCCGGGTGGCCTTGAGACCTTCAATGCCGATGGGAATCTTGACGACGATGTTCGGGGCCAGTTTCGCCAGGCCTTCAGCCTCCGGGATAATATCTTCGGCCTTGGTCGAAACGCTTTCGACGCTTACCGGACCGGTGACGATCCGACAAATCTCCCTGATGAGTTCTTCGAAGCGGACATTTTCCTTAGAGACAAGAGAAGGGTTTGTGGTCACGCCGTCCAAGATTCCCCATCCGGCAATTTCTTTGATCTCAGCCAAGTTCGCTGTGTCCAGGAAAAACTTCATGCTTTCCTCCGTTCAATCTATCGCCAATCGCTCTCACTTAAAAGTTATGCTTTAGCGACGCTTAGCCCTTGACCCTCATGATCGTGTTGGAGAGCGTGCCGATGTGCTCGATCTGGACGTCCACCCTGTCTCCAGGCACCATTGGGCCGACTCCTGCCGGCGTCCCCGTCGTGATGATATCCCCGGGAAAGAGGGTCATGATTCCCGAGATGAACCAGATGAGATAAGGCACGGAGAAAATCAAATTCTTGGTGTTGGACGACTGTTTGAGCTTGCCGTTGAGAAACGTCTTGATGCTCAGGCGGGAAGGGTCAATATCCGTAGTTATGCAGGGGCCGACAGCCGCGAATGTGTCAAAGGACTTGGCCCGAGTGAACTGGACATCCTTCTCTTGGAGGTCCCTGGCAGTGACATCATTAAAACACGTGTAGCCGAGGATACAATCGACGATGTCGTCGTTCTCTCCAAGCTGCCGGGCTTCCTTCTTGATCACTACGGCCATCTCTCCCTCGTAATCAACCCGTTTGGCCATCGCGGGATAGATGATGATATCGTTGGGTCCGATGACGGCCGACGGCGGCTTCAAGAATATCAACGGTTCTTCGGGCAGGCGCCGCCCCATTTCCCGGCCATGCTCTTTGTAGTTGACGCCAACGGCGACGATCTTGGAAGGCACAACGGGAGAGAGGAGGGCAACTGAAGCAATGGGCACGCCTTTTCTCTCCGTCTGGAAATCTCCGAAAATCGAGCCGGTGACCGGGTAAAGATTCTCCTCTCTCAAAACGCCATAAAGGATTTTGCCTTCATGCCTAAAGCGGAAAACTCTCATGGGCGGTCACCACGGATGAGCCCAGAAACAACCCCTGATTTCTGGCTCTCATTTCCGGCATCATCCAGGGCGGTAATAGCATAATCATATCTTTTGTTCTTTTCAACCGCAGAATCAGAATACGAACTCGCTGCAGCCGGCAGAAAAACAACCAGGACAAAATCGGCCTGGCCAGCCTGTCTTCTCCAGACTCTATACCCAGCCAGGTCCGGTTCCTTATTGGCTTCCCAGCTCAGGGCAATGAAGTTCGTCCCGGAAATAATCGTCAGCCCAGCAGGAGGTGCAGGCGGGAAGGTATCTTTGGCCAGAATCTCGACGACCTTTGAATCAGGGCTCTCTATTGGCGGGACTGCGTCCGATGCGACCGCTCTGACAAAATAGCGGTAGGTTTCGCCAAAAGAGATATCCGTGTCTCGGTATTCATTGGCCAGGACTGGCGACGCATTTAAACGAACGGGGACGTCTTCTCCTGTTGAGCGATAGACATTATACCCGACCGACTCTGCGGCCTCACCACCCCAGCGGACTTCGATATATTGAGCAAGAAGAGTCACCTGCACATCTTGCGGAGCAGACGGAGAAGCCTGAGGCTCGAGGGACACAGGTTCAGAAAATTCGGACTCCCTCCTTTTCTCATCCCTGACCTTGAGCGCAAAAGTCAGCACCGTCCGGCCGATTTTCTCAGGCTCAACCGGATAAGAGTAGGAAAATTTCGGGGATTCGGTCCCCCTTTGGAAGAACAAGGCGAAGCGGCTTTTTTGGATCCTGACTAACAGTTTGGCGTTGTTTTCGAACTCTTCTGGGCTCAGCCTGGTCGCTGGCCGTGTCTCTGTCCTGGCTTCCTCTACCAGCCAGATTTCCACCTCTGAGACTTGTCCAATCGGATTCCCGTCCACATAACCCGTCGGGTTCGACCAACTCACAATAACTTCAGTGCCTTTCTGAAAAAGGCTAAGGTCCTGAACGGTTTGAGGAGTCCTCACGAAGGGGGGAGCGAGCGGACCCTTTTTCCCGCAGGAGGTGATAATAACGCCGGCGGACAAAACGATGAGGAGAGAAACGCGCCTCTTCATCAAAGGATGAAACGCCGCAGGTCCTGGTCCTTGAGAATATCCAGCAGCTGTTTCTCTACATATTTTCTATCGATCAGGATGTGTTTTTCTTGGATATTGGGAGCCGCGAAAGAGATCTCTTCCATCACTTTCTCCATGATGGTGTGCAGACGTCTGGCTCCAATGTTCTCAGAGTCTTCGTTGACCTTCTCGGCGATGTCGGCGATCTCATCGACGGCATCAGGAGTGAACTCGACCTGGACACCTTCTGTTTCCATCAAGGCCAGGTATTGTTTTATCAAGGCGTTCTCGGGTTCGGTCAAAATTTTTACAAAATCCTCCTTGTTCAGAGATGTCAGCTCCACACGGATCGGGAAGCGGCCCTGGAGTTCGGGGATCAGGTCAGCCGGCTTGGAGACATGAAACGCCCCCGCTCCAATAAAAAGGATATGGTCGGTCCTGACCAGGCCGTAGCGCGTATTGACAGTGGTCCCTTCGATGATCGGCAGAAGGTCACGCTGCACCCCCTCACGACTCACCTCCGGGCCGTGTCCCGATTCGCGGCCGGCGATCTTGTCCACCTCATCCAGGAAGATAATTCCTGAGTGCTCAACCCGTTCAATGGCCAGCCGGGCGACCTGGTCCATGTCGATCAGCCTTTTTTGCTCGTCCTCCATCAGAAATTCCCGGGCCTCCTTGATTTTCACCCTCCGTTTCTTGGATTTTCCTCCTAAGAAACCGGGGATGATCTCTTGGATCTGAATGCCGATCTCCTCGACTCCCGCGTTAGAAAATATCTCGAAGGGAGGAGCCATTCTCTCTTTCATTTCAACCTCAACGAGCCGCTCTTCGAGCAGCCCATCGCGGAGCTGTTTGCGCAGTTTTTCTCTTGTCTCTTGAAACCGGGCCAAGTCGTCTTCCACCAGGGCGCTTTCCTTCCTTCTGAGCGGGGGAAGAAGGAGGTCCAAGATTTTTTCTTCCACATTGCTCGCCGCCTTTTCAGCAATTTCCTCGATCTTTTCCTGTTTGACCATGTCCACGGAAATGCGCACCAAGTCCCGGATCATCGACTCCACGTCCCGGCCGACGTAGCCGACCTCGGTGAATTTGCTGGCTTCAATCTTGAGAAAAGGAGAAGAGGTCAGCTTGGCCAGACGGCGGGAAATTTCCGTCTTCCCGACGCCAGTGGGACCAATCATCAGGATATTTTTTGGGGCGATCTCGTCGGCGAGCTCGGACGGGAGCTTTCTTCTCCGGAATCTGTTCCGCAGGGCGATGGCCACAGCCCTCTTGGCCGCTTTTTGGCCGATGATAAATTTGTCGAGCTCGGCCACAATCTCTTGCGGTGTCAGTTCCGTATCTTTTCCCTCTTCTGGGGGTTGGTCTTTTATCCTCGCAAGTACCACAGCCATTCACAGCTCCTCGATGATGATCTGGTCATTCGTGTAAACGCAGATGCCGGCGCTAATTTTCATCGCTTCCAGGGCGATCTCCTTGGCCCCGAGATTCGTGTGCCTAATCAGGGCGCGGGCCGCAGCCAGGGCATAGGGGCCGCCCGAGCCGATGGCAATAATGCCGTCATCCGGCTCGACGACGTCTCCCGTTCCCGAGATGAGAAAAGCGCTCTCCTTGTCCGCGACAATAAGAAGGGCCTCCAGCTGCCGCAGGGCCTTGTCCAGGCGCCAGTCCTTGGCCAGTTCAATAGCCGCGCGTGACAGGTTGCCCCGATATTCCTCGAGCTTGTTCTCAAACCGGGAGAACAAGGCGAAGGCATCCGAAGTGGCACCGGCAAAACCGGCCAAGACCTTGTCCTTATGAAGCCGCCTGATTTTTCTTGCCGTCTGCTTCAGGATCGTCTGGCCCATCGAGACTTGGCCGTCTCCGGCCATGGCCAGTTGCCCCTTGTGACGAACGCAGATGATGGTTGTAGAACAGGTCATGGATTCACCTTTTTCAAATAATATGATAATCCACAGCCATCCGGATGTAAAGCGTCTGCCTGGCGTCGCGGGAACACCTCTCAGGGAGGGCCGTCCCAGTCTTGTTTTTCGTTCGACTAAATGATGGCTGAAACAGTTTTCATTTTGCGGCTTCAAATTAGGGCCCAATTCGGCTATAATGGAGCGGACTTGAAAATGGCCCCGAGAAAATTGATCACTATGGTCGGCCTCATTTTTTGCGTGGCCAGTCTGCCCGGTGGTTGTAAGAAAACCCCGACAACCACCACCATAAACACTCCTAGCCAGCAGTTAATTTCTGTAATTTGCGATCCTAATTCCGGAGGCCCGGACACCATTATTAAGGTCACTGCCCAGATCACGGGAAACGGCCAGGAAATCCGCGTTTTCGGGTTTGACGGGGCGTTCGACACTCAGATGTTCGAGTTTCAGGATGCCGGAACGGGAGGCCTGACTGGCGACTGGGCGGCTGTAGACGCGAACGAACCCAGTCCCGGCGAGCTCAAAGTGGGGGGCTTTGTTGGCAGCGGCACTCCTGTCGCCAAGAGCAGCAGCGGCACCCTGGTTGAGCTCCGGTTCAAAGTGACCGGGCAAGCCTACGGGAACGGCCAGCAAAGCCAAATCTGCATCCGATCATATACGGACGATATCTCTGCTTTTACACCCAACCCCGCTTGCACGACGTTCACCCTGAGAAAATAGCCCGGACTTCTGGTCTGCAACAAAAGTCTTGCCAAAACGCGAGTAATTTTTAATAATGAAAGTGCACCCGGGAGATATTAGATCAATGAACAAGGAAAAGGGGGAGGTCATGAGACACGGCCTGAGAGAAGAAAATGGCATCGTTATTTTAGACTTGGCCGGCGAAATCAGGCTTTCTGAAGAACAGGCGCCGTCCCTCCACAGACTGATCAGGGAACAGCTTTCTCTCGGGAAAAAGAAAATCCTTCTCAATTTCGCGAAAGTCGATTTTATCGATAGTTATGGGATCGGCGATATCGTCGCCGCTCACGTCTCTGTCCAGAAAAAAAAAGGAAGCCTGAAGTTTGTCCATCTCTCCGAAAAGATCTGGCTGATTTTTAATTACTCCGGCCTGACGAAAATCTTCGAATTCTTTGACAACGAAGAAAAAGCCATAAAAAGCTTTGGCTGAGCCGTTCTCAAAGACCTCAAAGCAACCTGATTGATCCCAAATAAATCTAATTGAAAGACAAGGAGAAATAGATATATGAAGACAACGTCGAATCAGGCTCATCAAGGACCTTCCTCTATGGGAATCCGGACTAGGAGGAAGATTCGAGACAGGCTGAAGAACGCCTGGATAAAAGTCCTTCCCAGTCCCTTGACCCGCGCCGGTGCCGCGATTGGCATCCTCTTTTTTCTGGGTTTGTTCATGGTACTATTTGGCCTCTATTTGCGGCCCGGGCTTCCGAGAATTTTCGACAGCTTGGCCGGCATCCTTTTCTACGCTGTCATAATTTTTCTCCTTGGGCTGGGAACCGCGGTTGTTCTTAAGCTCCTCGCTGTATTGCCCGGATTTATCAACAAGATTGGTCTCGTCTCTTTGATTTTGTTGATCGTCTTCTTCCTAAAAGAGGGCTGGCCTCTTCCAATAAGTTTAGGGATCGGGCTTATATTCGGTCTGGCAGGAGCTTGTCTGGGAAGCGGCCTGGCTTCTCTCTTCTCCAAAACACTCAGGCAGGTACCTCCAGCAAAAAAGGTCTTTGTTTATTTTAAGATCCTGAGTCCTCTTGCCCTTGTCATCTTGTGCATCCTTTGGCTCGCCAGCAAGGGAAGCGACCGCCACCTTACAGAGTTTAGGGAGGAAGCCGTCCAATTCGCGGCTCTGTCCGTGCCTGATCCTTCCCTGCCCGGACCCTTCAGAGTTGGCAAGTTGACCTACGGAATCGGCGCGGACAAGCACAGGCCCGAGTTCGGACAGAAAGCGGAGCTCAAAACCGAGAGCGTCGATGCGACTCCTTTCATCAAAAACAACAAAGGTTGGAAGATGAAGGTCCGGCACTGGTACTGGGGGTTCGATTTCAAAAAGTTCCCGCTCAACGGCCGGGTTTGGTATCCCGAGGGCGAAGGCCCTTTTCCCCTGGTTTTGATCGTCCACGGCAACCATAAAATGCAGGAATTCTCCGACCCGGGTTACGGCTACCTCGGCGAGCTCATGGCCAGCCGGGGTTTTATCTTCGTCTCCGTCGATGAGAACTTCTTTAACGGATCCTGGCCGGCCGGCCTCTCCCGGGAAAACGACGGCCGGGGATGGCTGCTCCTCCAGCATCTTCGTGTTTGGAAGAAGTGGAACGGGGAAGAAAGCAATCCATTCTTCAGCAAAGTGGACATGAACAACATCGCTCTCGCCGGACATTCCCGCGGAGGAGAAGCAGCAGCCATTGCCGGAGCCTTTAACCACCTTTCCCATTATCCTGACGATGCCACCGTTTTATTCGATTTCAACTTCAGCATCAGAGCGATCATCTCCATTGCTCCGAGCGACCAGCAGTACAAGCCCGCGGGCAAGCCCACACCTCTCGAGAACATAAACTATCTCGTCCTCCAGGGAGCCCACGATGCCGATTGCTCATTCTTCATGGGCGAGCGCCAGTTCAACCGCGTCCGCTTCACCGACGGCAACTATTGGTTCAAGGCTTCTCTCTATTCCTATCGCTCCAACCACGGCCAATTCAACGCTGTCTGGGGCGATAATGACTGGGGGATGCCGATGGGGACTTTTCTCAACCGCAAAGCTCTCATCGATGGCGAAGCTCAGCGAAAAATAAGCAAGGTCTATATTTCCGCCTTCCTGGAAGCCACCCTCCATAACGACCGTTCCTACGTTCCCCTATTTCAAGATGCTCAGGTTATTGCGGCTTGGCTTCCTAAGGACATTTATATAAACCGCTTCGAGGACTCCACGTTCCGGCCGGTCTGCACATTCGAAGAGGATGTCGATGTGACCACGACCACCTCTCCAGGCGGAAGGACCTTCGGAAAAAACCTGGCCGTCTGGCGCGAAGCCGACCTAGAGATGCGCAAGTCGGGCACAAAAGAGAACAACGCAGTCTTCCTGGGCTGGCGCGGCCCTGAATCCGACCGCCAAGGAGATAAAGCCCCCTCCTACAGGGTCGAGCTTACGGAGGACAGCAGAGAGAGTCTTAAGCTTCGAGCCAATTCCCGTCTTGTCTTCAGCCTAGCCGATGCCGACGAAAAAATCCCAGATCCTGAGGACGAGAAGGGCCAAGACAAAGGCCAGGATCAAGAAAGATCAAAAAAGGATGCCGCAAAGAAAGCCGAGGAAAAGAAAGCAAAAAAAGAGGCGGCAGACCAACATAAAGAGCCGCTGCGGCTGAGTGTGGAGCTCGTCGCATCCGACGGAACATCGGCCAGGCTCCCTCTTGACCGTTTTAGGTCTGTTCCGCCTGTCGTCCGTTCGCGCTTCACCAAGCTGCCTAAAGAAAAATTTATGATGGGCAAAGATTATGAGCCCACGATGCAGACTTTCGAGCTGCCCTTGGCTGTCTTTGCTGAGCTGTATCCTGAGTTCAATCCTGGCCTGCTCAAGGATATCCGTTTCGTCTTCGACCAGGGTCGCGAAGGAGTGATCATTCTGGATAACGTCGGCTTCGCTGGCGAGACAAAATAGGGATAAGTTCGACGCTTAGAACTTATATGTTATTGATCTTTAATAAGATTTCCCGTGGCTGTGACGGCGTCTGGCTTGACATCAGGGGCGAGCCTCCAGGGCATCCCAACCTGGAGAAAATCGTTCCCGACAAAAGAGATGTTTCGTGTTCGCTCCCCCCTGATCTCGCAGAAAACCGAGGTTCCGCTCAGGGCGTTTGATTTGCTAACGCGGGCGTCCTCAACCTGGTTCAGGACGACGGCTGCGGCCTCTGTTCCAGGCTTCGCCGGCCCTCCGGAAAATCCTTCCAATTCGAGTCCCCGGATGTCTTCAAGGAAGAGCACTGATTGCCATTGATCATATCCCGGCGCCTCCCAGAACACCTCGATATTCCTGAGCTTGAGGTTCTTGGCCTGCTTGAACGTCAAGGCATGGACCGCTTTGTCATAGGGCGCAGCCGCATCATGGGAAACAAAAAGCTTAATATTGTCCATGGTAATCCCGTCCAGCCAGCTTTCAGGATGGCCGTTGCATATGCTTGAACCCTTGCCGTGGGCAATGATGTTCTGAATCAGGACGTTCCGGATGGAGCCGGCCGGCCGGTCGTCTTCTTTTCTCCAATTTTTGTGGACCTCGCTTCTCTTCCTGATGTTGAAATGAAAGGGCTCGCCGTCGCCCCACCAGAACCAGTCATGGCGCACGCACTCTATGGTCAGGTTGGAAATAACTACATCGCGAACATCGCCGCCGTCAAAGGTCATAAACGCAATGCCGCGGTTAGAGCCGGTGATGACGCAGTTATCGATGGTGACGTTCCGGACGCAATTCATGTTTCCGTCGCAAAACTTGATGGCCGATGAGGCCGATGACAGGCGGCAGTTCGTGACGGTGATGTTTTCGCAGGGCAGGGCCGGCCCAAACCAGTTCATGGAATAAAAAACGAGAGCGTCATCGCCAGTCTCAATGGTGCTGTTGGAGATGCGCAAGTCCTTGCAGCCATCGGGGTCGATGCCATCCGCCCAAACGGCGTCCTTTAAGCTCGAGCGGATATAAACACCGTCGATCACCATCCGTTCGCAGCCATAAGGGTGGATCGTCCAGGAGGGAGAATCGATAAACGACAGACCGCTGATCCAGACATCCTTGCACCGGAGCAAAAGTACCAGCTTTCCAAATTGGTTGGCCTTGGGAAAAGACCGGGTAAGGGGCAGGCCCCGCTTTTCCACTTCCACCTGGTTCGGGTAGATGAAGTCATCATGGAAATCGCCTTTCAGCCGCATTTCGTAAGCGCCTTCACCGTTCACCGTTCCGCGCCCCTCCAGGGCGATATTGACCAAGTCCTCGCCGTAAAACAGCGCGTCTTTGTCAAAAGCGTTCTTGTCCTTGATGGAATAAAGGGTCGCCCCAGCTTCCAGGAAGAAACGCACACGGCTGCGCAGGTGAATCGTCCCCGAGGAGTACTCTCCGGGCGGAAGATAGACCATCCCTCCCCCGGCCGCAGCGCAGGCGTCAACCGCCTTCTGGATGGCAGCCCGGGCGTTATCTGTCTTTCTCCCGGTCGCCCCAAACGCCTTGACGTCAAACACGGCAAGTCCTTTCTGGCCTCCTTGGGGCTGCGCCCGGGCCTGACGAAAAGCGACAAGCCAATAACATAAAAGAAAACAAGCGCAGAGCAAAATCCGGGTTTGAACTTTTGACAGGTGCATCTTCATCGCTCCCTTTTCTGGTCTATTTTTGCGCGGGTGAGTTTTTTGCCCATGCCGTTGATATAAATGTGATCTCTCCGAGGCGTGCGGACAAATCTCTCTTTGGCCTCCCGGTAAACAAGAACGGGGTCCAGCCAGGGACATGTCACGATGGAAGGAATTTCTTCTTCTTTAAGGTAACTCTTCATCCGAATTCGGTTGACAAGAATCTTGCTCCCTGACGGATTACTGACGGCCCAGACGCCGTAGGGGAGGTCTTTTTCTTGGCCTCTGTAGCGCTCGATGAATATTTCTGGCATTGGGTCATACAGCCCTGGGCAACGGCCATAGATGAGCCGGGAGGCCCTGGTGGGTCGCAGATAGGTTTCGGGCCGATTCGGCAGGTAGATGACTGCTTCGATCAGTCCAACACATATCACGGCTCCAACGAAAGCGCGTTTGACGTCCTTCTTTCTTCTTGAAAAATAGAGTCCGGTCTCCCAGGCCAGCAGGAAAAAAACATACAGGTACCAGAGGGCGTAACGAGAAATATAATATGTCCCTCCGTGATTCCAATTCGAGGTCCGGGACTGACTCCATAGAAGCACCAGAACAGAAAAAAGGAGAAAAAGGCCGGTTCGTAAGGTCAAGTGGGTTTGTTTTCTTAAAGCCAAAAAGGCAAACACAAAAAGCAAAGGGAGAGCCAAAATCCAGTTCACCAGAAGGCCGATATCGGGATCGACGATGAAACAGAGCATTTTTTTTAAGGAAACGAGGTCGCTGCCGATTCCGATCGACTTTGTTCCCACTATGGGGTTCAACATCCTCAACCTGAAATAATAGTAGGCGGGGTGGAGACAGGCCAGGAGAAAGGAACCCGACCAGATAATGAGGCCGCGGCCCCGGACGAGCGCCCCCTTCTTTCGCCAAAAACCAAAAATAAAGACAAGAACGCAAAGGACAGCGAAGGGAGGATTCTGGGTTGAGGCCACGGCAAAACTAAGCGCCGAGGCGGCTAAATCTTCCGTGACAAAAAGAGTGATCCCGATAAGAGTCAGCATCACTGTAAAGAATTCGACATGGACCTTGTTGATGAACCACAAGAGGGGTGAAGCATAGATTATAAAGAAAAAGCTGAGGCCGGCCGCCTGGCCCAGCTTGCGTTTGATGATAAAAAAAGCGGCCAACAGCAGGACGATATGAAGAAGCATAAAACACAGGCCGATGTCCTGGGAAGACAGCCTCACCGGCCAATAAAACACGGCTGCGGCCAAAGAATAAAACCAGAAATGCGGCAGATCCAATTCCCTTCCATTCTTGAGGAGGGATGGAAAGGACCGTTTCATCCAGGAGAAGAAATTTTGCCTCTCCGGCCCGGAGATCCTTCCCATCCTTTGTTCCAACCGAGCGCAGGACTCTTCCGTGACATACGGCGTAAAATATTCAGCCCAGCTGACGAGCATGGCGCAATATTCAAGGCCATCACCCAAACGTGTCCGAGGACCCGGATAAACAAGGACAAGGAAGATGAAACAAAAAAGGAGAATCGCAGGCAGTAACTGCCCTTTTTTCCAGAGAACCAGCAGTTCCGTCTTTGCTCCGTCTCGCAGCCGGACCAAAAAAGGCGTTCGGCGGACAGCCCGGCTCAGGATGACTTTCAATTCGAAAACATAAGCCAGCGCAAAGAAAACGGCCACAAGCCGCCCCAGGGAGGCGAGCTCGATGGCGGCCCGGTATCTTGAAAAAAGAGGGAGAAGGATCAGTCCCAAGAACAGTCCGGGGACCACATACCTCGTCTTCTGAAGGGCCCGAAGAAACGGAGGAGCAGCACGCGTTCTCGCTTCGGGGAAGAGATTCAGGACAAAGGCCAGGACGGATAAAAGAATCAACAGAAGCAAATCAAGCGCGGACCTGGGCCAAATCCGAATATCAGGGTAAACGTTGTGTTTCGGGAAAATAACGCCGGACAGGAATCCGCTTGAGTACCCAAAAATGTCTTTTATCCGCAAAGTCTTGAAGGCCCAGCCTGCATCGCCGCCGATCGTCACGGAATTTTTCCCTTCTTCTATAAGCGAAGAAGGAAGCTCCAGAAGCAGCCGTCGTCCTCGGGTCCGGGCCGCCTCGAGCGGGGTCCCGTTGATGGAGACGCGGAAAACGATCCCGGGCCGGGTCCGTTCATAGAATTCGATCTCCAGGATCCAAGTGTTGTTCTTTCTCCCGCCCGGTACAAAAAATTCCCGTTCCAAAACGGAGATTTCTATTTCTTTGCTTTCTTTGAGTGTGTCTATGTATTTAGGAAACTTGAGGTATGTAAAACGGACTGCGGTCAGAAAAAAAACCAGGGCCACGCCCGCTGAGAAAAGAAGGGAAAAGACCGGCCGCCCTGACCTAGATAGAAGACGGCAAGACACGAACCTGGTTTCCCGGTCCATCCGCGGATCCTGCCCGTCTCTTATATCACAGGAAAAAGACGGGGGCAAATTTTGACCAGGGCGAGGAAGCCCGTCGAAGACTGAGCGGGCACGGTTTCTCGACCGAAGGGAGA
>CAZLFV010000018.1:0-36426 GCA_964558915.1 uncultured Eubacteriales bacterium | reverse complement strand
AAAGGAAATAGGCTTCAGCTAATGAATCCATGGGGTTGGGATCGCCGGGCCAGGAAGCTGCGTATCTCTTGAATATTTCGACTCCTTTCTCATAGTTGCCATTCCGAGCGTATAAGTAGCCGAGAGAATTAAGAGCATAGGTATAACTCGGATCAAGCCCTAGAACAAATTCGTATTGTTTTATCGCTCTATCAAGCTGTCCTGCTTTCTCATACCTTTGAGCCAAGGCTAACTGCGCTGCTTTGTCACGCGGATATTTTTTGATAATATCCTCGATTAAACGCCAAGCTTTTTCTTCGTCGCGTTCGATATAGACCGAATAATTTGCTTCAATCCTAAGACGCTCCTTTTCTGTCGCTTTTTGAGAATAATTCTTAGCTTTTTTTGTAGCTTCGGTCGCTTCCTGTCGTTGAGAGAGGGATATGTAAGCTAAGGAGAGCTCGAGATAGGCCGAGGCAAATTCCGGGTCGAGCTCCACGGCTTTTTCCAGGTATTTTTTGGCACTCTCCCATCCCCATCTTTCACGCTCGTCCTTGCCCCTGACAAAATAATTGTAGGCTTCCGCGGAACTCGTCGTCACATCGGGGATTTTGGTTTGATATGTGTCTATTTTTTGTTGACCGATGCCCATGCCTTCCGCAATATTCTTGCTCAGCTGGTCAATTTGTTCTCTGAATATGCTCTCTACCCCTGCCCCCCTTGCGGTAGCCCCTTTTAACAGCCGCTTCGTTTCCACATCTAATATTTTTATATCCGTTATGAAGGTATCGCCGGCTTTAACAAGACTCCCCAAGACAACGGCCTTGATGCCTCCCCGCCGGCAGGCCGCAAAACCCGAATCTGGGTCGATAAAATCCAAGTCGCCCTTGCCAAGTTGCTTGAGAAGATCGTGCATCCCCTCCCAGGTCGCTACGTATTCAAAGAAGTTTGTGTTTTCGAGGTTGGTAATGAGGAGGTTGGGGATGGACTTCTGGTAAATGTCATAGGCTTTGTCGCCGGTCTGGTTTTCGAAGCTGATGACGGCGATGGAGTTTTCGATAACAGGGGCGGAAGTGGCTTCCTTGCGGAGAAGAAAGCGCCAGAGGACGGCAGCGGCAATGATGATCACAAGAAAGATAAGCGCTGGAACAAAAAGCTTCTTCAGCTTGAACTTGACAGTGATTTCGCGGGCCGAGAGCGGCTCCCGTCTGGGGATGACGCGTGCTGTGCCAGGGATTGACCTCTCTATCACAGCCAGATCGGATACCAGTTCTTCAGCCGTCTGGTACCTTTTTGTCCTGTCTTTCTCCAGGCATTTGAGAATCAGCCGGCTGAGGTCTTCGGGAATCTGGGGGTTGAGCTTGCGCGGCGCTTGCGGCTCCTCATATTTTTGTTTATGGGCTACCGCCAGCGGCGTGTCGCCCTCGAACGGCACATGGCCTGTCGACATCTCATAAAGGATGACGCCAAAAGCATAAATGTCCGCCCTCGAGTCCGCTTCTTTCCCCTCCACCTGCTCAGGAGACATGTACTCCGGCGTGCCAACTATCGCTCCTTCAGCCGTGATCCCAGCTCCGTGGCGCCAGCGGGCAATCCCGAAATCCATGATCTTTGCATTACCTTCGCGGTCAATCATTATGTTAGAGGACTTTAAATCCCGATGGACAACGCCGAGCCGATGGGCTTCGCCCAAGCCTTCGGCCACCATCCTGGCGATGGATACGGCTGTCCCAGGCGCCAGTTGCTTCGTCCTCCTGATTAAACTCTTTAAATCCTCCCCCCGGACGTACTCCATGGTGATGTAGTAGGTGCCCTTTTCTTCGTTCAGGTCGTACATCCGGCAGACGTTGCGGTGGCTGATTTCCCGGGAGATTTTCAACTCGTTCCGGAACCGATCTATTGTTTTTTTCTCGACGGCAATCTCCGGCCTGACCAGCTTGAGAGCGACCTCTGCTTCAATCTTCTTGTCATAGGCGCGGTAAATCTTCCCCATCCCTCCCCGGCCGAGCTCCTCGATGATCTCATAACGGCCGGCGAATACGCTTCCTCTCGTCAGTTCTTCGCTGGGCGTTTCCAGAGTCATGGTTTTGGAGACGGAAATATCGCTACCCAGGCCGAGCTTCGTCCCGCATTCTTTGCAGAACTTGGAATCCAGCGTGTTGTCAAACTGGCATTTCGGGCACTTCATCGAACATCCTCACGCAAGCCCTTCAATCAAAAGAGAGAAAATCAGAACGAAAAGCGAACTCCGAACCGGACCGCAATCGGTGGAAAGAAGGCGTTGGCTTTCCGAAATCGGGCGTCGGGGAAATAGCCATCGGAGGTTTCGAGCTCCCAGTCTTTGGAAAGAATCTGGCTTTCCGGAACAGCGAGCTGGTATACGGTGCGGAATTGATAAACCTGGGTCTCCGTCGCCACATTGAAAACATTGTCCACATTGGCGTTAAAGTTGAGCGCTGTCTTCCCCATCCTCAAGTTATACTCCGCGTACAGATTGGCAAACCACAAGAAAGGTTTCCGGCCGAGGTTCGCCCGATTATAGGGCATATAGTTTGAGTCATTGACATTCCAACGTTCTGTGATGGGGGTCCCGCTCATGACATTGACGATGGTTCCGACCGTCAGGCCAAATGGAAACATATACGCTCCGTAGAACTTAAAGAAATGGGTCCTGTCCGTGGCCAGAACGCCGTCGATCGGGTTGAGGTTCTTGTCATAGGACAGGAACCAGTAATCGAAGTATCTTTCAATATTCGGGTCATTTCGGCCCTGACCGGGAGACTGACTGGGAGAGAGTTCTTCATCCGAGCTGGCCAGGCCGGAGTAGTTCCCTGTCAGACGGCTCCAGGTATAGGAGAATCCCGCCAGCCAGTTTCGTGCGAACCTTTTGTCCAGGCTGAAATTGACCGCCCAGTATTCCCGCTCGGCCTTTGGACATGCCGGATATGTGGGGTCGAATTTCCCACCCTCAGTCGTAGACCGGGAATAGCCATAGCCAGGATTTGCCGTATATACAGCGCCGGGAGTGCCGGGCTCCATGACGTAAACGTCCTCGACTGCATAGCGAAGGTGCTTCTGAACAAGTCGGACAATAGTTGAGAGATGTTCCCCGAGCTTTTTCTCGATACCCAGGGAGATCTCTTGTTGGCTCATCGGCTTCAGGCTCGGATCGACCGAATCCAGGTCGAACGGAGCGGCATCCACCACGGTCAGCAGCGTACCCGGATAATAGCCGTTTTTGCCGATCCTATCCCACTCATAGGTATCCAGCGTATAGTAGGCCCATTTAACTCGGAAACCACCGTACACGATCGCAGGCATAGTCAGCTTCATCATGTCGAAATAATAGCCGAAGCTCCCGAAGATCTTGAGGTCGGAATCTCCGCGGACGTCATAGATGAATCCCACTCTGGGAGCCAGCTTATCCTTGAATTTGAAATCAATGACTTTGCGGTCTATGTACGCGGGATCGGAGCTATAGCAGGGAATGTATTCGCTCTCGGCACGGGCACCGAGGTTTAAGGTCAGCCTGTTTTTTATCGTCCAGCTGTCCTGAAGATAGACAGCCCAACGGTCGGAATGGACTTTATAGAAAAGGCCGAAGGGGCCGGTTGGCTTGTTTCCGATCACAACATAATAGCCATACTTGCCCATGCCGAAATTCTTCCCGTAAATTATGGCCGGCCGGCCCCATTGCAACCGGATATCTGGAAAGTCGGGATATTTGTATCCATCCGCATAATCTTCATCATAACGCACCCACTGGATGCCAAGCTTCCAGGCGTGCTCCCCGGCCAGGTTCAGGTAATACGTGAAATCCGAGTTCAGCGAGGATTTCCATTGCTTCCGTTTCTGCGTGACATAGAGCTCGAGCTCAGACATATTCGACCAGCCTATCGGCCTGATTAACTCAGCAGGGATATCAGAGTAGATCGAGTTTCCTAATCCGCGGTGGAAATACCGGGGCTCATTGGGTTGAACCAATTGGTCGGTCCCATAATTCGTATAAAAGGTGCCAGCGCGCAGGCTGACAAGCGCATTATTGCTGATCGTGAAGTCTGCGGTTGCTGCGCCGCTCCAGTTAGGAAAACTCCGGCCATAATCAGGCCAGACAGCCGTCGGGTCTCCCGTGCCGTCCCGAGGAGGGAGGTCTCCTTTGTATTTCCAAAAGTTATTGGTGAAAGTCACTCCGAGCCGCAGGAACTTGAACGGCTGGGACGTCAATTTCGCGTGAAAGTTCCAGTATTGATCGCGACGCCTATAATCACCTTCGATTCCTGAGGGATCGAACTTGACGTGTCTTTCAGTGACGTTATAAACGGGAAGAAATGAGGTGAAAAACCAGAGCCTGTCCTTGAAGATCGGGCCGCCGAGGTTAAACCCAGCTTCGATTCTGTCCATGTCATCCTTCCCGTAGAGATCTTGATAATTGACATATTCGGCGATGGTGTTGTCATAGAGGCCCAGGCGAAGCGTGTCCCTCTCTTTTCCCGTGAGACGTGAGCCGCTGTAAAAGCCGATGAGCTCGCCGTGGAATTGGTTCCCGCCCTGACGCGTGATGACCTGGATGACGCCCCCCAGTGAACCGCCGAACTCCGCCTGATAGCCGCTGGCCTTGACCTGGACTTCGTCTACGAACTCGAATACGGCTGTCTGATCGAGGGTGCCAATATGCATTTCGGTGGTATCCGTCCCGTCGATGTAGAACATGTTCTCCGCGCCCGAAGCGCCGTCCACGGATATCCCGCTGAGCAGCGGCTCATTGGAAACGCCGGGGATGGCAGTGATCAGAGTATCGAAGTTCCTCCCCTTGGGAAGAATCTGGAATGTTTCCTTGGTCATGGTCATCCCTTTGACTGTGCTCTTGACGTCGATGAGCGGTGTCTGGCCGACGACCGTGACCTGCTCTTCGAGTGCGCCAATCTCCAAGCTGACGCTCAGTTTGACTGTCTGCTCGATCGTGACAACGATCCCGTCCCGAGTGAGAGGTTTAAAACCTTGAAGAGTAAACTTAATTTTATAGGTCCCGGGCGTTAGGGCGAACAGGCGGTAGACTCCGTTGACGTCAGTAACGGCCGTGGCTTTTCCAACAAGACTGGGGCTCGTGGCTTCAACGGCGACTCCAGGAAGTGGGTTTCCTTGTTCGTCAGTGACGGTTCCAAAGATTTTGCCGGTCGGAACTTGGGCAGTTAAAATGGACGAGAAAAAGGCCTCTACGCACACAAAACTCAAAAGAATGATCAGAACCCTTTTGCCTTTATTCGTTTTCCCCTTCATTTCATCCCTTTCTCTTGCTTCACGGTTTTTCGGCAGCAAAGCATTTTTTGGACCGGCGCATTGCACGCAGGCCGGTCTATCTAACTAAATGGCGGCTTTTAAAGGCGGCCGAAGAAAATCGGCAAAAGCACTCTTTCGAGAAGGAAAACCGTTTATGAAGGGCATCTTTTTCCCCCTACACCCAGTAATATCGAAGTATTTAGTATATAAGCCTGTAGCTGACTTTTGTCAATAGAGGCGAGTGGAGGCCGGACACAAGGCTCGGCCACCCGATCAGGAGACCCGTTTGAGCCCTTTTTCGATCTGGGCTTTATCGACCTTGATGACCACCGGCCGGCCGTGGGGGCAGAGCGACGGGTTTGTGGTCTTAAAAAGCTCCTCGACAAGGTAAGTCATCTTGTCCTCTGGGAGCGGCTCGTGCGCTTTGACCGCCGTCCTGCAGGCTAAGGTGGCGAGAATTTTCTCCCGTTTCCTCCCCACCTCTTCCTCTCCCATTTCCTCAAGCAGAGCCAGGAAAGTTTCCTTGGCCGTCTCGGCTTCAAAAATATCAGGAAAACCGTTGAGGACAAACGTCCTCCCTCCCATGGCCTCCACCCTGAACCCGGCGTCCTCAAGAAGGGGCTGATTCTTCTCCAGGCTCAAGGCCTGAGAGGGAGACAGGTCAACAAGAATGGGAATTAGCGGGACTTTTTGAGGCCAGCGCTTTTGGGCGTCGATCTCCCTGTACTTTTCGAACAAAACACGTTCATGGGCGTTGTGCTGGTCGATGATGAATATTCCTTCCTCTCCTGCGGCCACGATATAAGTGTTCAGGTACTGGCCCAGCACACGAGGCAACCCTGCTCCTCGCGTGGACTCTAAGGGCGGAGGGAACAATCCCTGAGTTTCCGCTGCCGGCCTTTCCTTTTTCCGAAACATTCCTGGGGCTACGGTTTCTTCAACGCGTCCCTCATGGCGGGCGCCTTCCTGAGAAGGGTAAACCTCTTTAATCCCCCTATCCTTGAGCATGGCCTTTTCCACGCTTCGGAGCACAAGATAAAAGATGAACTGAGAATCCCGGAAGCGGACCTCCGCTTTAGCCGGGTGGACATTCACATCCACTTCGGCATAGGGAAGAGTCAGGAATAGAAAGGCCTCGGGGAATTGGTCTCTCTCCAGGAATCCGCGGTAGGCCTGGTTGAGAGAAGCTTGAAGAATGCGATCCTTAACCAGGCGGCGGTTGACGAAAAAGAGCTGATGGGCCTTATCCGCCTTGCCCAAGGGAGGCCGGGACCCGTATCCGAAAATGCGGCTCTCCCGCTCCTCAAAATCAATCTCCATGAGTGAGTCCAGGATGTCTTTTCCGTAGAGCTGGAAAATCCTCTCCCGGGTGCTTGCGACTTGGGGACAGTTCAAAATTTCCCGCCGCGACTGAACCAAGAAGAACTTGATCTCAGGAAAGGCCAGGGCGACAGAAGTCAAATAGCGCACGATCATGGCGAGCTCGGATTGGTCGGAGCGGAGGAATTTTCTTCGCGCCGGAAGATTGCCGAACAGGTCCCTGACCTCCACGGCAGTTCCCTTGGGAAAAGCGATCTCGTGAACCGAGGCCGGCTGCCCGGGTTTGCGTTCGACCTGGATGCCCATCCCGGTCTCACCGTCGGAAGTTTTGAGGACCAATTCGGAAACAGCGGCGATGCTGGCCAGGGCCTCGCCCCGGAATCCGAGAGTCGATATTTTCTCCAGGTCCGTGTCACTCGAAATCTTGCTCGTCGCATGCCTTTCGCAACAAACCTGGGCGTCCTCCCGGCTCATGCCGGCGCCGTTATCCTGAACCTTGACCAGTTTCTTCCCGCCTGCCTGAAGCTCCACCCTAATTTCTGAAGAGCCGGCATCGATCGAATTTTCGACGAGTTCCTTGACGACAGAAAACGGCCGTTCAATCACTTCTCCGGCAGCGATCTTCTCCGAGACATCAGGGGGAAGGAGATGAATCTTGTTCATGCCGTCTCTCCCCAGGTCTGCTCGGCCTCCACGCGAGTAACCTTTACCTTGACGGCTTCGCCAGGCCTTCCCGGACAAGAACAAACAAGAACATCAATATAGTTGCCGGTCAGGATTTCCGCGCCCCGGTCATCTTTTTTGATCACAATCCCGTCGAGATCCTGGCCCAGGAAACTCAGACGGAAAGCGAGGCGTTTGTGTTCTGACAGGCCCCTCAATTTTGCCGACCTCTCGTGCTTTATGCCGTCCTTGACCTGGGGCCAAGTTCGGGCAGGAGTACCCGGCCGGGGCGAAAACGCAAAAACGTGCAAGTAGTTCAACGCCGAATTCTCCAGGAAATCGTACATTTTCGCAAAATCCTCGTCCGACTCCCCGGGAAACCCGCTGATGATATCCGCTCCGAGCGCTGCAGACGGGGAGTTCTGTCGGAGCCGGGAGAGAATCTGGGCATATTCAGCTACCCTGGATTCCCTCCCCATCAGGCCGAGAATACGGTCAGAGCCATGCTGCAAGGAGAGATGAAAGTGCGGACATATTTTGGGGCTCTGGGTGATGAAGTCCATAAGCTCATCGCTTAGGAACCGCGGATCGAGAGAGCTCAGCCTCAACCTGGGCATCTCTTCAAGCTCGGTCATTGAGTGCAATAATTCAAGGAGAGTGCTCTTCGGCCGGAGGTCGTGCCCGTAGGAAGAAAGGTGAATTCCGCAAAGGACCATTTCCTGGAATCCTTGACGGGCAAACTGTGCGGCCCGTGAGAGAATCTCCTTTTTCTCCAGGCTCCGACTCCTTCCTCTCACGTAGGGAATCAGGCAGAAGGTGCAGCGGAGGTCACATCCATCCTGGATTTTAAGCAGCGCCCGGCTCCGCCAGGGCTGATAAGCAGGTTGCCTGTCTCCCGCGATACCGGCAAGAACCCGCGGCGCCAGCGTTTCTTTCTCCTCATTGGAAAGGAGCATCCAGGCCTCGGGCATTTTCGCCCCGCCAATTTTCCCGCCGTCCACAGAGCAGCCGGCAATGACTAGCTTCGCTGTCGGGTTCGCCAGCGAGATTCTTCTAATAAACTTGCGAACGTCCCGGTCAGCTTGAGCAGTTAGGGTACAGGTGTTAACAACAACGATATCAGCCCTGGCCGAATCCTCTTCCAGCCTCAGCCCTGCGGACTCGAATTCCTCAGCCCAGGAAAAGGCTTCGGCCTGGTTCACTCGGCAGCCGAAATTCTGGATGGAAAAGGAGGTCATCTCTGCCGGCGGATCTTATGCGAGGCTTTTTCCACTTGTGAGGCCAGGTTCCTTCTGTAATCCTCTAATTTTTTCTTCAGCCGGGAGTTGCTCAAGCTGAGAATCTCTATTGCCAAAAGCGCCGCGTTCACCCCGCCCGTCTTGCCCAGCCCCATTGTCGCCACGGGAATTCCTTTGGGCATCTGGACGGTGGAAAGAAGCGCATCGAGCCCGGCCAGGCCGGCGCTCTCCACGGGAACTCCGATCACCGGCGCATGCGTGTGAGCGGCGACAAAACCCGCGAGATGAGCCGCCTTGCCGGCGACAGCGATGAAGACCTTCACTCCTTTCTCATCGAAACTCGAGACGAGCGCTCGCGTCCGCGCGGGTGAACGGTGGGCGGACGTTACTTCGAGGCTGTGGGAAACTCCAAATTCTTTGAGCAGGTCAAGGCCCTCCTTGACGACGTCATAGTCTGATTCGCTCCCGATGAAAACGGCAACGTCCATGATGTCCTCCTATTTCTCCGCTCCGATATCCCGCCGGTAGTGCATTCCCTCGAAGGAAATCCCGGCGATAGCGCTATAAATATTCTCCATGGTCTCGCTGAGAGTCTTTTCCGAAGCGCAGATGTTGAGCACTCTTCCTCCGTTCGTATAATACTCTCCGTTCTCGAATTTTGTGCCGGCATGGAAGATCGTGATCCCGGGTATTTCGGAGACCTCCTTCAGGCCGTTGATCAACTTCCCCTTCTCATAGGCCACGGGATAGCCTCCCGAGGCCAGGACGACGCAACCCGAGGCTTTGTCACTCCACTGAATCTCTTTCTTCAGGATATTCTCCTCGTGGGCGTTGAGGATGATTTCGACAAGGTCAGACTCGAACCGCAGCACCTGGACCTGTGTCTCCGGGTCTCCGAAACGGCAATTGTATTCCAGCACCTTGGGCCCTTCTTCTGTCAGCATTAACCCGACATACAAAACGCCCTTGTATTTTCTTCCTTCCTCGCGCATCCGGTTAATCGTCGGAAAGATGATCGTGTTTATGACGTCCGAGAACATCTCCGGCGATATGAACGGTGAAGGCGAAATCGCGCCCATCCCGCCCGTGTTCGGCCCTCTATCTCCGTCGTAGGCCGCTTTATGATCCATGGTCGTCACAAACGGCTGCATTTTGGCGCCGTCGGAAATAACGATAAAAGAAACCTCCTTGCCTTTGAGAAATTCCTCGACGACTATCCTCTGCCCGGCCTCCCCAAACTGCCTCTTAACCATAATCATATCCACGGCTTCTTCGGCCTTGCGCAGGCTGGGGCAAACGCTCACGCCTTTACCGGCAGCTAGGCCGTTCGCTTTGACTACCAGCGGGAAAAAAAATTCGCCCGACTTAATAATTCTCAGGGCCTGGGACGGAGTTTCGGCCACTTTAAAACGACCCGTGGGAATCCTGTGGCGGTCCATGAACTGCTTGGCAAAAATTTTACTTCCCTCGAGCTCGGCGGCCTTTTTGTTTGGCCCGAAAATCCGAAGGCCCCTTTCAACGAACTCGTCCACAATACCCAGGGTGAGCGGAAGCTCCGGCCCGACAAGGGTCAGGTCGATCTTTTTTTCGGCCGCAAAATCAGCCAGTTTTGGAATATCAGAATCCGAAATGGGCACATTTTCGGCCAGGCTCATCATGCCGGGATTTCCCGGCGCACAGTAAAGCTTTTCCAGAAGCGGGCTCCGGGAGATCTTCCAGGCCAGGGCATGCTCTCTCCCTCCCGATCCGACAAGCAATACTTTCATGATCTCTTTCCTTTCACTTTTCTATCTGAGCACCTCGACCAGGCGCTCGACCAGGCCGGGCTGTGGGAATATGCTCTTCAGGATTCCTGCGGCCAAAGGCAGCGCCTCCTCAACAGGCAGGCAGTACTTCATCTCCAGGTAATTGCGGCGCAGCTTCCGCACCTCTTCCTGAACCTTCTTGTTTCTAATGACGACCTCGGCGAGATATCCGGCCAGGATGTCGAAATCCTTCTCTTCCATGCCGAAGCGGGTCATCTCCTGCACACCGGTGCGGATTCCGCTGGCATCAAGAAAGGTGGCATCATCCGGCAGGGCCTGGTAGTTGGCGACGATATTGTTCTCCTCCAGGCGCCGGGCGACCTCCTGGGCCGGGCCGAATTTGCGGACACGGATCAAGACCTGGTGAGTCTCGGTGAACCCATCTTTTTCGTCCCCTTCGACTGGAATCCCGTTGTTCTTGAGAGCGCGGGCGAAGGCCTTGGCGTTGAGCTTGACCTTCGCCTGGTACTCCTCCCTGAAAGCATTCATCTCGTACGTCGCCATAAGCAGCGCCAGGAGCGTTCCCAGATGGTGATTGCTTGTGGACCCGGGAAAAGCCCGGCCTTTGATATCCAGCCAGAGGTTTCGCAGCGGACTTGCTGGCGGAAAACTCCCGCCGATGACGCCCCGCTGCGGCCCAAAAAAAGTTTTGTGAGTGCTGCCGGTGATGACATCTGCCCCTTCCCGGAGAGGCTCCTGAAAGGCGCCGTATAATCCCAAGACATGGGCCATGTCATACATGATCACCGGCCGCTCCGGCCACTCCTTGACCATCTGGCTAACAAAATCGACTGGCTCTGGATAAAGGAACATGCTCTTGCCGAAAATGACGAGTTCCGGCCTGTGCGCGTCCAGCAGCTCTCCGAGCTTGCCGAGATCCGTCCTGTAAGGATTGTCTTGAGAGACGGGAAAGTTGACCACGTTTTCTTTGCCGGTCTTCGGGTCTTCGGCCACGAAATTGAAAAGGGCGCCCATGGGCTGGGAGCTGAGATGGCCGCCTTTGGTCAGGTCGTTGTTCATAACCAGCCGTAGCTTCCGCGTCGGCTGGCCCTCCGGCCGGTTGCGGTTGACAAACCGCACCATCCCTTTGAACACAACTTCATTGGCCATCTGGCCGCTGATGGGCCTCAGCTCGACGTCGGAGCAGCGGAAATACTCGCCCAATTGCTTCTGGGCTTCGATTTCCACTTCCCGGATGAAGTCGACCCCTTGATAAAAATAAACCTCCTCCCCTTTCATGGTCCGGTGCTCGGCATACCGGCCGGACGGGTCAGAGATCTCGCACAATTTGACCAGAAGCGAGGGGGTTGTCTCCGAAGGGATCAGGTTGAACGATTCCTCTTGTCTCCAACGGTTGTTCCGTTCGATCTTTCGGGCCAATGAAAATGTTTTCTCGAACAAGGAAGACATCTCCGTCTCCTCCTTTACTGTTCCTTGAAATGTTTTCTCTCGAGGTCGGAAATTTTCTTGAGTCGCCGTTCGTGGCGCCCTCCTTCAAACGGCAGTTCGAGCCAGGCCACAACGATCGGGATCGCCGCCTCAAGGATTAGAACTCGTCCTCCAAGAGCCAAGCAATTCGAATCGTTGTGCTTGCGGGCGACTTCTGCCGTGTTGACATCCCAGCAGGGCGTTGCCCTGATTCCCCTGAATTTATTGGCCACAATGGCCATCCCCAGCCCCGTCCCGCAAAACAGGATGGCCCGGTCGCATTCCCCCCTGAGCACTGCGTCCATGGCCCGGACGCCATAATCGACGTAATCAACCGTCTCGCCGGGGCCGCAGCCAAAATCAGTGCAGTCCGTCCCCCTTTTTTCCAGGTAGGCCAAAATCCCGTTCTTGAGGTCAAAACCAGCGTGGTCAGAGGCCAAAGCGATTTTCATTTTCAGGCCCTCCGTCAGAGAATCATTAAAAAATTATGGAACAGGGTTTCCCCTGCTTTTAGCGGGAGGGCGTGCCTTCCAATAATTTGGCGGCCTCGGGCATGAGGTTCATGGCTTTCAACACGACGGCGTCTGTTTTCAGGTAGGCCTTCGTGCCTTCTTCAATCCCCCAAAGGGAAGACACAATCTCTCGCTCCAACTCCCTTTTGATCTCTCCTTCCGCCTCCGCGAACTTGGCTTCGTCAAAGGGTATTTTGTTCTGCCGGAGATAGTCTCTAAAGTCCTCGATGACTTTGGCATCAACGACGAAATCCTTCTCGGCAACGGCCTTTTCGTCGCTGCGCGGAAAAGTCGAGTCTTTGGATAATCTGGTCTGATGGTTATAAAACTTGCGCGCATAGCTGAAAAAGGATCCCTTGATCATCAATTCCGCCGTCAGGGGGGCCAGGTCAGGAGAAACCTCGTAGTCCGGCGTAATACCTCCCTGGCCGAGGACTTTCCTCCCTTTGGCCGTATACCGGACTTCCCTCTGCTCCTCGGGCGCCTTTTTATAGAGCATATAATCTTCTATGTTCCTATAATCTCTCTGAATCGACCGGCCGCTCGGAGTATAGTATTTGGCCGTGGTCAGGGCCACGGCAAGGTTTTCGCCCAGCGGAAAAACAGTCTGAACGAGCCCTTTGCCCCAGGAATCCTGGCCGACCAGCAGGCCGCGGTCATTGTCCATGATGGCACCGGCGACAATTTCCGAAGCGCTGGCGCTGCCCCGGTTGATCAGGATGATGAGAGGAATATTTTCATACTGGCCGTTTTTTTGGGCCCAGAATTCCCTGTTGTAGGCTTTGTTGCGCCCCTTGATCGAGACGATCATGTCTCCCTTGGGCAGGAATTCATCCGAGAGCTCGATGGACTGGAAAAACGGACCACCGCTGTTTCTTCTCAAGTCGAGGATGAGTTCCTTCATCCCCTGATCGGCGAGAAGCTTCATCTTTTCTTCCAGCTCGTCCGTTGTCGTCTCGGCGAAATTCCGGACAAAGATGTAGCCCGTCTTATCGTTGAGCATAAAGGCGTAGGGGACGCTCCGCAGCGGAATCTCTTCGCGCTCGATGGTTAACTCCAGCGGTTTGTCCAGTCCTTCCCTGACTATCGTGATGGTGACTTTCGTTCCCTTGGGTCCCCTGAGCTTCTGCATGGCCTCCACGCTGGAGATCGGCTTGGTGCTTTCGCCGTTGATTTCGGAGATGATGTCCCCGGGCAGGATACCAAGCCGGCTCGCCGGGGTGCCTTCGATCGGCGAAATCACGACCAGGTTATCTCCCTGTTTGGAGATCTGAATGCCCAGCCCGTAGTACTTGCCGGTGTACTCCTCGCGCATGCGGGAGAAACTCTCCGGGTCCAGAAAATACGAATGTGGGTCGAGCGTTTCGAGCATCCCCCGGATTGAGGCATAGACGAGCTTCTCGGGCTCGACCTCTCCATAATAATGTTCCTCGATAAGGCTGAGGAGCGAGGAAAACTTCTTGATTTCCTGATCCCAGATATCCTCATCCCGGGCTCCAAGCTGGACGAAGGCGAAAAACAGGAGACCCCAGAGTATAAGCTTCTTTTTCATGAGCAGCGTGAGCCCTCATCTTAGCAAACCGCCCTTTTCTTGTAAAGTTATTCATGTGAGGACAAGGGGCGGAATGCAGAGGGGTTAGAGCAATAATTCGAACGGCATTTCATGTTGGGCGGGATGGATGCCGACCAGAAAGACAACCAAAATTATTGCCCTCACCCGCTAACATCTTACTGCCTTCAATTGAAGTATGAACCTCTCCGTTTCCATGATAGTCCCATACTGATGGAAGGGGCGGGTGGCGCAGTTCGGGGGCCCCCCGCCGCCCCGAGCGTTTGATGCCCCAGTCTTTGGCTCCAGAAACAACATAACTGACCGCGAGGGCGCCGGGGGTGAACGGCGACAGGCCCCGCCCCGACCACAGGAATAGAAAGGCGATGCGTTGCTAGGTTTCCTTGACTAATCTCGGCATAAGGGCTATATTCTATTTGCCCTTTGGCCGGGTTCAAAATCAGATGTTCGGAAATATCGGCCTGCCCGAGCTTATCATTATCATGGCCATCGCCCTGCTGATTTTTGGGCCCAAAAAACTCCCCGAAGTGGGCAAGTCGATCGGGAGAGCCCTCCGGGAATTCCGCAAAGCTTCAGACGAAATCAAGGACAAAATCGACCAGGAGATTCACGCCGAAGAGTTCCGGGAAATCAAGGAAGAGCTTAAAAAGGACATCACCCAGGATGAGGAAGGGAAGAAAATCTCCTGACGAGATGACCTTCCTTGAACATCTCGAAGACCTGAGAAAGAGGCTCTTTTATTCCGCAATCGCGATTTTCGTTGCCGTCATTCCCTGCTGGATCTTCAGCAAGAGGGTGTTCGAAATTCTGGCCAGGCCGGTAACCCAATACCTGCCCGAGGGTGTGAAGATGGCCTACACCAGCCTGACCGCCCCGTTCATGCTCTACATGAAGGTCGCCTTTCTCACCGCCATTTTTGTCACGGCTCCGTTCTTGTTCCTTCAGCTCTGGTATTTTGTCGCCCCAGGCCTTTACCAGAAAGAAAAGAAATATGTCATTCCGTTTGTCCTGCTCACCACGATTTTCTTTATCCTGGGCGGGCTCTTCGGCTATTTCATTGTCTTCCCTTGGGCCTGCCGGTTTTTCATCAGCTTGGGCTCGGACTTCAACCCGGTCCTTACGGTCGACACATATTTCAGCTTTTCTCTGAAGGTGCTGCTCGGAATCGCCCTGGTCTTCGAGACTCCAACCCTCATCTTTTTCCTGTCGAAACTCGGCCTCATCACTTCGCACTGGATGATCCGCAATTTCAAATACGCCGTCCTTGCCGTCTTCGTCATCGCCGCTTTGATCACGCCGACTCCAGATATGATCACCCAGAGCATCGTCGCCGTTCCGATGCTCGCCCTGTATGGCCTGGGCATTTTGATTGCGTTTATTTTCGGCAAGGAACGGAAGGACCGCCGCGCGGCCAACGGTCCTGCGGAGGAAGGACGAAGGGATATCTCCGGGTAGCCGGGAGAACACGGACAAGACATGCCAAAAGAAAGACGTCTCATCGGCCTCACCGGAACGAACGGAGCGGGCAAAGGAGAAGTGGCCGCCATTCTTGCAAAAAAGGGTTACGCCTATTTCTCTCTTTCAGACGAGATCCGCGAGGAATTGAGAAAAAAAGGAAAGGAGCCCACGCGGGATAACCTAATCGCTCAGGGCAATGCCCTGCGCAAACGATATGGCGCCGATATCCTGGCCCGCCGGGTCATGAGAAAAATCAAAGCGAAAAAGGCAGTCATCGACAGCATCCGCACCAGCGAAGAGGTCACTTTTTTCCGCAAACAGCCGGGCTTTCTTCTCCTCGCCATCGATGCGCCGGTGGAATTAAGGTATAAAAGAATAAAAAAAAGAGGAAGGGCAGAATCAGCCTCAACCCTGGCGGAATTTATCGCCAAGGAAAACGAAGAAATGTCGGGTGACGTCGGAGAACAACAGCTCCGCTACTGTCTTGCTCTGGCCGACATCACCATCATCAACGACGGAACGCTAGCCGCCCTTCGCAGGAAGATAGAGAAATGCCTATGAAATCAAAACGCATCTCCAAAGACGAGTATTATCTCGGGATCGCCAAAGAAGTCGCCCGCCGGAGCACTTGCTTTCGGCGCTCCATCGGCACCATTATTGTGCGGGATGACCAGATCATTTCCACTGGGTACGCGGGCGCCCCGCGCAAGACCCGGGACAGCTTCGAACACGGGTTCTGTCTCCGGGACAAGCTCGGCATTCCCCACGGCGAGCGCTATGAACTCTGCCGGAGCGTGCACGCTGAACAAAACGCCATCATCAACGCGGCCCGGGCGGGGGTCAGCCTGCTCGGCGGCGATATCTATATTTACGGCAGCATCCCCGGCGAGGGGAAACCGGTGAATGCCTTTCCCTGCTTCATCTGCAAGAAAATGATCATCAACGCCGGCCTGAACCGCGTCATCTGCTCTACGGCCGCCGGCAAAAAGAAAATCTTCCGTGTTTCTCAATGGGCAAAGGACTGGACCAAGGGAGATATTATTGACGACCGGCATCAGTATGGATAAGCCGAGGCTCTTTTTCCTTATTATTCTTATTGTTCTTATCGTTTCTCTAAGTACATTGTCTCCGGGTTCGCCTTCGTCCCAGGAGGCCGAGGTCGGCCTGCTCAAGCTTCTCGACCTCTCCGCCTCCCCTGAATCCATCGACTACGTCCAGAACAAAACGCAATTCCAGCTCCACACGCTTCTCACCGAGCAGCGCCATCCCAAGACCTGGAATCTGAGTGAGCGCAGCCAGAAGGACCCTGCCGACGGACTCAGGATGCTGTTCTCAGTGGAAGACGATATCAGCCAGCGTCTTGATTCCCTGGCCTCGGACAAGGCGGCTATTGAACCGCTCGTCGCGGCCGTCCGAGAAGCCATCTTTTCTCAGAACAAGATTTATGTTTACGGATGCGGCGCCACAGGACGGCTGGCCAAACAGATGGAAAGCTCGTTCTGGCGTCCCTTCTGGAAAACGCTCAAAGCAGACGAAAAACTCTGGCCGAAGCTCAAGGGACGCCTTTCCCCGGCCATCGAGGACGAGCTCATCGGTGAGATGACCGGAGCCGACCGCGCTCTGATCAGCTCCCTTGAAGGATTCGAAGACTTGCAGCTTGTCGGCCGGCTCCAGCTCACCGACAGGGGAATCAAAAAGGGCGATGTGATGATCTGTGTCACTGAGGGCGGCGAAACGTCCTCGGTTATCGGGACGATCCTGGCCGCTCTGGACTTGTGGAAAGAGAACGGAGTCTACGACCCTGCCAAAACCCGACAGAAGCTCTTTTTCGTTTATAATAATCCCGATGAGCGGCTCCTCCCGTTCGAGCGCAGCCGCCGGGTGCTCGAGGAACCGGGCATCACCAAGCTCAACCTGACCACCGGCCCGCAAGCCATCACCGGATCCACCCGGATGCAGGCCACGACCATCGAAACCTACATCATCGGGCATGCCCTCCAGGAAGCGGTCCGGCAAACCCTCAGCGAATTCCTTTCCAAGAAGGAATTGGCCAGGGCGGGGTTCGAAAACGCTCCGACGTTTGAGGAACGGCTCCACCGCTTCTCTTCTGTCCTCGGCGAAGTGAAGAGGAATATCCCGGCCATCGCTCCTCTCACGGTGCTCGAAGCCGAAACATACGCTCAGGCTCATTTTTCCACATACTTTGCCAGAAAAATGATGATCACTGTCTTCATCGACAGCACCGAACGAAGCCCGACTTTCCGGCTCTATCCTCTCGACACAACGGCCGAGCCAAAACGCAGGTGCTGGATCCAGGTTTGGACGCCGGCCCGAAGCCTCGAAGACGCCTGGCAAGCTTTTCTAGGCCGGCCATTCCGGGGCTTGTCTCCTGAATTTTATAAAAAGCCTTTCGAAGAAGAGATCCAAGATTCTTATCTCCGTCAGGCCGCCCTGGAGAGCCTGAAACGGGCTGGCAACGACCAGCAGTCCCTTTATGATTTTTCCTTCTCCGAAATGAACATCAAACGGCGCAGCCCAAAACAGGGCGACCTCGGAGTAATGATCCTGGTCAACCCGGAGGAAGACGAACTCAAGAAGGAGGGCTCCACTTCCCGCCTGTTTGCCGACCTCTTTCTCCAAAACGGAGCTCGGCTCGGTCTGATCATTGTCGGCAGTGAGCCTGCCGCCGGATTATCCGAATTCCTCCCTAGCGCCGCAGGACCATTCATCTATCTCCGTATTTCTAACGAAAACGACCCCTTCGGTGTAAGCCAGCAGGTCGGCCTGAAGATGCTTCTCAACGCCCACTCCACGGAAGTGATGACCCTCCTTGGAAAGGTCATCGGCAACACGATGACAAATGTCAGCCCCTCGAACCTCAAGCTCATCGGCCGGGCCACCTATCTCATCCAGTCCCACGTCAACGATGTCCTGGCTCGTCCAGCGTGGGTGAAACAGCGCGGCTACCGTGCGCCCATTTCCTACGGCGAAGCCAATGCCGTCCTGTATGACGCCATCGCCTTCCTCAAAGACAAAAAAGAAACCGCGGGCCAGACGGCAGAGGTGGCCCTTTCCATCATCCGCATCCTTGAGTCCTTGCGCCAGAACCGGGGGGTTTCAAACGCGGACGCCCTTGCGGTGCTCCAGAAGGTCGGGCTGAGTCAATACCTGGCCACGGTCAATTGAGCCGCGAAACCCGGCGCGCTTCCACCTTCTTTGTTTTAAAGCAGCACTAAGGGAATTCGATGCGCTCGTTTGAGGGTGCCCCATCCCGATCAGGGATTCGTGGGGAAATCGTAGCAGGGGGTGATACTCCGCGGCTTTTTCCCCGGCTTCTGCCGGACCTGTGGATACACGAATAATTCGCCGGCATAATTGCGCACGACGACCTGCTCGTCATTGATCGACTGGAGGTAGGAAGGCACAATCGGGATTTTCCCGCCGCCACCCGGAGCGTCGATCACATAGTAAGGAACAGCCAGCCCTGAGGTCCAGCCGCGCAGCGATTCCATGATCTCGATGCCTTTTTCCACGGTTGTCCGCAGGTAAGCTGTGCCCTTGACATAATCTGCCTGGTAGATATAGTACGGCCTGACCCTCACGGTCAGGAGCTTCTGCATCAGCCTTTTCATTACCGCAGGATCATCGTTGACCCCGCGCAAAAGGACGGTCTGATTCCCCAGTGGTATTCCCGCATCAGCCAGGAGGCCGAGCGCCCGGCTAGATTCCTCGGTGATCTCATCAGGATGGTTGAAATGGACATTGAGATAAAGCGGATGGTACTTCCTGAGCATCGCCACGAGCGCCGGAGTGATGCGCTGGGGCAGAAAACACGGGATCCGCGTCCCGATGCGGAGGATCTCCACATGCGGGATGTCCCGCAAGAGCTTCAGGATGTATTCCAGCTTCCCATCGCCGAGCATGAGCGGGTCGCCGCCGGAAATGATCACATCCCGGATTCCCTGGTGACGGCGGATATAGTCCACTCCGTCCTCGATGAACCGGGGATGAATCTTTTGGGGATCGCCGACTTTTCGCTTGCGGGTGCAGAAACGGCAGTAGGAAGCGCAGAGGTGGGAGACGAGAAAGAGCACTCGGTCGGGATAACGGTGAACAAGGCCCGGAACCGGGGAGTCGTCATCCTCGCTGAGAGGATCAGCCGTGCCGTCCCGTTCCTCAAGCTCAGCGATGTCAGGGACGACCTGACGATAGATCGGATCCCATTTCTCTTTGATCAACCGGGCGTAATAGGGCGTTATCTGAACCCGGAAGACGCGGGAGATTTTCCTGACCTTGTCGGGATTCAGGTCAAAAAAGTGGGCGACCTCTTCGGGAGATTTGAGGCTCCGCTTGAGAATTCTTTGCCACTCTTCTTCCATCTCCCCCTTACTCCTTCATCCCAAAATATTTGGCGTAGGAGATCCTGTCATCCCCGGGCCTGTAGAAATCGCGGATGCGCGAGACTTCCCTGTAGCCCAAGCCCAGATAGAACCGGCGCGTGCCCTCATACTTGGGCTGGGAGGACGTCTCAATTAGGATCAACCGTCCTCCCGCGTCCGTCACTTTTTTCTCCAGCCAGAGCACCAGCTCTTTGCCATAACCACGGCCTTGTTGGTTGGGCGCGACAGCCATCCAATAGAGGTCGTACGCTCCCTCGGTGAGCGGTGTGGAGCCATAGGCCATATAGCCGACGACCTGGCCTTCGGCGTTCTCAACGACGACAATGTCGTAATCTTTTTGCTGGGGATTGCCGAGGTAGATATCGATCAGCTCGCGGGCGACGGAGAGCTCAACCGGAGTAAACATGGCCGTCTTCTCGATGAGTGACAAGACTGCTTCGCCGTCCTCCTGCGTCATTGCTCGGACCATCTGCGGCCTTTTTTGCTGAAGGCTTTCTCCAGGACGTGGTGCCAGAAAAACGGGTATTCAATCCGCACGTCCTCCGAGCTGAACCAGGGCTCTTCTTTCCGGCGCAGGGCATTCTCGATCATCAGGCTCCAGAACTGGGCATAATCCAGCCCGGCGGCTTTGAGAGCCCGGCAGTAGCCGGCATCAAGGCTGGTATCGGGATTCGGGTTGACTTCGAGGATGTAGACCCGGCCCTCCTTGTCCATCCGGAAATCCACCCGGGCATAATCCCGGCAGCCCATGGCCTGGAAAGCCGCCCGGGCATACTGATGGAGCTGCTTGCGCAACGAATCATCAATCGGTGCGGGACAGATGGCCGGCGTCGTCACAAACAGGATGTTGTCTTCAAACCACTTCGCCTCGTAGCTGCAAATTCGGGGCGTAGATTCCGGCATCGTCGAGAAGTCAATTTCAGAAACAGGCAAAGCTTCAAGCTTATCCGTCTCGAGGAGGGCGACGTTGAACTCCCTCCCCTGGATGAATTCTTCCACCAGGGCCGGTTGTTTGTACTCCGTAAGTATCTTGCTAATTTTCCTTGTCAGGGCCTCCTGGCTATCGACCACAGAATCCGGATTGATGCCCAGGCTGGCGTCTTCTTGATTGGGCTTAACAATCAGGGGAAAACGGAGGTCGAGCTTCTGGTCGAGCGAAGTCACGAGCCGCCCTTTGGCGGTGGGAAGACCGAATGAATTGAGAATAGCTTTTGACTTAAACTTGTCCTGGCAGAGGGCCAGGGCTTTGGAGGAGTTGCCAGTAAAGGTGATTCCGAAGGCTTCGAAAACAGCAGCAACATTGGCCTCAAGCTGCGGCCGGCCCAGATATTCTTCGCACAGGTTGATGAGCACATCCACCTTCAGCTCTTTGATGCGGCGGAGAAGGCTCATCAGGCTTTCTCGAAGAGGAAGGATGACCGCGTTATAGCCGGCTTCCGTGAGAGCCGAAAGGACAGACCCGGCTACTTCCGCTACTGTTGCTTCAGAAATGCTCGCTCCGGGCCGGCTTAAGGCCGGTTCAAAGACGTTATACGCGATCCCAATAAGAGTATTTTCTCTCTCCATCTTTTCTGACTCTCTTGAACCCATACCGGGACGCCGCGGCGTCAATCACGCGGTGGAGAAGGCCGGAGTAGGAATATCCGGCCGCTCGAGCGGCCTTGGGAAGGCAGCTGTTCTCCTCCGGATTCGGCAGGATGCCGGGCAGAGGGTTGACTTCAAGGATGTTTGGCTGGCCCCTTTCGTCCAAGCGGATATCGATCCGGCACCAATCCCGGATCCTCAAGACTTCGCAGGTTCTCCTGACGATTTCTTCGATCCGTCTCTTTAAACTTTTACTGACCGAAGCCGGGCACTTGAAAATCTCCAGCGGCTTCTCAGGCTGGTCCCAGATCCACTTGGCTTCGTAGGAATATATCGGTTTCGCCCCCGGCGGGAGCTGGCTGTGGTCGATCTCGACGATCGGCAGAATCTCGAGGCGGGGCGGATTGCCCAGGACCCCGATAGTGAACTCGCGGCCGCTGAGGAAATGCTCGATGATGACCGGCTGCTTGTAAAGGGCCTGGACTTCCCGGACGCGCGCTTCGAGCTCCCGCCGGTTGTCCACGACCGAGTTATCCCGGATTCCCTTGCTCGAGCCCTCATAAAGGGGTTTGACAATCGCCGGAAGCACCACGTCTTCTGGAATCCGAGAACCGGGATTGGCCAGGCAAAAGGCCGGCGTCGGGATTTTGTGGTAACCGAGGATTTCTTTGGCCCGCGATTTATCCAGGCAAAGGCCGAGCGTCAGCGGGTCCGAGCCGGTGTACGGAATCTCCAGCATTTCACAAATGGTCGGAATATGCGACTCGCGATTCGGACCGTCGAGGCGTTCGGCGATGTTGAAGACGAGGTCGGGCTTGAGTTCTTTGAGATGGCCATAGGCCTCTTCATCGGCCTCAATCGGGAAAACTTCGTGCCTCTCGCCGAGCGCTTTGAGAATCGCCAAGATGGTCTCCTCAGAGTCGCACTCGGCGAGCCAATCAGGTGGAGGGTCTTCTTCTTCCCTTCTCTCTTCGATGCGCCGTTGGTTCAGCGACGAAGCCATTCCGTTCTTGGAGCTGAATATAAAAGCAATTTTCATTGCTATGTCGCTTGGCTTCGCCACAAGTTGATGAACGTTCCCAACATCGTGATCATTTTATCTATGCTTTTGCTTTCGCGTTTTTTTCTCTCGTTTCAATTTCATTATGTAATATAAATCATTTTTTCTAAATGTCAATAGTTTTTTTGAAAAACGATACTTTTTTTTGAGTGTCTTCGAAAGGCGACACAACAAATAGTGGCCCGCGGTTCGATTAGCAGTCCGCCAAAAAATCCGCTAAAAACGCTCCCCGGCCGTGTTCATCTTGTCTCCTCAACGGCCGCCCCCTCTTCTTCCCGCCAATCCCGAAAGGGGGATCTATTTAATTCCTGTTATTTCTATCATTTCTATAGATATAGTAGGAATTGAAGCGGAAAGGCGAGGAGAGAGCGGACTCAGGGCATCTGGTCGGGATACAGATAATAGAATCTGAAATCGAGTTTTCTGCGCCGCGCCTGCTGTTCCAACGGCCGCAGAGAAGAACCGCGACCGGCGGGCGGCGTGGCGAAGAAGACAAAGGCACCGGCGCCCAAAATATCGCGGAGCAAAGTCACCTCCACTCCTTTCTCAACGTGAAGGACTACGCCCGCCCCGGCGGCAGAGGATTCTTCGATGAGGTCGAAAAACAAACCGATGTCTGCGGGCCCTTCCAGACTGCGATCAGAACAATGGATCCAGGCTCCGTTCCTGCTGACCTCTTCAAGGCCCACGGCCAATCGTCCGTGATGATAATAAACAAGCCGGGTTCCAGCCCTCCGGCACGTGTGGGCCAATTCGGCAAGGTCCGGAAAACTGCACTCTCTATCCCTGTTCGTCAGATAAACGTATGCGCCGCTTTGCCCGATTCCCTGGAGAAACGAAAACGACGCCGACTCGGTCTCCGCGTTTCTGGCGAGACCTCCCTGATGGAAATAGGCAACGATCGCCTTCCCTCTGACGCAGGCACGGGCTAAAAGTCCAACCTCCCCCGCGTGGGGCCGGGCGTCGTTGGAGGTATAGATATCCGACCCGGCTTCGGCCAGCCATTCGAGCTCAAAGACGCTGAACTTCCCGGTGTCGATCAAACGGAAACGGCCTCGTTTTGCCCGCCAAAGTTGAGCTGCATCCCGGAAGGTAGAGAAATCGCCCTGGTCGTCCCGGACCGTGACGTTTTTTTCTCTCCCGGCCCGGGTAAGAAGCTCGAAGACCTTTCTCACGCTGTTTTCTTCAGCCATCGGCGATTCGGATGGATAGTATCCCAGAAGGCCGTGTAGATAGCAAGCATAAAGCCGTAGGTAGCAAAATGGATATCACTTCAGATTGGGTGGGATGGATGCCAGCCCACGCCGCGAGCCATCTGTCTTGAAAAAAGCCGGCGTCTCCTTTAATATCACACTGGGAGCGGTCCTGATGAGAGAATGCCTCGTCCTTTTTTCTGGCGGGATCGATTCCACCACCGCCCTCTACTGGGCCCGGTCCCTTTATGATAGGATTACTGCGCTGAGTTTTGACTACGGCCAGCGTCACCGCGTCGAGCTTACTCTGTCGCGCCGGCTGACCCGTCGGCTCAATGTGCCTCAGGTCATTCTCCGCGTGGACCTCGGCCAGGTCGGGGGCTCGGCTCTGACCGACCCGAATATTCCTGTTCCCGAATGCGACAGCACCGAAGAAATCGGACGCGGCATCCCTCTCACTTACGTTCCGTTTCGCAACGGCATCTTTCTCTCTCTGGCGGCGGCATGGGCCGAAGTCCACGGCCTCCGGGAGATCGTCTGCGGGTTCAACATAATCGATTCTCCTCATTATCCTGATACCCGCGCCGCGTTCGTCAAAGCTATGGAAGAGGCCGTCGTCAAAGGAACAAAACCCGCTTCCAGAAATCGCCAGATGAAAATCATCGCCCCGTTCATCCGCATGAGAAAAGCCGATATCCTTAAAAAGGGCCTGGCGCTGGGCGCGGACTATTCTTACTCGATCTCCTGCTATCGCGGCGCAGAGATTCCCTGCGGCAAATGTTCTTCCTGCCTGCTGCGCGCAAGGGCCTGGCGGGATGTCGGAGCGCAAGACCATCTCCTCCAGAGGTTAAAAAAGGAGGGCAAGCTATGAGCTGGCAACTCAGGGTCAGGGACAAATTTCAGGCCGCTCACTTCCTCAAGGATTATCATGGGAAGTGCGAAAAAATCCACGGCCACACGTTCGCAGTCGAGGCGGTCATTGAAGTCCGCGAGCTCGACGCCACCGGAATCGGGGTCGACTTTGCCCGGATCAAGGCGAAGTTGGCCGAGATTCTCCCCGACCATACTCACCTCAACGAAGTGTATCCATTCAACCCCTCCGCAGAGAACCTGGCCCGCCACTTTTTCTCGGAGCTCAAAAGACACTTCCCCGTTAAGGAAGTGACGGTCTGGGAATCAGAGGATGCCTCGGCCACCTACACTGAAGATCGTTGAGATCTTCCCCTCCCTTCAAGGAGAAGGCCTCCGTCAGGGCGAGCCTACAATCTTCGTCCGTTTTGCCGGCTGCAACCTCCGCTGCCCCTTCTGTGATACAAGATACGCCTGGCAGGGAGGCCAGGATTATTCGGCCAAAAAGGCCCTCGAGAAAATAAAGAAAATCCGCAAGCGTTTTCCTGCGAGCTGGGTTTGCTTGACGGGCGGCGAACCTCTGCTCCAGGATCTCCGCCGGCTCACGCGCTTTCTCAAGAAGGAAAAATTCAAGGTCCAGGTGGAGACGAACGCCACGCGGTACTATCCGATGGCCGCGGACTGGTTCTCGATCTCTCCGAAGCCCAAAACATTTGTTTTCTGCGCTCCCTACCGGCGCCTGGCCAGAGAGGTCAAGCTTGTCGCCACCAAAGACTTGAATCTTGGAATCATAAAGAAATTGCGCCGGGCTTTTCCTCGAACAACCCCCATCCTGGTTCAGCCGCAGTCCAACACGCATTGGAGCCAGAACCTGGCCCGGAAATTGGTCAAGGAGTCCCTCAAAGCCGGTCTGGACAATGTCCGTTTATCCGTTCAGGTCCATAAAATTCTCGGCATTCGTTAAATTAGCCTTCTTTTTCGCTCAAACCAGCGGTCACCCGACCGGGTCAGATAAAAACCAAAAAGAATGACCACGGCGCCGGCCACTTCCTGGACGCTGACGCGTTCATGGAGAAAAAGATAAGCAAAGAATACGGTCAAAGCCGGGGTGATGTTGTTGAAGATTCCCGTCTTGGTATTTCCCACCCGCCGGACTGATGAATACCAAATTACATAGCTCACGGCGATGGCCAGAATGGAAGAATAGAAAAAAGATCCCCAGCCCTTTGATGAGACAGAATGCCAGGGCTGCTCGATAATCTCCTTGGCTGCAAAGGGAAGATAACACAGCGCCCCAATACCCAAGGTGAGTGAAGTCAGTTTGAGGGGCGATATTTTTTCAAGCAGAGGCTTGGAGAAGACGGTGTAGGCCGCCCAGAATAGGTTCCCCAGGAGAATCATGAGGTTCCCTTTCAGACTTTGTCCGGCAAGAGACAAAAAACCGCTCTGGCTGAAGATAATGAGATAAAGCCCGAAAAAGGAAATCGCAATTCCTAACCATCCCACCCAGTGAATCCGCTCGCGGATAAAAACCGCGCTCATCAGGGCGATGAAGATGGGCGTCATGGTCATGATCAAAGATGTCGTTGAAGCCGTGGTCAGGCTGAACCCGTTGATAAAAAGAAGCTGATACGCGGTATTCCCTATCAGGCCGAGGATGATCACCTTCCGAAGATCCGCCCCGTCGAGTGAGATCTTCCCCTCCTTCCGCCAGAGAACGACAAGCAAGAGAAGCGCGGCCAGCGCCAAACGCGGACCGTTGAACCCGTTAGGGGAGATCTCGCGGAGAGCGATTTTGATGAAGGAAAAGTTCAAGGCCCAGATCAGCACAGCCAGCAGCATCCACGCATCTGTTGCCCCGAACCTGGATATGTTATCTGTTCTCATTTAGCCCTGCTCTGTTTATGAAAGTAAAGAGAAAAGACGAATCGAGTTAAAAGGAGGGGAAAAATCTCGAATTTATTTCGGGCTTCGGCGGGAGCGGGGAAAACGAGCTTCCACAACGGACTGGATCCCTCCTCTCGGGTTGAATTCTCCTGTGACTGTGGCCCTCACAGGCCGGCAAGCTGCGACAATGTCCTCAAGAATCCGGTTAACGGCGTTTTCATAGAAGATGCCCAGGTTGCGGTAACCCAGGATGTAATTTTTTAAAGATTTGAGCTCGAGGCAAGACTTCTTGGGAACGTAGCGGATCGTGATCGTCCCGAAATCCGGAAGGCCCGTCTTGGGACAGACCGAGGTGAATTCCTTGATCTCGATGGCGATTTCATAATCGGGAAACTGATTGGGAAATATTTCAATCTGGGGAAGCCTGGCCTCAAGCCCGGCTCGGGCTTCTTTTTCGCCATAGCCTTTCCGAGTTGCCCTCATTTTTCTGCTCAGACGCAAGCAGTATATAAAAATTTCCCGCTAAAGACAACCTTATCTGTCCGAGAAATTCCTTGCCTTTTCCCCGGGGGTTGTCTATCCTTATTCCTTCCGCGCTTCACGAGAGAGGCGAACGAGCGGAGGACTCATGGAAAAATGCCGCAGCCAAAAGAATCTTGAACGTTGCAACTGTTCCTATGAGCCCTGCAGCCGGAAGGGGATCTGCTGCGAATGCCTGGCTTATCATTGGAGCAATGAAGAACTCCCGGCCTGCTTCTTCCCCAATGCGGTTGAAAAAACCTACGACCGCTCGCTCAGAAAATTCATCTCTCTTTATAAGAACAAATAAAGAACCAATGCCGTCTTCGGTAAAGAAAACGCCCCTGGTCCTTTCTCGACTTTACGGCCCAGTCCACTCCAGACGGCTCGGTTATTCGCTCGGTGTCGACATCCTGCCCTATAAGACCTGCACCTTTAACTGCGTATACTGCCAGTTAGGAAGGACGCCCAATAAATCTCTGAAACGGGCGAAATTCTTCACCGTCCGGGAGGTCCTCCCTCAGGTCAAAATAGCCCTGCGCCGCGGCCAGCCGATGGATTACATCACCTTTTCCGGGTCCGGAGAGCCGACGCTGAACACAGAAATCGGAAAAATCATCCGCGAGATCAAGAAGTGCACGTCCGTGCCTGTCGCCGTCCTTACAAACAGTTCCCTTCTCTCGCGCAAATCGGTACGGCAGGCCCTCCTCGCGGCCGACCTGGTAGTTCCGTCTCTGGACGCCGCCACAGCTCGCACTTTCAGGAAAGTGAACCGGCCTGCTCCTTCCATCAACCTGGAAGACATCATCACCGGGCTGGTCAAGTTCCGCTCGGAATTCAAGGGGCAGATTTGGCTGGAGGTCATGCTGGTTAAAGGAGTGAATGACTCGCCGGCGGAGATCAAGGCCCTGAGAAAAGCCATTGCCAGGATTAATCCAGATAAAGTCCAGCTCAATACGGTCGTCCGTCCTCCGGCCGAAAAATGGGCTCGGCCCCTGAGCCCGCGGGAACTCGATGATGTCAAGAAGAAGCTGGGCGGCCAGGCCGAGGTCACTGCGGATACTGAAGGACAGCCTCCCTCTCCTGCTCCCGAAGACTCGGCTCAGGCCATCCTTTCTTATATCCGGAGGAGGCCGGCCTCCCTGAAGGATTTGGCCGAGACTCTGGGACAAAACAAAAAGACAATTTGCAGGAGCCTCAATGCGCTCGTCACCAAGGGCGTAATCAAGAAGGTCTTGCACAGAAGGATTTATTATTATGAATTGAAATAACAGGCTTAAGCTTTAACTCCATCAAAAAATACCGGAAATGGCTGACCCTGGTCGAAGATTAAGAACCATGTTTTTTGTCTTTTCATTTGGCCCGGAATATGGTAGCTTGACATTTTCCATTGGCCCGGATTTTGGATATAATACTCTGTCTTTAGGGAGGGCATGTGATCCGGTCGCGAGACTTCTTAAAGAAGATTGACACCTACAAGCCGGGCAAGCCGATCGAGGAAGTGGCCCGGGAGCTGAACCTGAAGGGGGAAATCATCAAGCTGGCGTCCAACGAAAATCCTTTGGGCCCATCCCCACTGGCCCTCAAGGCCATGAAGAAAGCTCTCAAGGACTCCTCTCTTTACCCGGACGATAACTGCTTCTATTTCAAACAAAAACTGGCCGCGAGATTAAAGGTCGAGCCAAAGAATATTTTCGTCGCCAACGGCTCCGTCGAGATCCTTCCTCTCGTGACCCTGGCCTATCTTAGCCCGGAGAATTCGGGCGTGGCCAGCGCCAGCGCGTTTATCTGGTTCAAGATCGCCGTCCATATCGCTGCCGCTCAACTCGTCGAAGCCCCGATGAAAAATTATACCCACGACCTCACGGCGATGCTCCGCGCTGTCAGGGATGATACCCGGTTGATTTATATCGCCAACCCCAATAATCCCACGGGAACCATGGTCACCAGGACAGAAGTGGAAGATTTTTTCCGGAATGTCCCGGAGAATATCCTGGTGGTCATGGATGAAGCATATTACGAATATATCGATGACCCCGCCTACCCGGATTCGATGAAGTATCTCCGCGAAGGAAAAAATATCCTGATCCTCCGCACTTTTTCTAAAATTTACGGCCTGGCCGGTGTCCGCCTCGGCTACGGGATCGGTTCCGACGATGTCATCGCCAGCCTGGCCAAGCTGCGCATTTCCTTCAATGTCAACCGCCTTTCTCAAATTGCTGGAATGGCTGCCCTGGATGATTATGATCATGTTCAACAAGGCAAGGCCGCAAACGAAGCCGGAAAAAAGTACCTCTATGAGGCCTACGAGAAGCTGGGTCTGTTTTATCTCCCGACCTATGCGAATTTCATTTTTGTCGACTTCCCCAGAGATAGCCAGACGATCTTTGAAGCTCTCCGGAGGAAAGGGATCATCACCCGGACGATCAAGGAATACGGCTTTCCCAACGCCCTGCGTATCACGATCGGCACTGACGAGCAGAATCGAAAGCTCATCAAAGCGCTCAAAGATATTTTATAAATTATAAATTAATCAAGGAGGAGACAAGAGTGATTCTCAAATTAGCAAACGGCAAGGAAATTCCGGTAGAAATGCACAAGGCCAGAATGGTGCAGAAAGTGGAACTCGTCCCCGCCGAAGAAAGGCTTCAGGCCATCTCCCAGGCAGGGTATAACACGTTCCAGCTCAAGACAAAAGACATTTTCCTGGACATGCTCACGGACAGCGGCGTCAACGCCATGAGCGACAATCAATTCGCCGCCTTCATCAAGACAGATGACGCCTATGCCGGCAGCATGACCTTTTATGAGTTCGCCGACGCCGTCAAAGATATTTTGGGCTACGAGCACGTGCTGAACGTCCACCAGGGAAGGGCGGCTGAGCACTTGCTGTCCAAGATTTTCAGCAAACCTGGCGGCGCGATCATCACCAATTATCATTTCACGACGACCAAGGGTCACATCGAATTGACCGGCGGGTCCGCGTGCTTGGAGCTCTATGCGGACGAAGCCTTGAAAACCAAGAGCATCCATCCCTTCAAAGGGAACATGGATATCCAGAGACTCAAGGACGCAATCAAAAAATGGGGACGGGAAAAGATCGGCTATGTCCGCATGGAAGCAACAACCAACCTCCTGGGCGGGCAACCGTTCTCGATGGCAAACCTCAAAGAGGTCAGAAGGATCTGCGACGAGCATGGCCTCCTTCTGGTTATCGACGGCAGCTTGATCTCGGAGAACGGCTACTTTATCTGGAAAAGAGAGAACGGCTACGAGAACACGACCATTGGAGCGATTGTTAAGGAAATGTGCGGCCTGGCCGACATCTTCTATATGAGCGGCCGGAAGAACACCTGCGTGAGGGGCGGGTTCATCGCCACAAACAAAAAAGAGTTGATTGAGCCGATCGAGCCCTGGCTGCCTTTCTATGAAGGATTCTACACCTACGGCGGCATGTCGATGAGGGAGATCGGCGCCATGGCCGTCGGGCTACGGGAAATGGTCGACCCATCCGTGGCAGGCTGCGCCATCGAACAGATAAAATATTTCGTGGAAAAGCTCGATGAAATTGGTATCCCTGTCGTCACGCCTCCCGGCGGACTGGCCTGCCATATCGATGCCCGGAAATTCGTCTCCCATATCCCGAAAGAACAATACATCGCCGGGGCTTTGACGGCCGCCCTTTATATCGCTTCCGGAGTCAGGGCGATGGAGCGGGGCACGATTTCCACGGACCGCGACAAAGAGGGCAAAGAAGTCTATGCCGACCTGGAGCTCGCGAGAATCGCCCTGCCCAGAAGAGTCTATACGGTCTCCCACATCGAATACATCATCGACCGGCTCCAGTGGCTGTACAAGAACCGGCAGCTCGTCAAAGGATTAAAGTTTGTCTCTGAACCGCCGGTGCTCAGGTTTTTCTTGGGCAAGCTCGACGCCCTGGACAACTGGGGCAGAAGACTGGCCGACGCCTTCAAGAAAGACTTCGGCCCCGCGTGGTAAGAATCAAGCGTTTCCGGAATTTATAGACACAAGGAGGCTTCACCCATGCTTAGGTTCATTTCCCTCGGCCTCGCCCTTTTTCTTGTCCTCGCCTTTCCGTATCCCCTCCAAAGCTCAGAAGTCTTTCCCCACAATTACAAGATTGAGGAGCTGGAAAACGGGCTCAAGGTCGTTTCCGTCCCGCTTCCCAACCCAAACATTATCTCTTATTACACCGTCGTCCGGTCCGGGTCCCGCAACGAGGTCGAACCCGGGAAATCCGGTTTCGCCCATTTCTTCGAGCACATAATGTTCAAGGGCACAAAAAAAGTCCCCCGTGCCGCCTACGACGATTTTCTCACCCGGCTGGGAGCAGGGACGAACGGGTTCACCACCGACGATTTCACCTGCTACTTCACTGTCTTCGCCGGACGGGAGAACCTGGCAAAAGTCGTCGAGACAGAAGCGGACCGGTTCATCAACCTGTATTACGATGAAGAGATGCTGAAGACCGAGGCTCCGGTCATCGAGGGCGAATACTACGCCAGCGTCTCCAACCCCGGCAGAAAACTGGAGGAGATTCTGCGCGATGCCGCTTTTACGGCGCATTCCTACAAGCACACGACACTCGGCTACCTGAAGGACATCTTGGATATGCCCAACCAGTTTGAGTACAGCCAGCTCTACAAGAAGAGATTCTACGCTCCGGACAACAGCATCCTGCTCGTCGTCGGCGATTTCGACCACAACCAGCTGATGGAGTATGTCAGGAAATATTACAGCTCCTGGGAAAGGTCGAATTACACCCTCGTCACGCCCACAGAGCCTCCTCAGAAAGAGGCCAAGCGCGTTGATTACCCCTGGCCGTCGCGGACTCTTCCCCGGCTGGCCATCGGGTTTCACGGCCCTGCCTTTTCAGACGAAATCATCGACAAGCCGGCGCTCGACCTCCTGGCAAAGATTGCCTTCTCGCCGTCCTCACCGCTCTACCAGAAGCTCGTCCTCAAGGAGCAAAAGTGCCTGACCCTAGGGGCAAGTTTTGACGACTCCCGCGATCCCTCTCTTCTGACTTTGACCTCAATTATAAAAAAAGAGGAAGACCTCCCCTATGTCGAGGAAGAAATCTTTAAGGAACTCGACCGACTGAAAACGGAGCTGGTTTCGCCTGAGCTGTTGGCCGAAGTGAAATCCAACCTCAAATATTCCCTGGCCGAAGAACTGGGGACGACCGACGGAGTGGCCGGCGTTCTCGCCTTCTACCTTAACCTGACCGCAGACCCTGGCACTCTAAACCGGCTATTCGGCCTGTATGAAAAGGTCACGCCCGAAGATGTCCAGGCCATGGCCAAAAAATATTTTGTCAAAACATCCAGCACCGTGGCCACGCTGAGTGAAGGAAAAACACAATGAGTAAAGCAATGATTCGCTGGCTCTTAGGAATTTTTTTAACAGGGATGGTGCTGATTTCAATCGCCTGCCAAAAGGAAAACCCGAATATGCTCACGTCCGAGCTCCTGCCGCTCGAAGGCAATCCGCTCATCCAGTTCAAGATCCTCATCAAAATCGGCTCGGCGAATGACCCAGCGGGCAAGGAAGGACTGACTCAGCTCACCCTCAGCATGCTGGCGAACGGCGGGACCAAGACCATGACCACCGAGGAAATCGCCAAAGCGTTCTATCCCATGGCGGCAAGCGTATCAGTCCAGGTGGATAAGGAGATGTCAGTATTCTCCGGCACGATCCACCGCGACAACCTGGAGAAGTACTACGCCATCTTTAAGGAAATGCTCCTCAACCCGGGTTTCCGCGAGGACGACTTCAACCGCCTCAAAACCAACCAGCTCGATTTCCTCAGCAAGACAATCATCAACAACATGGACGAGCAATTCGGAAAAGAAATCCTGAGCCTGATGCTTTACGAGGGCCGCCCCTACCAGCAGATTCCGGCCGGCTCAGTCGAAACGGTGAGCGGAATCACGCTGGACGATGTCAAAGCGCTCTATAAAGAACAGATGGTCCAGGGCAACATTACTGTCGGCCTAGCCGGAGGATATCCGGCGGATTTTCCCGCCAAAGTTGTGACTGATTTTTCGGTGCTTCCCCAATCCTTTACTCCCCGACTGAGCCTGCCTGCCCAGCGTCCGCGTCAGGGGCTCCAATTCATTATCGCCGACAAGCAGACTCCGGCCACCGCCATATCCATGGGCTTCCCCGTCTCTCTCAGCCGCTCGAGCAAAGATTTCTTCGCCCTCTGGATTGCCGGTTCGCATTTCGGCGAGCACCGCCAGCACGTCTCCCTCCTCTTTCAGAAGATTCGCGAGCAAAGAGGCCAGAATTACGGCGATTACGCCTATATCGAGCATTTCATCCAGGGCCGGGACAAGTTCCCTTCGACCAATTACTGCCGGCAGCAGCAATATTTTTCCATCTGGATTCGTCCCCTGGCCAATTCCAATCGCCACTTCGTCATCCGCCAGGCCCTCCTTGAGCTCAAAAGGCTCGTGGAAGAGGGAATCTCCGAGGAAAGGTTCGAGATGGTCCGGACTTACCTGCTGAATTACACCAAGCTTTATGCCCAGACTCTGAACGAGCGGCTCGGCTGGCAGATGGATTCCCATTACTATGGCTACAAGGATTTTCTTGCTGAAGTCCAGGCGCGGCTGCCGAAGATCACACGGGAAGATATCAACCGGGCCATTAAAAAGTACCTCAATTTCGAGAATGTTTATATCGCCGTGATCACGCAAGATGGGGAAAGCCTAAAAAAGGCCCTGGTGGAGAATGCCGTTTCTCCCATCACCTACGCCAATCCAGATATGCCTAAAGCGGTCCTTGACGAAGACAAGATCATCGAAAGCTATCCTCTCCAGGTCAAAACTGAGAACGTGAAGGTCATCCCGGCGTCCGAGTTCTTCAAGAAGCCCGGGCTGCCGGACTGAGAACGCCCCCTAAAATGGGCGCTATGGATAGCGCTGTTATCAGAGAATGAAGGGTTCGATTCCCTGGACAAAACGAGAGCTGCGCCTGTTCCGGAGGCTCTCGAGCCCAATAAGAATTCAGCACTATCTCAATGCCATCGCCTATGACCCCATATATGCGACCAGCTCTCCTCGCTGGGTTATCAAAGACAGAAAGGCCAACTGTTTCGAAGGCGCTCTTTTTGCCGCCGCAGCGCTGCGAATGATCGGCCACGAACCCCTCGTCGTGGACATTGAATCCTGGAATGACGACGACCACGTCCTCGCTGTTTTTAAAAAACGGGGGCATTGGGGGGCAGTGGCCAAGTCCAACTATACTGTCCTTCGCTACCGCGAGCCTGTTTATAGAAGCCTCCGGGAACTGGTCATGTCCTATTTCGACGTCTACTTTAATCCTCTCGGGCAAAAGACCATGCGCAGCTATTCCCTGCCCCTCAACCTCAGGCAGTTTGACAGACGGAACTGGATGACAACAGACGAAGATATCGGATACATCGGCGATAAGCTCAACCAAATTCGGCATTTCCGGGTGCTGACCCCGGCCATGGTTCGCTCGCTCAGCCTGGCGGACAAGGACATCGTCAAGGCCGGTCTGATGGGCGCAAAACCGGAAGGGCTGTTCAGGCCGAAGAGATAAAATCTGGGGAGCGAGTCTGTCTTCCTCAGGACCGGATCAGCTCTTCGGTTTTTTGGAGGATTAACTCCCAGGCCGCGCGGACGTGTCGCTCCGCTGTTGTTCGCTGCCCGACCGCCAGGCGCAGGACGTACCGACCGCCCAGTGTCGTATGAGTTAGAAAAACTTGCCCCGTCGCGTTGATTTTTTCGAGCAACTTTTTGTTTAGCGCGTCCAGAGACTGCTCCTCCCTGCCGTCATTCAAGCGGAAGCAGACCAAGCTGAACGGAACGGGCGCCATGAGCTCGAACTTCCCGTTCTCCTTCACCCAGCCGGCAAACAATTGGGCGAGGCGGATATGCTCCCTGAGCATGGCCTGCAGTCCCTCCACTCCGTAGGAACGGATCACAAACCACAATTTCAGAGCCCGGAACCTGCGACCCAGCTGGATGCCCCAGTCTCGAAAGTTCTTGACTCTGGCGTCCAGGCCGGTCTTGAGGTATTCGGGATGGATCTCGAACGTCCGGACAAGCGCCGCCGGGTCTTTGACAAAATAAGCGGAACAATCAAAATTTGTGAACAGCCATTTGTGGGGGTTGAAGACAAAAGAATCCATGTCCTCTGCTCCGTCCAGCATCCACTTCATTTCCGGAAGTATGGCGGCCGAGCCGGCGAAAGCAGCATCCACGTGGAGCCAGAGGCCATGACGCCTGCAGATCTCGCCGATCGCTCTGAGCGGGTCGACTGCGGTTGAGGACGTCGTTCCAATGGTCGCAACCACACAGGCAGGCTTCAGGCCTCTTTCTTTGTCCTCGCGGATGGCCTGCCCGAGCTTTTCTGGAACCAGGGCAAAAGTCTTGTCTGTGGGAATTAAATGCAGGTTGTCTCTCCCGTAGCCGGCGATTTTCACCCCCTTTTCGATGCTCGAGTGCGTCTCAACCGAGGAATAAACAACCAGGTTTTCTCTCAAGCCCGTTTGGTTAGACTCAAAACCGGTTGCTTTTTCCCTGGCGCTAAGAAGAGCGCACAAGGTGGCCGTCGAAGCGGTATCCTGGATCACGCCTGTCATTTGTTCGGGCAGCCCCAACATCTGTTTAAGCCAGTCCAGGACGAGCTCTTCAAGCTCCTCGGCGGCAGGAGACGTTTGCCAGAGCATGCACTGGGCGCCGATTCCAGCGGTGAGGATTTCCCCCAGGACAGAGGCGGGACTGTTGTTGGCAGGGAAATAGGCGAACCAGGAGGGATGCTGCCAATGGGTGATGCCAGGCAGAATGATTTGCTTAAAATCGCGGAATATGCTCTCCATGGGCTCGGGCCGGGCAGGTGGTTCTAAGGGCAACATGGCCCTAACCTCGCCGGGTTTGACGTGCGCCATGACAGGGTATTTCTCGACCTCCTCAAAATAGTCCGCAACCCAGTCCACAAATTGATGGCCAAATCGCCGAAAAGTGTCTCTGTCCATGCTCACCCTCCTGAGGGAATTAAGGCGGTATTTTAGAGGTTTCTTTGTTTTATTTTATAAAAAAACGGAGAATCGAGTCAAAAAAGGCGAAAAAAGAGCACATTTTTCAGCAACTGGATGAGAAATTGTGTCAAATCTGATATGATTTCAGCGAAAAAAGTGCCGGGAGAGTCCTTCAACGGCGACTTTTCAAAAATTGAAAAAAAATGCTTGCTTTTTACTAATAAGTTGTGTTAAAATATTTTTTGAACTTAGCGAAGGGGGAGTTAAAAGTTCAACGCAAAAATGAAACTCTTTTCCTTTTTTCTGCGTATATATTAATGAGATGGCCAAGATGACAAAAAACAGCTCCCAGAGAAGAAAGCGCCTCCCTTATTTTCCTCCTTTTTTCCGGGAGTTTCCCATACATTTTGCTTACCTATCCATCCATTCCCTCGAATAGGCTGTCTTTTTGCCGGACAGACGAAGAGGCAGCCTATTCCTCTCTAAATTGATAGGCGGATGTTTTCCCTGTCATCGCGAGCACCCATTGGGTGCGTGGCGATCTACCCCCCGAAGGGGTCATTCCGAGCAAAGCGAGGAATCTCATCTTTGTCCGGTGAGACCGCCACGCTGCGCTCGCGGCGACTTCGTCGGATCACTTCGCTTCGCTC
>CAZLFV010000017.1:0-36445 GCA_964558915.1 uncultured Eubacteriales bacterium | reverse complement strand
GGTTGAGCGTGCCTCCGGTATCAGGAATAGCCGTATAGATGACCCGGCTTTCAGGCAAACGGCTATTGAGCAGGCTTCCTGCATCCCAACGAAGAGTAACGCCGGGCGCCACGATCTCTCTTCCAGTCGGAGAAGAGAGGTTGGACCGGCTCACTGTCCTGAGCTCGGAGTAGGTTGAGTTGACCGGGGTCATGGCGGTAACGTCGTAGGCGATAAGGTGACCCTGCCAGCCCGGGTAATAAAATGTTCCGCCGATGATGAGCTCGATCCTTTGGCCGCTATCGTCCACGACTGTCGCCGCCACGGATGTCCGAGAATATTCTCTTCTGTCCACATAGATAATATCGAACTCAATGTTGTCGATTCGGGGAGTTTCGTAGGAAGAATTGGGAAACTCCGCAATGTTGTCGTCGGAAGCTCTTAACTCGGCTTTCCATTTGAGTTTGCTGCCATAGTTTATGAAAGTGTGCCAGGGCAGTTCGGCGTAGGTTCTGATCTCGTCGGCAGAAAACTTGGCATAAAATTCCCAGTCTTTCCCGTCATTGTTGGAAATATAATACGTTACTTCCAGCCCTGTGCTGGATCCCCCGATGACACTCTGCTGCAAATTGATGATCTTCACGCGAGTGATGGCAAAGAGATTCGGATTAAGGGATGGAGTAATGTTGGTGGACTGAGCCAGCCCATAGAGGGCATAGACATCGGCTACGGCGTTTGTAAACAGATAGTATTTTTCGGAATGGTTTCCGTCAGCGATCAGGAAATCCATGAGCCCGTCATTGTTATAGTCCCAATTCACTCCCAGGTCAAAGTCCCAGACCGTCGGAGACGCCAGCTGGCCGTCAAAGAGCAGCTTCTGGATAAAGTCTCCCTGGCCGTTATTCTTAAAATAATAACACTGCCCGCCGATGCCTGTTCCGTCATAGCTATCCGGGATGCTGTCGGTGTCATAGTTCCAGTCGTCCGTGCCGACGATTAGGTCTATCCATCCATCTCTGTTAAAATCATAAGCAATAGAACAAGTGGCCGCCCCATCAAAAAAGGCGTTATGGATGTTTTTCGTGGGGTCCGTATAAGTCTTGGACGGCGTCGTGCCAAAATTGCCCGTCCCATCATTCTTCCAGTACTGCAACTCCGGATAACTCACACTTCCCAAAATCATGTCCAGGTCATTGTCCTTATCAAAATCACCGACGGAAATGGTGCTAACGCCCTTGGGTCCCCAGCCGGTCCGAGCGCTTGTCAGGAGGACGCTCAAGGTGAATTTGTTGTTTTGAGTAAGGACTCTTTTGGCCTGGTTATTGTTAAGCCTGATGACTTCCCCGGCTCTATTCCCCACAAGAATATCCAGGGCGCCATCTTTATTCAAGTCAACTGACTGCATCATGGTTGCGGACCAGGCGATTCCCTTTATGGTCGCACTCCAGTCGCTTGTTCTGTCGATCTGGGTGAAGGAGAGAGTCCCCGTCTCTTTTATATTGTTTCGATAAAGCCAAATTCTCTTGATCGTATAATTGGGAGGATTATCCTGGGATACGATAAATAGGAAGTCGTAATCGCCGTCATCATCATAATCGCCAGAAGTCAGGCCGCAGTGTCCGCTCGTGTCGACGGGCTGCCCGCTGTACCCTCCAGTTGGAATGCCACCGGAGCCCGTGCCGGCGATCCATTGGGTGATGGTGAACGTCCCGATCTGACCGGCTGCGCCCATGTTTTTGACAAAGGCAAGGACGTTGTTGTAACTGGAGCTCGAGCCGACCAGGTCCGGCCAGCCGTCCAGGTCGAAGTCATTGGCTGTGACCGTGTTGATCCAAATGGGGATGTAATTGGGATTACTGATGGCGAATTCTTCGCCGCTTTTATTGAGGATAATATATCCCTGCCCCCACTTGTCTACCGAGCATATAGGCATTCCGTCAGGGCCCTGGGAAGTATCCTTATAGGTCGTCGTATCGAACGTTTCCCTGAAGCCCAGGGAATATTCGGTGCAGCCCTGCTGGGCCCAGAATTTCAGGGCAAAAAAAGCGCCGATAACCAGGATCGGAAAAAATAGCCCCGCCGCTTTTCTGAGTCTATTCATTTTTCCTTCTCCTCTTCCTTTTCCTTTATTCTTTTGTTTTATTTATGGCCCCCCGGGCAATTGCGTCGCCAACCCGATTTCAAGCCTTGAGGTCGCGATGATCCGCCCCTGGATCTGGACAGTCCCGATACAAATGAGGAGGGTGTCATAGGCGTCGGGCGTGCCTCCGCCGGCTTCATCATCGATCAGAAAAGCCGTATAGGTATATCGGGGGTCCAATCCTCCGCTCGGATTGAGGACATAGGGGATTCTGTAGAATACGACATTGGGATCGTCGGCATTGCCGTCCCCGTCTTGATCAAGCATGGTCAGGAGTTCCTGGTCTGTCTTCTTTCGGAAATAGTTAACATCGGCAGGGAGGTCGATGCCGGTCGGCTGGGTGACATAGTGTCCATCAAAATTCTCCCATCCGGAAGCGATAAAGTAGCTTTCCAGCGCGCTCCAGGCATTGTCGAACCCGGCTTCAGCAGCGTTAAACGCTTGCTCCTGAAGCCGAAGATTCCCGGCGACCTGCGGACCAGTTCCTGTCACATAAAGGACGAGTATGCCCACGGCCAGCAAAAAGGCGGTCACGATAACAAGAACAATCAAACCCGTACCTCGGTCATTTCGCTTTTTGTCTTGCTTCATTTTCGCCCTCACTAGCGTGTGCCCGTGTTATAGACATTCAAGGACATGTTTCTAACGTTGGAGGTGGATTCAAGGAGAAATCTCTTGTGCCGGTCGGGCTGGCCCAGGCCGTTCGGGTCATTGGAAATGACGGGCCTTTGATACAGATAGTTGTTGCCCGGAGCCGTCCCAGACACACTGACGAACGGCCGGGGCGTACTTCCGAGGACTAGAATCCTGACCTGCCGAATACTGCTGACTTGGTCGAGAGTCCAGGTGTCCTGCCAGGGCACAAACCCGTCCAACTGCCCGTTATCATCCAGGTCTCCGTTATATTCGAATTGCAGGTTTTCGACATTTTGCGCGAGCGGGTAGTGCACCGCGTTCATCGTCATGTAGAGAATCGACCCCTGCCCGTTCCCAATGTAACCGTTGAGTCCCGGGGTTAGCCCGGGGTAATTGCCCGTTACGTCCAGCCAATACTCTGTGACGTTGATAAACGTTACCAACCCGCCGTCGTAATCGTTGGAGCTTCCACATGTACCAGACAGGCCTCCGGGAGGATCGATTCCCGGGGCCAAGCCGGGAGAACAATTGAGTTTTTCATTTGTTCCATACTCAGAATGGGTTATATGGGTGAGCTGTCTTACTTGGCCCGAATTACAGCCAGAGCTGGGATTGGGCAAGATAAGGACCATCTTGTTGTCATAATATTCATCGGAATAGGGATGCTGTTCGAAGCTGAAATCATCTACTGACAAATTGATCGAAGAGCCATTATAATTCTGGATACGGAAGGAGAGCGGATCTTCAATATTCCCCAAGAAGCGTATCCGGTCTGGATTCACTGCAGCTCCGGCGCCCTGATTTTCGTTGTCCGTTCCTTCGAAATAATATCCGGAAAATTCAACCGGCAGCCCGACTCCAGCCATCCGGAGGTCCCTCGTGATGAAATACATGGCGGAGCGGACATCATGCTGGAGCTCAGCATACATGTTCTGGTCCACAGCCAGCTTATTGCTCGTCATATAAAGGGCTAGTGCGGCCACAACGACAACAAGCATTACCGATCCTCCCACCATCACCTCAATGAGGGTGAATCCCCGCCTCAAAGCACGCTTTCTTTGCTTTCCAATTTGACAAGGAGTTCTTTTGCTCATTTTTTTCCTGTTCCAATCTATCGGCTGATCACCGTGTTGACCCTCGCCCTGACCCCATAGTTCTGGGGGTTCTGGAGAAGCTCAACCCGGGTTCTGCTAAATTGTTCTGCTGTAAAGATCAGGACTTCCAGTTCCCATGAGTTGCCGGAAAGGCGCTGGAACTCTGTCACTCTCCTATAGTCGTTCAGGTTGTCGCCGTTGAGATCAAGGAGCTCATCTTTGACGATGTCCATCGTCCCGTCGCCGTTGAGGTCTATGCCGTTAGCGGATCCAAACAGGGTTAGCTCATCTACGGTCAGGTTCCGCAGCATGTCGACCTGCTGCTGGGCCAGGAATGAGGCATTGGTCATCCGGTCGGAGCGCATGTTGTTCATGACGCTCAGCATGAACATTTCGGCCAGGCCAAGCACGGCGATGGCCATGAGAGCGATCCCCACAACAGCTTCGATCAGAGTAAATCCCGACTTTTTTGTCCGGTTGATTTTTCTTGGTCTCATATTATTCCCCCATTCTTCTGAAAATCTAGGACGACTTGACATATTGGATAGACCCTCCGGCAAAAATATTTATGGTTCTTGTGCTTGGCTGACTCTGTCTCTGGAGGATAGTACTTTGAAGGGAAATATTATGCTGTGTCGTGCTGTAGTTAATGATAATTCCCAGGGGTGAGAATTCCACAGCCTGGTTGGGCACGTTAATTGTAACAACATATTTCGACGGGATGTATCTTCGCGCGAATCCCGGAACCTCAACCCAGGTATCGGGGTCGGTTTCTCGTTCCAGAAAATAAATCCAACGCCCCGGGGTATTGTCAAACCGGACGCGAAAGTTCACTTTAAACTTGACCGCCTGGAATTTGGCTTGCTGCAGCGTTGTCAGCACTTCTCTGGCCCTGTTTTCCAGACCCCGCGTCTCCAACGAACTCATGATGTTTGGATAGGCCATGACCAATAAGATCCCGATGATGGCCACAACAAGAACAACCTCGATAAAAGTGAAGCCCTTTGGATTCAGTTTTTGTCTTTTCATTTGTCCACTCAATTCAAAGATCGGCCGTTTTGCCGTTTGCCCCGCTCCTTATCTTTCCTTGGAAAAGACTTAGAAAAATAGACATTTTCGGCCATTCTAATAGATTTAGTCGTGCGATACAAGCCGCCCCGAGTTTTGGCCATAACTTAGCTCTCTTTATAGAGAATCTTAATCTGTATTATTCTTCTTTTTTCCCCTCTGTTTCAGCAATCCCCTCTTAGGATGAATCAGGTGAGGAAATTTCCCTCGTCCAGCTCCCCTTTTAAACTGCCCCGTCTCACCCCTAAAGGTTAGCCCCCCTTCTTGCCTTTTTCTCAGGGTTCGAGGTCCGCGGCTACGACCCCAGACGATTTCACTTTTCTTAAAGAGACTCGCCTCGAGAAAAAGAAGAGTATCCACCACGCGACAGACATAATTTTATGGCTTCGGCCTCATCACTTGGCGAGTTTTGTCAGCCGGCTGAATCTGGCTCTCAGCCTTTCGATGCGATGAGCGAAATCCTCCTCATAGTTCCGGGAAATGCCCATGGCCAGGGCCAACCCTTCCTCGGCGATTTCCCGAGCTTTGACAAAGTCCTTCTGCCTGTGCTCGTAATACATCGCCAGCTCCCGGTAGCAGAAGAGCTGATTCTGGGGTGTCATCTGTTGCCAGAGGCTGACGGCCTTGTCCCATTCCTGGTTCTTCTTGAAATAATAGGCCAGCTTCCTTTTGGCCACTAGAGCGACATCCTCGGACAGCCTGCCCTCCAGAGCCTTACGGATGAAACTGGCGGACTTGTCGAGTTGCCCGGTTTTCTCCAGCACCTTGGCTGCGCCGAATAAGTCCATTGCGTCGGCGAATTCTTCCAAACTTTCTTCTTTTTCTTCGGCCAGAATTCTTCCGCCCAAGATAACGACCCCGAGCAGAGAAAGAATGTCCTCCCGATTATGATAAAGGACGGGTTCCATCAGCGAAAAATCGCCCGACCTCAGGTATTGGAAATAGCGCGCGGGAATTTCCGCCGCAGGGATGTCCTCATCCCGTTCGGCCTCAAGGATTTCGCGGGCCAGGTGATAAAGACGGCAGCTTTCCTGTTTGTGGCTCCAGAGGTTTCGAGCCGAAAAAAGGAAGTCGAGGTGAGGCAGGCCGCTGAGGACGAGGGGCTGGCCGTGAAGTATAAATCGCGTCTCGAGAAGCGGCAGGTCGAAGCCTTTCCCGTTGAAGCTGACAACAGACCGGAAATCCATCTGCTCGAAGAACTGCCTGAGCTCTTCAACCAGGCGTTCCTCTTCAGCGAGGTCCCCGAGAAAGAACTGAAGGACATGAAACTTCTCGTCCCTGTAAAAGCCCAGGCCAACGAGAAAAGGGACCACCCCGACCCCGCCGGAAAGCCCGGTTGTTTCGAGGTCGAGAAAAACCGCGCTGGAAAGGTCGCGGTCGCCAAAACTCCGGTCGCGGCTCAAAAGCGAAAGAACTTCTCCGTTGAGTTTGAGGCCTAAAGCCAAGGATATTTTTCCGTATCTCGATTGTCCTGAGAAATGATCCTCGAACACCTGCAATGGTTTTCTCGCCTGCGGCTCGAGATGCTCTGGCTTCTCCTTCTTTTTGGTCCCGGTTTTGGTCAAGGTGATCAACTTTTCCAATTTTTCCTTCGTCGAAAGCTGAGAGTTCTGGTCGATTTGCTGCCAGGCCTTATCGACTGAACCCGCCTTTTTTCGGGAAGACCGCTCTCTTTTGAGAAGCTTCAACCTATCTTCGAATTCCATGTTTGGGCGCGACGTCATCATCTTAAAATATTTCGCCCAAGTTTTCAAAGCCCCTCCTTGAAATCTCTGCCCGGTGATTATATAAAAAGGGGAGCGAACCAAATAAAGGAGGAAGATGCAAGCCCATTATTTCCTTGCGTTTGACCTCGGAGCCGAAAGCGGAAGGACGATTCTGGGGACGCTCACGCAAGGTCGCATCATTACCCGAGAACTCACCCGGTTTCCCAACGGCCCGGTCCGGGTGCGGGGGCACCTGCATTGGAATATCAACCGGCTGTTCGAGGAAATCAAGAATGGAATGAGAACGTGTCTAAGGGTGTCCTCGACTCGTCCAGAAAGCCTCGCCGTGGACACTTGGGGAGTTGACTTCGGACTTCTGGCTAGGGACGGAAGCATTCTCGGCTTTCCTTTTGCCTACAGAGACATCCGGACAAGAGGAGTCATGGAAGAATTCTTCAAGCGCGTGCCCCGGGAGAAGATTTATCAATGGACCGGCATCCAATTCATGCCCTTCAACACGCTTTTCCAGATCTATTCTATGGTCAGGGACAGGTCTCCCCTCCTTCAAAAGGCAACCGGGTTGCTTTTTATGCCTGACCTCTTCACTTATCTTCTGACTGGCAAGAAAAATAATGAATTCACAATCGCCTCGACCTCACAGCTTCTTGACCCTCGCCGGAGAACCTGGAAGAAAGAGCTTTTTGCCGCCCTGGAAATTCCGGCTGCCTTGATGCTGGATATCTTGTCTCCTGGGTCCCTGGTCGGAGCATTGAGCCCGGCGGTGGCCCGGGAAACTGGGCTGGCTGGGAGTTCCGTCGTCGCCACAGCCAGCCATGACACGGCCGCCGCAATCGCTGCCATCCCTGCATCGGGAAAGAACTGGGCCTATATCAGCTCCGGGACATGGTCCCTGCTAGGAAGAGAAATGGACCAGCCTGTCATCACTGAAAAAGCCCTCAAATCCAATTTTACAAGTGAAGGCGGAGTCGAAGGAACGACCCGTTTTCTCAAGAACATCACCGGGCTCTGGCTGCTCCAACAATGCCGTAAAGAATGGGCCCAAAAAAAAGGCGTGACTTATGGGGAACTCATGCGCCTGGCCAATGAAGCATCGCCGTTCAAGGCGTTCATCGACCCCGACTGGCCTGATTTCCTGAACCCTCCCAGCATGACGGCGGCGATCCGCCGATTCTGTCAGAGGACCAGGCAAACCGTCCCGGCCACAATCGCCGAGATCTCGCGCTGCGTCCTGGAGAGTCTGGCTTTGAAATACCGCTTCACCTTAGATGAACTTCATCGGATACTGGACATTCCTATTAAAAAAATTCATGTCATCGGAGGGGGCTCTCAAAACAGCCTCCTCTGCCAATGGACAGCAGATGCCACCAACCTTCCCGTTGTGGCGGGTCCGGCTGAGGCGACCGCTATCGGCAATATCATGGTTCAGGCTCTGGCCTTGGGATACGTGAAATCGCTGGCCGAAATCAGGAAAACGGTCCGGAATTCTGTCGAATTGAAAAGCCATGAGCCCGAGAGTGTTAAAAAATGGGACGGGGCCTATGAGCGGTTCCTCAAAATCATCAAAATTGGGGAAAAAGGAGGAAAATAAATGCATCCTTTGTTCACAGAAAAAAACTATGTCGCTGCCAAAGACCGGTATGCCCGTCTGGGCGTGGATACAGAAGCGACGCTCAAAACCCTGGAGTCTCTGTCTCTCTCCCTGCCCTGCTGGCAGGGTGATGACATCCGCGGGTTCGAGAAGGCTGAGAAGCCAATGGCTTCGGGAGGGATTCAAGTCACGGAGAATTACCCTGGAAGAGCCAGAACTGCGGAGGAACTCCGGATGGACCTCGAGAAAGCGTTCTCTTTAATCCCCGGCAAACACCGCCTCAACCTTCACGCTATTTATGGAGAGTTCGGCGCGAAGTTTATCGGCCGGGATGAAATTGAGCCCGTCCATTTCAAGAACTGGCTGACCTGGGCCAAACAAGAGAAATTGAAGCTTGATTTCAATGCCACCTGCTTTTCCCATCAGCTGGCCGATTCAGGCTATACTCTCAGCAGCAAAGACAAACGCACCCGGAACTTCTGGGTTGAGCACGTCAAGCGCTGCCGCGACATTGCAGCTTTTTTCGGCCGGGAGCTCAAAGCCGCCAGCCTGCACAATCTATGGATTCCCGACGGCTCTAAAGATATTCCACTAGACCGGTGGTCGCACCGCCGCCTGCTTAAGGAATCACTCGACGAAATCTTTAAAATGGAGTACAGCCCGTCTCTGATGAAGGATTCCCTGGAAGGTAAGCTCTTTGGAATAGGCAGTGAATCGTTTGTTGTCGGCTCTCACGAATTTTATCTCGGGTACGCCCTGGCCAATAACAAAATGCTTTGCCTCGATTTGGGACACTTTCATCCAACGGAATCCGTGTCGGACAAGATCTCGGCCATCCTCCAATTCTTCGAGGAATTGCTCCTCCACCTGAGCCGTCCGGTCCGCTGGGATTCCGATCACGTGGTCATCCTAGACGACGATCTGAGAAGCGTGGCCGAGGAAGTCGTCCGCTGCCGAGCCCTTCCCAGGGTCCATATTGCCCTTGATTTTTTCGATGCCTCCATCAACCGAGTGGGCGCCTGGGTGATTGGAGCCAGGGCCACCCTCAAGGCGTTCCTACTGGCCCTTCTGCAGCCCGAGGAGAGACTGCGAGAGTTCGAAAACAACGGAGATTATTTCAGGCGTCTGGCCCTGCTCGAGGATATCAAAACGCTCCCGTTCGGGGCGGTCTGGGATTATTATTGCCTTCGTCAGGACGTCCCCCCGGATGTCCAATGGATCACAGACATCGACCGCTACGAGAAAAAAATCCTGAGCAAGAGAACAAGCTGAATTGACGAGGGGGAAAAAGAAGACTAAAATCAACCGACTGAAAATGTAAAAAGGTGCTGAGAAAATGAGCCAAAATCCTCTCCCGGCTAAACGTTTGAGATGCGAATACCTGACCAAGCCTCTCGGGATTATCTCTGACTCGCCCCGATTTTCCTGGGTTCCAGAGCATCCCAGGCGGGGGGCAAAACAAGTGGCCTATCAGGTCATTGTCTCTTCGGAAAGAGATTTCAGCGAAAAGGAAACGGGCGATCAATGGGACAGCGGCCGGGTCGATTCTGAAAGGACGACCGGCGCCCGTCACAGCGGCCTGCCGTTGCGGAGCGGAAAAAGATATTTCTGGCGGGTGCGGTGGTGGGACCAATGGGAAGGCGTCAGCCCGTGGAGCGACATCGCTTTCTTTGAGATGGGCCTTCTCCATGATAGGGACTGGAAGGCCAAGTGGATCAGCCGGAGGGAACCGCCTCAGTTCGAGTCCAAAGGACAAGAGGTCTTAGGGGACTATTCGGGAGAATCCGTCCAAAGCCCGGGCCTTTACTTTCGCAAGGAATTCTCGGCCGGAAACGACGTCAAGAAAGCGAGGGCATATGTCTGCGGACTGGGTTACTATGAGATTCGCTTAAATGGGCGAAAGGTGGGAGATTATGTTCTCGACCCTGCCCAAACCGATTATAAGAAGATTGCCCTCTATTCTGTCTACGATGTCACGGACCTCATTCAAGAAAAAAATGCCGTGGCCGTGATCCTCGGGAACGGCCGCCATATTAATAATTATGGCTATGGGCAGCCCCGGCTGATCGTGCAGATCGAGCTTGAGCTCGAGAATGAGTCATTTGAGCGGGTTATTTCGGACGAAACCTGGAAGGCATCTTCCGGGCCTCTCCTGGAGAACGGCATTTATTTTGGAGAGCGCTACGACGCCAGGCTCGCCCAGCCGGACTGGGATTGTCCGGGATTCGATGATTCGGCCTGGGAGAAAGCCGTGGAAGTGAAGGGCACAATTTTATCTCCCCAGCTTCTTCCTCCAATCCGCGTTACTGAAACTCTCAGCCCGGTGCGTCTGGTAGGCCCGGTCCCAGGCGTATCTGTTTGTGACTTCGGGCAAAACTTTTCGGGATGGGTCAGACTCCGGGCCCAGGGCCCCCGCGGTACTGAAATCAAGCTCAGGCACGGCGAGTTGCTCCATCCGGATGGAACGCTCAATGTTCTTCCCAACCAAAATGCCAAGGCCACTGATGTGTTTATTCTCAAAGGCATTGGTGAAGAGGTTTACGAACCGCGTTTCACCTATCACGGGTTCCGCTATGTCGAAATAACAGGTTATCCTGGAGAGCTCACACCAGACAAAATAGAGGGATGTTTAGTCCACAGTGACGTGGAAACGACCGGCGACTTCACCTGCTCCAATTCCCTGCTCAACAGGATCCATTCGAACGTGGTTTGGAGCCAGCTCTCCAACCTGATGAGCATTCCCACTGACTGCCCCCAGAGGGATGAAAGGCACGGCTGGCTGGGGGATGCCCATCTTTCGGCTGAAGAGGCGATCTTCAATTTCGACATGGCCGCCTTCTACACGAAGTATCTGGAAGACATCCGCCTGGCCCAAAAGGAAGACGGCAGCCTGCCGGACGTCGTTCCTCCTTACCTTGAGAAGCTTTACCCTGCTGACCCGGCCTGGGGCATCGCCTACCTTGAGCTCGCCTGGCTGATGTACCTCTATTATGAGGACATGAGAATCATTGGCAGACACTATGCCTCGATGAAAAAATACGTTGATTACCTGTCCAAGAATTCGGAAAAGAATATCATCAGGAAGCTCGGAAAGTACGGCGATTGGTGCCCTCCGGCGAGCGTCGCCCCGACGAAAACGCCGCTTGAATTGACCTCGACATGGTGCTATTTCCGCGCCGTCATGCTGCTCTCTGCATTTGCTAAGATTGTAGACCGAAACGATGATGTCCGCTCGTACAGCAGGCTGGCGGAAGAAATCAAGAACAGTTTCAACAGAGAATTCCTGGGTGAGGACCAGTATGCCGCCAACAGAATCAGCCCTGTGGACAAGAGTCCCAACCAGACGTCAAACGTCTTACCCCTCTATCTGGACATGGTCCCCCGGGAAAAGAAGGAAAGGGTTATGGAGAGGCTACTCTCCAGCATTATCAAAGAATGGAACTATCATCTAGATACGGGGATCATCGGGACAAAATATCTTCTTGACGTCTTGACCGCAAGTGGCCATGGAAACGCAGCCTACAAAATTGTGAACCAAAAAACCTATCCGGGATGGGGATATATGGTCGAAGAAGGAGCGACCACCCTCTGGGAAAGATGGGAGAATTTGACTGGCGGAGGGATGAACTCCCACAATCATATCATGCTGGGCAGCGTTGATGCCTGGTTTTATCGCTCTCTGGCCGGCCTAGAGTGCAAGAACGCGGGTTGGAGCAGGATGCACGTCAAGCCGCCTCTTTTTACAGATCTGACTGAGGCCTCTGCCAAAGTCACAACAATAAGGGGTGACGCTGCAGTGGCTTGGGCGAAGAAAGACAGTTGCTTCGAGTTGGCTGTTCGGATTCCCATCGGGTCGGAAGCAGAGGTTTATGTCCCGCTTCTCTGGGATTCTGTCCAGGTCAAGGAAGGCGGTCAGGTCATCTGGCGGGACGAACCGACAGACCAGATGCCCGGCGAGGTTTCTTTCCTCAGGAAAGAAGGCCGCTATGCGGTTTTTTCAGTGGGGAGCGGGGCTTATAGCTTCGTGGCTGAGAGAGTCTAAAGGCAAGGGACGAATGAGAAACCTTGATCCTCTGTTCTATCCAAGATCCATCGCCGTTATCGGAGCCTCCAGGCAGCCCGGCAGCGTAGGCCAGTCTCTTTTGGCCAACCTTCTTGGAAGCCGTTTCCAGGGCGTTATCTTTCCCGTGAATCCCAAGGCTGAGGGAGTGCTCGGAGTTAAATCCTACCCTCGAGTCTTAGAAATCTCGGACGAAGTTGACCTGGCCGTGATTGTTGTCCCCAGCCCAATAGTGCCCGAAGTGCTTGAAGAATGCGGTCAAATGGGAATCCGCGGGGCGATTATCATAACCGCCGGGTTTAAGGAGATCGGCGGCAAAGGTGCCGAGCTCGAACGAAAGGTGCAGGAAATCATCCGCGTGCATGATATTACGCTGGTCGGCCCGAACTGTCTCGGCGTCATCAACACCGACCCGCGCTCTTCGATGAACGCCACATTCGGGACACAGATGCCCAGTGAAGGGAATATCGCCTTTATCTCGCAAAGCGGCGCTCTGTGCGTGGCCATCCTCGATTATGCGAAAGAAGCCAACATCGGTTTCTCCAAATTCATCAGTATGGGCAACAAGGCCGGAGTCGGGGAAAACGAGCTCCTCCGGTATCTTGAATCCGACCCCAAAACCGATGTCATCATGATGTACCTCGAAGACCTGGTGAACGGAAGAGAATTTATGTCCATCGCCCGGGGAATCACGACCTCAGCCACTCGGCCCAAGCCGATTATCGCTCTCAAGGCCGGCCGCACTCTATGGGGAGCCCGGGCGGCCTCATCGCATACAGGCTCTTTGGCAGGCTCCGACAAAGTCTATAATGCTGTCTTTGAACAGAGCGGCGTTATCCGCGTTGACACAATGGAGGAGCTTTTTAATTATGTCAAGGCCTTTTCCAGCCAGCCTCTCCCCCAGGGGAGCAATGTCGCCATCGTCACAAACTCGGGCGGGCCGGGAATCCTGGCCACCGATTCTTGCATCGGGTATGGCCTCGATATTGCATCTTTGAGCCCGGCCACCTTGAGGAAACTCCGTCGGGTTCTTCCGCAGACAGCGAGCCTGCGCAATCCAGTGGACCTTGTGGCCGAGGCCCAAGCCGAGCAATATGAGGCCGCTCTGTCCGCTATCCTGAGAGACAAAAATGTCCACTCGGCCATTGTCATTCTGACGCCGACCGCCTTCACCAAAGTTGAACAAATCTCGTGCTCTATCGTCAAAGTGGCCAGGAAATCCAATAAGCCTGTAGTCTGCTGCTTGCTCGGAGTCTATGACGTTTCCAAAGGCATCGAGATTCTTGAGGCCAATGGAATCCCCGATTATCGATTCCCCGAATCGTCGGCCCGAGTGCTGGCTGAGATGACAGAATTCACTCGCTGGCTCAAGCGTCCCCAGACAGGAATCAAAAAATATCAAGTCCATAAATCGAGAGTTCACGAAATCATTCAGTCAGTCAGAAAAGAGGGTCGGCGCGCGTTTCTCGAGCAGGAAGCCTATGAGGTCCTCAGAGCCTACAGGTTTCCCGTGGTTAAATCGGCTCTCGCCAAAAGCGAAGGAGAGGCCATGAAAGAGGCAGAGAAGATCGGGTTCCCCGTCGTCATGAAGATTGCCTCGGCCGATGTCCTGCACAAGTTTGACTATGGCGGCGTCCGGCTTGACCTCAAGAGCAAGGATGAAGTCAAGAGGGCTTATGCGGAAATCATCAAGAGTGTTTTCCGGCATCAGCCCAGGGCCAGGGTTTCCGGCGTAACCATTGAAGAGATGGCCCCGCCGGGAAAGGAAATCATCCTTGGGATGAACAGAGACCCCCAGTTCGGCCCGATTCTGATGTTCGGCCTTGGCGGAATATACGTCGAGGCCCTTGAAGACGTATCTTTCCGACTGGCCCCAATCCGTGAATACTCCGCCATGATGATGATTAACAAGACTAGAACCCATAAGATTCTGGAGGGCTTTCGCGGCGGTCCCGTCTATGATATCGAATGCGTTGCCGATTGTTTAAAGAGACTCTCCCAGCTTGTCGTCGACTTCGAGGAGATCCAGGAGCTGGATATCAACCCGCTTCTCGTCTACGAAGAAGGAAAGGGCTGCAAAATTGTGGACGCCAGGATCATCCTCACTGATAATAAGTAGCTCCGTTTCCGCAATATTGAGGCCGTGGTCTAGAGAGGGTGGCGCGGCTGGGGGGCCCCCCGACCACCGGAGCGTTTGATGCCTCCGGAATGTCTGTTTGCGTGATCAACTGAATGGGCCGCGAGGATGTCGGGGGGAAGCCGCGGCAGGACCCTATTCCGGAACAAAGTGACTAAAAAAACGGAGCTACTTACTAATAGTTCTCCTTGAGGGCCGCCCGCAATATGGTATAATATACCGCCTTCATGGCCCTGTTTAAAAAGAAAAAAAAGACTCGTGTGTGCGTCATCGGCCTGGATGGCGTGCCTTATTCTCTGCTCCTTGAATTCATTCAAAGAGGGGTCATGCCAGCCCTTGGCCGGCTCGTCGAGCGAGGTCATCTCCACAAACTCAAGGCCAGCCTGCCCGAGATATCCGCGGTCAGCTGGACAGACTTTATGACCGGAGCTAATTCTGGAACCCACGGTATCTTCGGGTTCACCGACCTCAAGCCCGGTTCGTATAATCTCCGCTTCCCCAATTTCCTCGATCTCAAAAAAGAAACCTTCTGGGACGAGCTCGGAAGACAGGACAGGAAGTGCATTATTATCAACCAGCCCTCAACATATCCCGCGCGAAAGGTCAACGGGACCCTCATTTCCGGATTCGTCGCCATCGAACTGGCCAAGGCCGTCTATCCACTGTCTCACAAGGCCGCGCTGGAAAAGATGGGCTATCAGATCGATATCGACCCCCTGAAATCGCGGGACGACCCGGCCTTTCTCTGGCAGGAGCTCAATAAAACCCTGGCCGGACGGGAACGGGCCCTTGATTATTTCTGGAAAGAAGATTGGGATTATTTCGAATTCGTCTTTACTGGAACAGACCGGCTTCATCATTTTTTATGGAACGCTTATGAGGACTCAACGCACGTTTACCACCAGAGTTTCTTGGACTACTACGCCCGAATCGATAAACTCATCGACAAGATGATTGCATCCTTCTTCGGCGAGATGGAAGGTGAAGACGAGGGCCTTTTTGTGCTTTCCGATCATGGTTTTTGCAAAATCGAGCAGGAAGTTTATCTCAATGCCTGGCTGGAGCAGCAGGGTTATCTCGGGTTTGATACCCTGACTCCTGTAGGGCTAGACGAGATCTCCGCGAGAAGCGTTGCCTTTGCCCTTGACCCGAACCGTATCTACCTGAACTTGAAGGGAAAGTTTCCACGGGGCATCGTGGCGCAATCCGAGAGAAATGCTCTCCGCCGGGAAATCAGTCAGAAGCTTGAAAACCTCGAGTTCGATGGTAAGAACGTAATAAGAAAAGTCTTTGTGGCCGAAGATATCTATTCCGGTCCACTCATATCAGAAGGCCCGGATCTTGTCGCCCTCTCAGAGCCCGGGTTTGACCTCAAAGGGTCGGTCAAGAAAAAAGAGGTGTTTGGCCGCACGAGCCTTCAGGGAATGCATACCTGGGACGACGCTTTTTTCCTGGCCCAGCGGTCATACGGGGATGGTTTAGCGATCAGCGGACTGGCGAACATCATAAAGCAAACTTACCTATGATAAAGAAACCGACTCATTCCTCAAGAGTCCTTGTTTTATCCATTCTCATTCTTCTATCCGGGCTGAGTGTCCCCGTCCATGCCTATATCGGACCCGGCGCGGGCTTCGCCTTTCTCTCCTCCTTCCTTGTCCTCTTCATAACGTTCTTTATTGCGATTTTTACCTTGCTTTCCTGGCCCTTCCGCTTCCTTTTCCGGACGCTCCGCGGAAAGCGAGCGCTCAAGGGCGCTCTCGCGGAAAGGATCGTCATCATAGGACTGGATGGCCTTGAGCCCAGCCTGACTGATAAATACATAGCCGAGGGCAAGCTCCCGAACTTGGCCAAATTGAAAAAAGAAGGCACTTACGCCCGGCTCCAGACGACCACTCCCGCAATCTCCCCCGTGGCCTGGTCCTCTTTCATGACCGGATGCGAACCGTCCAAGCACAATATTTTTGATTTTCTCAGCCGCAACCCCAGGACTTATCTGCCTTCGCTCTCCTCGGCCTATATCGGAAAGCCCAAGAAGGTTCTTTCACTGGGAAAATATGCGATCCCTCTTTCCAAGCCTGAAATCAGGGGAATGAGGAAAAGCGTGCCTTTCTGGAAAATCCTCGGCGACCATGGAATATTTAGCACGGTGCTCCGGGTTCCGATCACTTTTCCTCCGGAAAAATTTGCCGGACATCTCCTCTCGGGCATGTGCGCGCCCGACCTCAAAGGGAGCCAGGGCACGTTTTCGTTTTATACTTCGGACCAGGACAAGGTCAAAAAGCGCGAGGGCGGGGTGGCCATCCCCGTAGAGATACGGGGCAACCGGGTCAAGACCCACATTTCCGGACCTGAAAATTCGCTGCTTAAAAAAGTTGAAGAGATCCGACTGCCCCTGCAAATTGACATAGATCATGAAAAAAAAGAAGCCCGACTGGATATCGAAGGCCAGCAATTCACCCTTAAGCTCGGCCAATTTTCTCCCTGGATAAAAATCAGCTTCAGGCCCGGACTGGGGATGAAAATCAAGGCGATCGCCCGATTCTATGTTTCCCAGCTTCAGCCTCACTTTGAGATGTACATGACTCCGCTGAATATCGACCCGGATAAGCCCGCCCTGCCCATATCTCATCCCTTTATCTATTCTGTTTATCTCAGCAAACTTCTCGGGAGCTTCATTACTCTTGGTGAGGCAAACAACACCTGGGCCCTCAATGAAGGAGCATTGAAGGAAGGCCCGTTTCTTGAACTGGCCTACTCCAACCACAAAGAATGGGAAGGGATGATGTTCAATGCTCTGGCCAAGACCAAAAAAGGAGCTGTTGTCTGCGTCTTCGAAACCACCGACAGCGTTCAACACATGTTCTATCGTTATCTTGACAAGGGCCATCCGGCCCTCAGAAGCGCGCCATCAGAACTCAGCGTCCAGGTGATTGAAGATCTGTACCGCAAGATGGATGAGCTCGTCGGGAAGGTCCGGGAAAAACTTAATCGGAGGAGCGTCCTGATGGTCATGTCAGACCACGGATTCAAATCTTTCCGCCGGGGTGTCAACCTCAATTCGTGGCTCTATAAGAACGGCTATCTCTCCTTAAAAGAGGGAAAGAAGGAAAGTGCGGAATGGTTCAAGGATGTTGATTGGGAATCGACCAGGGCCTATGCCCTGGGCCTTGGAGGCCTCTTTCTCAACCTGAAAGGAAGAGAAGCACATGGGACAGTCTCTCCCGGCAAGGAAGAGACTGTCCTCAAGGCGGAGCTTATCCGCCAATTCACAGGCCTGCGAGACGATGCTGCCGGAAGCACAGCAATTACTGAAGCTTATGATCGGGACAAGATATACAAGGGACCGTACAAAGAAAACGCGCCCGACCTGATTATTGGTTACAACCAGGGCTATCGAGCGTCCTGGGAATCGGTCACGGGAATCGTCAACGCTACGATTTTCGATGACAACACGAAAGCGTGGAGCGGCGACCACTGCATCGATCCGCGTCACGTCCCGGGGGTTTTCTTTTGCAGTCAGAAAATGAATACCAAAACCCCCTCAATAATGGACATCGCACCAACTGTCCTAACGCTTTTCGGCCTTTCCGTGCCCGCTCATATGGACGGCCGTTCGCTAGTCGAAGCAATCCCTTTATTATCGCCCAAGAAAGGAAATAAGAAATGAACGCAATGAATAGAAGAGAGTTCATAAAACGAGGCCTGGCTGCGTCTTCGCTCCTGACTCTGGGAGGCAGCCTGCCCCTCCTTTCCAGCACCTCCGGCAAAAGAGCCACAAAAACGAAGATCCTTGTCTTGGGCATCGATGGAGTGGACCCAGGCCTTCTTCACACCTGGATGAAGGCAGGCAAGCTGCCGGCTTTCCAGCGCCTCATCAGCCAGGGTGATTTTCGCCTCCTCCGGACGAGTATTCCTCCTCAAACCCCGGTCGCGTGGGCCAATTTTATTTCCGGAATGGACCCCGGCGGACATGGGATTTTTGACTTTATGCACCGGGATCCGGAGACCTATATTCCGATCTTTTCTGCATCATCCGCCAGCCCACCCAAGACAACTCTCAAGATTGGGGACATCGTCCTGCCCTTGCGCGGCGGAGAAGTGAAAAACCTGATCCAGGGAAAAACGTTCTGGCAGGTCCTGGACGAATATGATATCCCGGCAACCGTCTTCAAGATGCCTTCGAATTATCCTCCAGTGCCCACAAAATCAAGGACTCTGTCAGGAATGGGAACGCCCGACCTCAAGGGGTCTTACGGCATTTTTAACTTCTATACAACTCAACTGGAAGAGATCAACCAGGACATCGGAGGCGGAAGGGTTCACCAAGTCGATGTTATCGGAAACAGAATAGAAGCCAAACTCCCGGGCCCGACCAACACCTTCAGGAAAGAGAACCCGGAGGCGATGCTGGACTTTACGGTCCACATCGACCCGGTCAACCCTCTGGCCAAGGTTTCGTTCCAAGGCCAGGAGTTTATTCTCCGGGAAAAGGAATGGAGCGGATGGAAGCGTGTCTGCTTCAATCTCATCCCCACGCAGAGCGTTTCCGGGATCTGCATGTTTTATCTCAAGGAGGTCCGGCCGTATTTCAGACTCTACGTAACGCCCATCAATCTTAACCCGGCCGACCCGGCTCTTCCGATTTCCACACCAAGTCGTTATGCCCAGGAGCTAGAAAAGAAATTCGGCCCCTTTTTCACCAAAGGCCTCCCGGCGGACACAAGCGCTCTTGACCAGGACTTTCTGGATGAGGGCGAGTTTCTCGAAATGGATGACATAGTTTACCGAGAAGGCGAGAGAATGTTCGATTATGAGTTTTCCAGGTTCGACTCGGGCCTGCTGTTCTATTACGTCTCCAGCACCGACCAGCGGCAGCATATGTTTTGGCGCCTGCTTGATGAACAACATCCAAAATATGACCCGCTGCTTGCCTCTCGATACGGCAAGACTATTGAGAATACTTATGTTGAAGTCGACAGATTGTTGGACCGGGTTGTTCAAAAAATAGACCGCGACACGCTCCTTTTAGTTATGTCCGACCACGGATTCAATCCGTATCGCCGCTCCTTCAACCTCAACACCTGGCTCCTGGACAACGGCTATCACAAGCTGAGGAATCCCTGGAAGCAGGAAGAAGTCAGTCTGTTTGAGAATACCGATTGGTCGAGGACCAGGGCCTACGGGATCGGCCTCAACGGACTTTATATTAACCAGCGAGGCAGAGAACGGGAAGGAATTGTCAATGCCGGGGCAGACAGCAATAACCTTATCCGAGAATTAGCCCAAAAACTGGAACAGGTTGTTGACCCAAAGACGGGCGAGCGAGTTATTCTCCGCGCCTTTGTGGCCAAAGACGCCTACCACGGCCGGCATATCGGAAATGCTCCTGACATCGTTCTCGGTTTCAACTGGGGATACCGCATCTCGAATGCCTCACCCCTGGGAAGGTTTCCGAAGGGTGTCCTCGAGGACAACACAAAAAAATGGAGCGGCGACCACATGGGAGCGCCCGAGGTCATACCGGGCATTCTGGTGACTAACCGCAAGATCAGGGCCGAGTCTCCGGCTCTCTACGACCTGACCGCCACGATCCTCAATACGTTCGGCATCGAGAAACCCAAGGACATGATCGGAGAAAATATACTTTAAAAGGAGGCCGCATGGGCAAGACCAAGATCAAGCTGGACAAAAAGCTCTTGGAGAAGGTGAAAAAATACGCTCAGATGGCCGGCTATTCTTCGGCGGAAGAGTTCGTCTCCCATTGTCTTGAAAAAGAAATCGCCAAACTGGAAGAATCGGATTCCGAGGAGGAAATCAAGAAAAAGCTCAAAGGACTGGGGTATATTTCCTGAGCCGATGTGGTTTGTGAATTCTTTCCTCAACAAATTTTTTAGCCTCCTCTTTTCGCCGTTCAGGCATTTGAACCCCTGGTTTGGGATGGTTTTCGTCTCGTTCCTCACAGGGCTTCTTATGCTCCTCATTTTTCGCCTGACGTCCAACCAGGCGGGAATAAAGAATGTCAAGGATAAGATCAAGGCTCACCTTCTTGAACTCCGCCTTTTTAATGATAACCTGAACGTCAGTTTGAAAGCCCAAAGCCAGATCCTCCGTTACAATCTCCGGTATATCGGCTATTCCTTTAAGCCCCTGCTGGTGATGATCATTCCCCTGATTCTGATCCTGGTGCAGCTCAACGTCTGGTTTGGCTATGAGCCAATTCTGCCTGGAGAATCGGCGATCCTTAAAGTGAAGCTTGAGGAAACCGCAAAACTGCTGGAACTCCCAGCCACTGTCGAGCCTCCAGTGGGGATCATGGTCGAAACGCCGGCACTCCGGGTTGAGGACGAGAAAGAAATCGACTGGCGCATCCGGGCTGACTCGAGAGGCGTTCACGAACTCAACCTTAAAATCGGAGGACAGACCTCCATGAAATCCATCGCTGTGGGCGTTGGACCTTTAGACAGAATCTCGCCGATCATGGTCAAAAGAGGACTTCTCCGCGAAGTCTTGTATCCCGGAGAAAAGCCCCTTCCCTCCTCCGGGCTCGTCAAGTCCATCGAAATAAGTTATTCTCCCAAAAGGATGAACCTCTTTGGCCTGCGCGTGCACTGGCTCATTGCCTATTTTGCTCTATCCATTATTATCGGGTTTGCCTTGAAAAGGCCGTTCAAAGTCGAAATCTAACTTCAAAAAAGGATATTGCCATGAAAATCGAACAATTCAAGATGGAGCGCATGCAGTCCACCTGGGAAAATGTCGTCGAAATTAATCTTTCGGAAAGCGGCGTCCATCCTCTTTCCCTCCAAGAGCTGATCAGTCAGGACGAACTCAGGGAGATTCTTGAGACCCGCCTTGGTTACAGTCAAACGAACGGAACTCCCGAGCTGAGGCAGGCCATCGCCAGGCTCTATCCCGGAATAAGCACCGACCAGGTTCTGACCACAGCCGGCTCCTCCGAAGCCAATTTTCTCCTGACGTGGAGCAACATTGAGCCCGGTGACGAAGTCATATTTATGCTGCCTAACTACATGCAGATGTGGGGACTCCTGAGGGGCTTTGGAGCAAAGGTCAGGCCATTCTGGCTGAGGGAGGGCCTGGGCTGGGCTCCCGACCTCGACGAGCTGGCCAGGATCGTGACAAAAAAAACGAAACTCTTCATCCTCACCAACCCGAATAATCCCACCGGCGCCGTATTGAGCCACGACGCGATGACAGCGATTATCGACCTAGCTGATAAGGCCGGCGCCTGGATTATCGCCGACGAAGTCTACCAGGGGGCGGAACGGGAAGGCGCAGTCACGGCCAGCTTTTGGGGTAAGTACGACAAAGTGATTATTGTCAACGGCCTCTCCAAAGCCTATGGCCTTCCTGGTATCAGGATTGGCTGGATCATCGGGCCGGAAGAATATATCAAAAAGACCTGGCCCTATCACGACTATACGACGATTTCTCCGAGCATTCTCAGCGACCGGCTGGCCCGGATTGCCCTCTCCCCCGCCAACAGGGACAAAATTCTTCAAAGAACGCGCCGCATTCTCAAAAAGAACTATCCGCTCCTGCGCGCCTGGCTTGAAAAGCACAGCGACATTTTCACTTTCATTCCCCCTCAAGCAGGGGCCATTACCTTTGTCCGCTACAACCTAAATATTAACTCGACTGAGCTCGTGACCCGGCTGACCCATGAGAAGAGCGTCCTCATCGTTCCGGGCGACCACTTTGAGATGGACCATCACCTTCGCTTCGGGTTCGGCTCCGAGCTGGAATACCTGGAGAAAGGCCTGGCGCGTGTCGAGGACCTTATCCTTGAAATCAAAAGAAGCGGGAGAGGCGTCAGAAACCAGGGTAGAAGCTGACCTGCACGTACCACCCCTGGCCTTCCCTGGCAAACGGCTTAACGTAGTTAACTCCCAGGACCATAAAACCGAAAAGATTCACCCGCAGACCGACCCCGGCGCTGGAAATCGGATTGCGGATGGCCTCCGAAAAAGAGTACGCACCCTCCGGAGGATTGTTCCACCAGGCACATCCCCAATCATAAAAGGCAACAAAGTCCACGGGGAAGACGCCGTAATATCCTTTCCCGATCCCGAACACTCCGAAGAGCGGAAAGCGAAGCTCGGCATTGGCCACCATAATCTTGCTGCCATAAAGCTGGTTCCCGTAATAGATCTCCGATGGGTCAGCGCTACTAAAACTATAATAATAATCGTAACCACGCACGAGGCTGGGAAATCCGACATAGTACGCACCGAGGCGATAGTCGTCAGCATCCTTTCCAAAACGGCCGTACATCAGAGCGCGAAAGGCGAGAGTGAAGGGCCTCTTGGGCACAAGGTATCTCCTATAATCGGCGATGATATCAACGTACGAGAGAGAGCCGAGAGTTGGGGCAACTTCGAGAACGTAGCTTTGTCCTAAAATTGGGCCCGTCGCGCCAAAAATCGCACTATCATAGATGAGCGCCAGGCTGGCATAATAGAGGGCGAGATTGCTGAAACCGATAGGGAGTTTTTCTCGATCCCGGCCCACTTGTGAAAAGTCATAAGGTGAATAGTAATCAGTGACGATCTCATAATCATAATCAATATAATTCAACCCCGTGCTGAATTCCAGCCGGCGGACTGGGCTGAAGGGGTAAGAAACGAATCCTGCCACTTGATAATTGAACTGCCAAAAAAGGGCCTGTTTCTCAACCCAATAATCCGAGCCTTCAGGGTCAGGACCCTGATAGTAGCCGGCGTAGTAGACATAGGGATACCGTTGAATGACACCGCCCCAGTTCCAGCGGCTCTTTGAATTTTGATAGCCCACCAAAGCAGCTAGTCCTTTGAGCTCGTAGGTGGATTGGATCATCGTGGCAAGCGTATGATAACCCAGCATATCTGTCCAGAACAAAGTCACACCGCCACCCGCATATGTTCCGAACCGGTCGACTCCCACCGCGACAGTTGGAGAGCTAATATAGTCAAGGCTTAGCTTGGGTTTATAAGAAACCTCGGGGAATTCAACCTGCTCGGGCAGCCCGAACAATGGATTCCTGAGGAGTCCAAGAAGAGCGCCGCTCGGTTGTTCCCGGGGAGGAAGCAAGGAGAGCAATTCGCCTTCGAATTGAGTCAATTCTGAATTCCCCTGCAGAACACCCTGGTCATCTATGGAGAAAATGCTGAATTCGCCCGCGTCATACCCTGAAAAAACGAGCGTCCCGGATTTCTGGCCCACAGAGATGGCCGGACTCAGGTCGGTGATGCCGCTCACTCCAGTATAGAGGTTTGTTACCTCAAATATTTTTTCGGAGGCCAAATCAAGCCTGTAAATATCTGTTTTTCCCCTCCGGTCGGACAGAAAATAAATGCTCTTGGAATCGGGGGCCCATTGCGGGTTGATGTTCTTGGCTGAGGCGAACCCTGGAAGCCTCCGGATTTTTCTCGATTCAGGGTCTATGAGCGCGAGCTCGTAATCTCCGTAGCTCAAGAGCGAGAGGTCAGTGCCAAAGCGCTCGGTGACAAATACTATGGAATGCCCGTCTGGCGACCAGGCAGGCTGAAGGTCACCAAAGAGGTCGTCAGTGAGCTGCCGCAAGCTTTTCGAGCCCAAGTCGTAGACATAAATGTCCGTCTTGCCTCCGGCCAAACCTGAGAAAGCAACAAAGCGCCCGTCGGGAGACCAGGAGGGGCTGTAGATCTCATCCAAGTTCTTGAAGGGGATCTCATCGACAATTCTTTCGTCGGCCAGAATAGTTAAGACGGGCTCGCCTTTACTGACGCCGCCAAAGGCGAAACGGTTTCCCGTGGAATCCCAAGCGCCGGCAGACTTGATAAATTGGATGCTTTCAAACTCGGCATTGGTCGCCGTCGACGTGATTTTCTTTCTAATTTTGCCGCTCTGCGTATCAGCCACGTAAAGGTCGATGGAAAAAAGGTCCCTGGTCGAAAGAAACATGAGCGACCGGCCGTCCGGGCTGATCGCCGGTGAAATATTGTACTTGTTTTCTTCCGTGCCCTTGAATAAGACCCGGCTCGAGGGCGCGTAGAGCTGGGTCTTTTTAAGAAGGGGCTCGTATGTTTTCGTGTAAGCCTCATGCCATTCTTTGGACAGAACCTCAGGCGTAACGCCGAGCACACGTGTTGAAACCGCTTCGAAGTCTCCAATTCTTCCCACACCCTTCATCAACCGGGCCACCGTCTCGTCTCCATACCGTCCGGTGATGTAGGCCCAAAGGGCCTGTCCATAGCGGTAGGGAAAATACTTGTAGTAGTTGTCCATCTTCTTGATCTGGGGGAGGAATTTCCTTTGGGTGGCATCCCGCATCCACATTGACGTGTTCGGGTCGACCGAACCGATAGAAATATACTCGGCCAGGCCCTCGATGAACCAGAGCGGAATGCGCGACGCACTTGCCGCCGCTGCTTGCCCGGCTCCAACAGCATTCATCATATCGTATTGAAAAGCGTGGACAAGCTCGTGGCCGATGACATGGTCTGTCTCAGCGAGCGAACCTCCCACGGGCAGGATAATCCTTCTCTTCAATGACTCCGTCACACCTCCCGTCCCCTCCCCGAGAATATCCGGAATGGCAGTGGTCTGTTGAAAAGCCGGGCTGCTTGAATAAAGAATCAGAGGCTGACGGCCCCGAAGGTCATAGTTGAGAATTCGCGAAATCCGGGCGAACCAGCGCTCGGCCATGCGCGCCGATTCCTCAGCAATCGCCTTGAATTCAGGATAATAATAGACATCGAAGTGCTTGGTCTTCAGAATCTTAAAATCAAATTTCTTGTACTGGACCTTATTGCGGCCAAAGTATTGCCCATTCAGTCCAGAACTGAAAAGTGTTAGACTCAAGCTCAGGATAAAAAGAAACGTCCAGATTCTCTTTCTATTCATTTTTTTCATCCCTGTCCTCCTCGACTATCCGTGCGGGCCCTCGTGGAAACTCAGAGCCGCCAAAATCTTACTTTTCCTATAGATTGTATCATATTAGTAGGCTTCTTTCCAGCCCGCTCCGTTCTCTCCCAGCCACGGCGCAACAATAAGTCACTCCGCGTTTAATATTATATATTGTATAACAAAAACAAATCCACAGTCGTTGCGGCATACCTTAATCTGCCTCCGTCCTGTCCCGAACTTTCGGGGCAAAACGAATACAATCCAGGTCATCTTGTTTTCAGCCTTATCAGCAGCAAGTTTTATGCCAAGATATTTTCATTCTGCCCCCTGTCGTGTTTTCAAAGTAAGATTAACAGGCGAGAAGTGTGTCCCATGGTGAGGACAGGTGTCGGCGGAACAGACGATTCCCTCCGGCTCTGGTTTCATCAGTCTTCCAACCGGTTAAACCAGGCAATCTCTTCCAGGGCTTTTCTCTTTTTCTCTTTTTGCGGCCTCTTTTCATAATAGCCCAAGGTCATAAGGCAGACGATTTTGTACTTTCGCGGAATCTTAAAGAACTTTCTCGTTTTTCGGACGTTGAACCAGCCGATCCAGCAGGTGCCGAGGCCCATCTCTGCCGCTTGAAGGGCGAGATGCTCCCCGGCAATCCCAATATCGACAAGATGGAATGGGACGCCCTGAATTCTTCGGCCCAGCTTGTGAGCCACCAGGTCCAGCTGAGCCATAATAATAATCAGGACGGGGGCGTGGGCGGCAAACTTTGAAAAATAGTAGACGCCCGAGAAGGCTTCGGCGGCGAATTCAGCCTTAATCTGAGGGTCATCGACGATCAAAAAACGCCAGGGCTGTGCGTTTTCTGCGGAAGGGGCCAGCCGGGCCCCTTCGAGACAAGCCAGGATTTTGTCCCTCTCCACAGGTTTGTCGAGATACCGGCGGACACTGCGTCGGCTGGCAACGAGTTCCTGGAAGGGCGTTCTTGGTGCTTCCATTGACTCTGTTTACAGTACTTGGAGCCCGGGCAGAAATCAACTCCTTTGCCCTTTTTATTTTTTCTGCCTCTGCGTTAGAATATCGACAAAAGATATAAAATGCTCGAAAATACCCCTCATGAGGAGAAATTTGTGATGAAAAGGATCTCTATCAGCTGCGGCCTTATTTTTTTTCTGCTGGCAGGTACCTGTTTCGGCCAAGCCAACAGGTTCGGCTTAGGGCTGGTTCTTTTTGACCCGTCCGGTTTAACGGCCAAGATCTGGCTGAAAAAAGCCGGGGCCATTGATGGAGCACTCGGCTGGTCAGGGATGGAACCCCATAATCTCCAGGTCCAGGCGGATTATCTGTTTTTCAGCACCCCGATCGCGAGCGACCAAAATATCCAGTTTTCTTTTTATCTCGGGGTTGGCGGGAAGGTCATCTTTCAGGATAACGACAACGCCTGGTTCCGTATCCCGCTGGGATTTGATGTGGTTCTCAAGAAAACTCCGTTGAATATCTTCTTCGAGATTGCCCCGTCGTTTGACTTCGATGAGATCAACCTTTATGGAGCGATCGGCGTCCGTTACATCTTCACGCAATAACCCTGCGGGAAGTCAGAGTTAAGTAGCTCCGTTTCCATAATTTTGAGGCGGCAATCTAGGGAGGGTGACGAGGCTGGGGGGTGAGCCATGGCAGGCCCCTATTCCAGAACAAAATGATTACGGAAACGGAGGTGCCTGCAACCCCCAAAAAGAGATTGCTCCTTAGTGGATTTTCTGGTATAGTCAGCAAAACTGAAATGCAATTTTTCCGCATTATTAGAAAGGAGGAAACCCAATGAAAAAATTCATGGCAATCGGTCTGTCCGTTCTTTTCGCCGTGTTCTTCGTCGTCTCGTGCGCCGAGAAGCCCACGGCACCCAAAGCCGGTTCGGCTAAAGCAGATGATATGCTTTCTCTTCTCCCCAAGGAATCATTTGGCGTGATCGTCGTCGATGTCAACCGGATCCTGACGACAGAATCAGTGGACAAGGCGATCAAGGAAAATAAGAACTATCAGAAATACCTGGAATTTGTCCAGGAAACCGGGGTCGACCCGCAAAAAGATGTCTTTTTCTTTGTCGGGGCCATGAGCGGAGTCGTGAGAGAGGGAGCTCAAGACGGTGTGGCCGTCGTCAACCTCAAGTACGACAGGACTAAGCTTCTCGCCAAAATCCAAAAGGAACAGGGAGAGCTGGCCAAAACAGAATACAACGGGTTCACCGTCTACCAGGCGGCAGCAAAGGAAGGGAAAAAACCGGTCAGCGGCGCGTTCCTGGATGAATCCAATATCATCCTGGGAACGGATTCTGCAGTCAAGAGTGTCATCGATGTCTACCAAAAAAAGGCCGAAAACATTTGGAAGAGCGAGTCCCTTCCATCCCTGCTGAAGGGCATGAATAGAAACGCAATGATCTGGGGAGGCTTTGCCGTCCCGGCAGAGGCCATGAAAAAGGCCGCTTCGCAAAACCCGATGCTGGGCGCTTTTGCGAATATTCAATCCATCATCATGTCATTTGATTACAGAAACCAGAACGTCCTGGCTGAAATCAAAGCCATGTGCCCGGATGAGGCTAAGACCAAGCAAATGGCCGATGCGTTGAACGGGTTTAAGGCCCTGGGTGCGGGAGTCGCCGCAAAAGAGCCCCTCGTCGGTGAGCTCTTGAACAAAATCGAGATTTTCTCGGCGGCCGATCATGTCAAGATCAGTGCCAGCATCCCCGAGGACCTCATCAAAAGCCTGGGCGAGAAAGCGAAGGTCGAAAAAGCCCAGCCTGAGAGCAAGAACTAGTCCTCGAGAACGTAATCCTTAAGCGAAAAAAGCAGACAGGCCAGGCCCAAAAAACCGGCCGTAACCAGGAAAAGAGCGAGAAGGGCCAGTCCCGGCGGCGTCGGCTCCAGCCTGAAGGTCAAAAAGGAGAACCTCCCTGAAGAGGATAAAGGCAGGAACGATTTGAGATAGTGGATAATCGCGAATCGTTGCGTCGACCCGGGAAAATACTGGATAACGTTTTCCCAGCCAAAGCTGAAGAGGAGGCCGAAAAAGATCGACCGTCTTAAAAAGCTCCCGAAAAAAGTAAAAAACGCAGTATAGGCAATAATTCCCATGGTCAGGACTCCCCAATATCGGAGCAGAGTCAGGTAGATGGGGCCGTGGAGAAGACGGTTGATGTTAAGCACGGCGAAGGAAAAAAACATGCCCAGGCTGACCATCCCGATGACGATGACAGTGTAAGCGGCATACTTGCCCAGGACGACGGCTGATTTCGGAATCGGACGGGTGAGGAGATAAGGCAGGGTTTTGCCTTCTACCTCCTCGGAGCAGACTGAAGTTCCATAAAAGAGAGCCAAGATCAGGATGATCAATTGAAGATAAAATAGCATGATAATGTTGGTGAAAAGATAAAGACCGTCGAGAGAATGGTGGTCAGTAAAGGCCTGGTTGAACGTGATGACCAGGGCCACCGCGACCGGCAAAAAGCTCAGCAGGAAAAAGAATTTTGTCCGCCGGGCCTTTTTTCCCAAGAAAAAGAAGACCCCAAAAACGTGGCCGAGAGTCTTAATATAATTACGCATCCTATTTACCAACGAGATAATCAAACACGGCCTGCAGGTTATCATCGGGAGAAGTGATTTCCTCAACCTCAATCCTGTTCCTCAGCAAAAGGGATTGGAGAAGCCCGAAAAATTTGTCCCGGTTGTTCGTCTCCACCACAAACGTGCGCGGGTCCGGCCCAAAATGGACCTTCAAAACATAACCCTCCCCCAAGATTCGGCCTGCCAGCCCGCGAGGGTCCGCGCACTTGACCGAAACCATGTGAGGATGGCTCTCGATCAGGTCACGGATATAATGAATATCTCCCTTGGCGAAAATTTTACCTTGATGAATCAGGATGATATTCTTGGTCAAGGCTTCAATTTCGGGCAGCACATGGCTCGAGACAATGACAGTCTTCCCCTCTTTGAAATCTTTGATCAGCCGGATGAGCTTGCGCTTTCCCAACGGGTCCATGCCGCTCAAGGGCTCGTCCAGAATGAGGATATCCGGGTCATGAGCGATCGCTTGAGCAAATTTGAGCCTCTGACGCATGCCCCGGCTGTAGGCTCTGATCAATCTGTTTTTTTCTGCGGCCAGCTCGACGGTCTCCAGCGCCCGGTCCGCCCGGGCTCGGACCTCATTTCCTGGAAATTGCTGCAGCCTCAAGAGGCTGGTTAAAAATTCCCACCCAGTCATCTCCTCATAGAAGGAGTCGTGCTCGGGGCAAAACCCGATGCGCGAAAAAAGGGCATAGTTATTTCTTATTTTCTGCCCACAAATGGTAACTTGACCGATGCTCGGTTTGATCTGGCCGGTCAGGAGTTTGAGGAAGGTTGATTTTCCGGCTCCGTTCGGCCCGAGAAGCCCGATAATGCCCGGTTCAATCTGGAGGGTGACATCGCTCAGCCCGAGGACGTTTCCGTACCACTTCGAAAGCCGGCTCGTTTCGATCACCGTGCTCATTTGATGACATCCACTCCTTTGACCTTGCGGAGTAAAACAAAGTTGGCTAGAAAACAGACGGCCAACACGATAAAGAGCGACCAATACCAGGGAACAGCGTACGCCGGTTGTGTTTTGAAAATAAAGGCTCCGACCTGCTGAAGATTGGCTTTCAGGGAAATGAGAATAAAACCAGGTTTTTTAAAATATTCGTAAAAGAACCCGGAAAGAATGTCGGAAAAGAGATAGACGGCAAAAATCAGGATAGAAACATACCTCCTGTTTTTGCTCGACGCGGAGAGCATAAGTGCATAAAAGCTGAAAAACAGGGACACGATCAAGGAATAGGCGATCACAGAAATCAGCAGCCAGGGATAAGAAGCGATAAACTTGAAGCTCCCTGAAAAAAGCAGCTTGAAGAGGATAAAAAGAAGCCCCGGGACAAGAGTCAAGAGAAGAAGGAAAAACAAGACGATGGCCCCTTTCCCAAAAAGGTAGTGGCGCTTTTCGAGCGGCCTCGAGAAATAGAGCTGCAAAGAATTTCCCTTGAGGTCATCGGAGATGAGTCCGGCCCCGCTGACGACCAGGATCATGACCATCATGAAGATTAGAAAATCACCCGCGAAATAGGCCTTGAAATAAGCGGGATTGACCTCAAGCAGCTTGGGCGTGCCCCTGACTATATATTTAAAATCTTGGATTCTCTCGGAAATATAGATCCCCACAAGAAAAACCAGAGCAGGGATAAAAGAACCGAAATAGATGAACTTGAAGTATTTTTTCTTGAACGAGAGCCTGATGCCGAGCCAAGTGATCGGCCACCAGGAGAACCTCCTCTCCAAGAGCACGCCGTCCCAATGGATATATCCTTTTTCCCTGACTGTCATCAATCTACTCCAACCGCCTTAGCGAAAAGGTCCTCGAGGGAAGTCTGGCTCCGGACGAAAAGACGGACCTGCACTTTTTCTTCTTCTGCCGCCTGGAAAAATTGGAGGATTTCCTGGTCTTCGGGGATATAGACTTTTAGAAGGTTGTCCTCGGTTTCTTCGACCGTGTAGCCTATTCTCCTCAGCCTCTCGATAAACCCCTGTCCGTTCCCCTTAATCCTGACTTCATAGAGCCGGAAGCGGAGTCGCTTGAGCTCACTGATTCTTCCCTGGGCTGCCAGCCGCCCCTTGTTTAGGATTACCACATCCGAACAGACGGACTCGATATCTGTAAGGATGTGTGAAGAGATCAGCACCTGAATGTCCTTCTTAGAAGAAATATCCGTAATCAGCTCGAGGATCTCTTTCCGGCCCGAAGGGTCCAGGTTGCTGGTGGGTTCATCCAGGAAGAGGAGCTTCGGATCATGGACAATGGCCTGGGCCAGCTTGAGCCTCTGCTTCATGCCAGCAGAATAGGTTTCCAATTGCCTATACCGGGATTCTCCCAGGCCGACATAGAAAAGAACATCATGGGCTCTTTTTATGGCTTCCTGATGAGGCATGCCGGAAAGCTCGCCGAAATACGCCGTGAACGTGACTGCGTCCATTCCCGGAATAAGGCACTCATCTTCAGGCATATAGCCGACATGGCGCCGGATCTGCGGCTGCTCCAGCCGGATATCATAGCCGAGAACCCGGCCAGTCCCTTTCTGGGGGGGCAAAAAGCCGAGAAGAAGACGAAGAAGGGTGCTCTTGCCCGCGCCGTTGGGGCCGAGAAGCCCGACTGCTCCTTTAGAGAGCCCCAAGGTAACGCCGTCCAAGGCCTTGACCCGGCCATAGCTGAAATGGATGTTATTGAGCTCGACAATCATCGTTTTATGACTCAGCCTCAAACCTCAAATACGAGACTGAGGGAAAAAAAGTTCAGCCAGTCTCAAAAACGCATCAGCCTTTAACTTTTGTCCCCTCCCCGTGCACGAGGGCCCGATAAGCTTTTTCCACACGGTCCCAGTTCTCCTCCCTGTCCAAAGCCCAATATCGGCCAAGGACGGTGACGGTTTCGCCGATCCCAAGCGCTCTGGCAGTCTCCTCGACCTTTTCAATATAAATGGCTCCGCTTTCCGGCTTCTCCCCTCTCCGTCCGATGAAAGCATGAATATAAACATTCTTGAGTCCCACGTTTTTGGCCAAGCGGAGGAGCGCAAAAAGATGCTTGATCGTTCCGTGAGAGCTATAATGAGAAACAATGCCCATGAGATGAAGCGCCTTACTGTCTCTCTTGGCGCCCTCCGCGGCCCACAGGAGAACGGGATTGCAAAAAAAAGTGCCGTCCTCGATGGACCGGTCGATCCTCACCCGGTCGAGGAAAACGCGCCGGCCTGCGCCCAAGTGGAGATGTCCGGCTTCCGAGTTGCCAACCGTATGGGAAGGCAGGCCGACCGCCTCTCCTGATGCTCTGAGGTGGGAATGCGGAAAGCGAGACCAAAGCCTGTCAAAATTGGGCGTCTCGGCCTCCAGGATAAGGTTGCCTTGGGCCTCTTCCTTCAAACCCCAACCGTCCAGGATCAGAAGCGCTACTCGACGTCCTGGTACTGATGGCTGCGGCCGGCCGAGGATGAGACTTTTCCCTGTCATCTCTATCGGCGTGGGCATGCTCAGCACGTCGAGGACCGTGGGCGCGACATCGGCAAGCTCCCCTGTTTCTCTGAGTGCCCAAGCCTCTGGCTCCCCTCCGGCAAACTCGGCCAGGATGAAAGGCACCGGATTCCTTGTGTGACCCGTATTCACCGTTCCGTCAGGATAAAGCCATTCCTCGACAGTACCGTGGTCCGAAGTCACAATAAGGGTTACTCCCTGCCTTCGGCACTCTTCGGCGACTTCTCCCAACGCAGAATCGACCGTTTCAACTGCTTTGAGGACGGCCAGTTTATCTTCACTGTGGCCGATCACATCAACATTCGCGAGATTTGCGATAATGACAGAATAAGAGCGGTCCTGGAGTTTTTGCTTCACCTCTTGAACGACCAAGGCAGCGCTCATTTCAGGCTTCTGGACATAGGAAGCCACATTTTGAGGCGAAGGGACAATGAACCGTTCTTCGCCTGGAAATACTTCGTCGCTTTTTCCGTTGAAAAAATAGCCCACATGGACAGCTTTTTCTGATTCTGAGATCTTGGCCAGGCGCAAGGCCTGCCGGCCGATGACTTCAGTGAGAGTATTTTTAGTTTTTTCTCCCGCAGGGAAAGCAGTTTTGGCTCTGAGCATTGGCTCATAGGAGATCATAGTCACAAAATGCAGATGCAGATCTTTTTGGCGCGGGAAATAGCTGAAGTGATCTTCGGTTAAGCTTTTGGTGAGTTCGACCTCTCTCTCGCCACGGATATCATAAAAAATAACATAATCTCCAGTCTTGAGCCTTCCTCTCGGTTTGCCCGCAGAGTCGGCCTTGATAATCGGCTCCAGGGCTTCGTCCTCCTGCCCCAAAGCATAGGCCGCACGTATAGCTCCGGCAAGCGAAGGATTCTTAACCTGGGTAGCGCTTTTCTTCATGGGCACGTCCCAAAAAGAAGCTATAATATAAGAACAGGGAGAAAGGATGTCAATGGCATTGCTCAAGGTGGGGACTCGAAGGCGGAATCTTCTTGACGTCCAGCGTCCGGACGAATAAATTAACAGGAAAAGGGTTTTCAACGGAGGAATCATGAAAAGAATTTTGCCACTGATTGCGTTTTTTATGCCGTTCCTTTTCATTTCTATAGGAATGACCTCAGCCGCCCGGACCAGGCCGATTACGTTTGACGATTTCATCGCGGTCAAGCGGGTAAGCGACCCGCAGGTTTCTCCGGATGGAAAGCACATCGCCTTTGTTATCACGGTGATGGAAAAGGAAGCCAACAGGGGCAACAGCGATATTTGGATCGTTCCGTCCAAGGGGGGTGAGATTCGTCGTCTGACGTCAAGCCCGAAAGCAGACTTCAACCCGCGCTGGTCCCCAGACGGAAAAAGGATTACTTTTATCTCTGCCAGAAACGGAGCGCCCCAGGTTTTCTTGATCGACCCGGCCGGAGGTGAGGCCAAGCCGCTTACAGATATTTCTACAGGAGCCTCGGGGGTCATGTGGTCTCCGACAGGTAATAAGCTTGCTTTTATTTCCAAAGTCTTCCCAGAATGTCCCGATGACGAATGCAACAGCAAAAAGAACAAAGCCAAAGAGAACAGTCCGGTCAAAGCCCAAACCTACGATCACCTTCTTTTCCGCCACTGGAATACTTGGAGCGATGGGAGCAGAAGCCACCTGTTCATAGTTCCCGTTCAGGGAGGAAGAGCCCTCGATATTACACCGGGCGATTATGACACTCCACCGATCGCCTTGGAAGGTTCATCGGATTATGCTTTTTCACCAGACGGGGAGGAAATCTGCTTTGCTCGAAATATTGACCCTGAAATCAATCTGGGATTGGGCACAAATAATGACCTCTTTCTGACTTCCTCCAAGGGAGGCGGGATTATAAAAATTACCGAAAACCGAGCCAACGATAACCAGCCTCTTTATTCGCCCGACGGACGATATATCGCTTACAGGGCCATGTCCCGTCCCGGCTATGAGGCTGACAAGTATTGTCTGATGCTCTATGAGAGAAAATCTGGCGGGTCTCGGAATCTCACTGAAAACCTTGATTATTCTGTCGGAGAAGTCGTTTGGGACCCGGACAGCTCCTGGATTTATTTCACTTCTGAGGACAAAGGACGCATGGCCGTATTCAGGCTGGGTTTGGCCGGGCTAAGAATCGAGAAGATCCTGGAGCGTCATTATCTAACCTCTCCGATCATCTCGCCTGACGGAAAAACGCTCTTTTTCCTCAAGCAGTCCATCCATCGCCCTGCAGAAATTTATTCTTTTGACCTTAAGGAAAAAAAGCTCTCTCAGGTTACCGATGTCAACCGCGAGCTTCTCGGAAGCCTTGAGCTTCTGGAAGCCGAGGAGTTCTGGTTTGAAGGTGCGGCCAAAGATCAGGTCCACGGTTTCCTTCTCAAACCGCCTGGCTTCGAGCCGGCCAAAAAATACCCTCTGGTCATGCTCATTCATGGCGGGCCGCAGAACGCCTGGAGCGATAGCTTCCACTTCCGCTGGAACGCCGAGATGTTCGCCGCTCCCGGATACGTCGCGGCCATGATCAATTTTCACGGCAGCACGGGTTATGGCCAGCGCTTTACGGACTCAATTCGCGGCGATTGGGGTGGAAAACCCTATAAGGATATTATGCGCGGGCTGGACTATCTTTTGGCCCGATATTCCTTCATCGATAAAAACAGGCTCGCAGCCGCGGGCGCTTCCTACGGCGGCTACATGGTCGATTGGATCGAGGGCCAGACCGACCGTTTCAATTGCCTAGTTTCTCATTCCGGCGTGTTTGACCTTCGCTCTATGTACGGAGCCACTGAGGAACTCTGGTTTCCCGAGTGGGAATTCAAAGGGACTCCCTGGACAAACCCCGAACAGTACGCTCAGTGGTCGCCCAGCTTTTACGTCAAGAATTTCAAGACCCCCTGCCTCGTCATCCACAGCGCTAATGATTTCCGGGTTCCGCTCACTCAGGGCCTGCAATTCTTCACATCGCTCCAGCGGATGGGAATCCCCTCCAGATTGTTGTATTTCCCGGACGAGGATCATTTTGTCCAAAAGCCACAAAACGCCGAACTCTGGTGGAAAACGGTCCTGGATTGGCTCAAAACGTATCTTTGAAAACGAGGCTTCGGGCGAGCTATTCTGAGAGCGGAAGACTGAGCAGGGCGAGAGGGTCGACACGGCTGTTTTGAATCTTCACACCCCAGTGCAGATGGGGACCGGTTGACCTTCCGCTGCTGCCCACCAGCCCGATGACATCTCCTTTCTTCACCATCTGTCCTCGTTTCACCATGATTTTAGAAAAATGGCAATAATATGTGAATAATCCCAGGCCATGGTTCAGAACAACCGTATTCCCGGAAAAATAGAGATCCCTGGCCAAGACAACCCCGCCCGCGTTGGCCGCCCGAACCTGTGAGCCGGAGACTGCTCGAATGTCCACGCCCGCATGGCTGGAACGGGGCACATTGTTATAAACTCGTCTTTCGCCAAAATTTGGAGCCATTTCGCCTGAACTGGGGAGGACGAATTCCCCGTCTCCGAGCCATTTTGGTGTAACAATACTATAAATGGATTCAAGCAGCTCCGATTCCCATTGAATCCGTGCCCGCACCTCGGGCGGCGGAGTGACGTACTCTTCCTCCACCCAGAGTTCCTTGACCGGGAATTCCCTGGCTGAAAAAGAAAACTCCCTTTTCATCGTCTCTTGCCGACCATCCTTTCTTAAGACCGCTATATCGAAAGCGTGGCTCCCGGGCGTGAGGTCGACGTCAAGACCGATGAAAGCAAAAAGCTCGTCTCTTTCTCCGGCCGGCTCCAGCACATAAGTCTTGTTGAGGAATCGGACAATGACCTTTGTCACTCCGGAATCTCCGGAAAGCCTAACCAGGATGATTTGGCCGGGCTCGAAGGATGAACAGTTAATTTCGATTCTGGTTCCCAGTTGGGATTGCAGGAGAATGGTTTCTCCGCCGAGGGCGGCTATAAAAACAAGCAGGAGGAAACTCGGAAAAAGCAAAAACCTCTTTTTCAATGATTAAACCTTTTTCTTCAATATCCGTCCGGCAACCCCCCCAGTATGTTCCCCC
>CAZLFV010000016.1:12284-38993 GCA_964558915.1 uncultured Eubacteriales bacterium | reverse complement strand
GCTGAGGACGCGAGGGGGCGGGGGGCCCCCCAGCTCCGCCACCCGCCCCCTCGCGTCCTCAGCTCCGCTCTTCTCTCCCTTCGGTCGAGGAACCGTGCCCCCTTCTCGCTCATACGGACTTCTCACCACATCCTCCCTCGCCTCATCCCCCCGAGTAGGCACCGCCGCGTCACCCTGTTTAAAATAATGCCTCAGCATCACAGAAACGGAGCTGCTTGTTTTGTCTTATAAATCAGTTGAACATAAGGAGCGGTTGCGCGTAAACTCAAAGGACGGAGGTCGACATGCCGGATGACAAGGAAATCGCCCAGAGCTATAAAATGAAACCAATCGAGGAGATTGCGGAGCGGGCCGGGATCCCGCTTGGGTATCTCGAGAAACATGGGTCATATAAAGCCAAGATCGTCTGGCCGCAGGAAATAAAAGAGCTGCCGGTCCGGGGGAAGCTCATCATGGTTACCGCCATGACGCCCACGCCCGCCGGCGAGGGAAAGACAACGACCGCTATCGGGCTGGCCGACGCTTTCGGCCATCTTCAGAAGAAAGCGATCGCGGCGTTGCGGGAGCCCTCCGTGGGGCCTGTCTTTGGACTCAAGGGGGGAGCCACGGGCGGAGGGCACGCCCAGGTCGTTCCCCGGGAAGACATCAACCTGCATTTCACCGGAGACATCCATGCTGTCACTGCAGCCCATAATTTGCTCGCCGCCATGGTCGACAACCGCCTCCATTTTGACGGCGTCTGCGGTCTCATCGACTGCCGGACGATAACCTGGAAGAGAGTCATGGACATGGATGACCGGGTGCTCCGGGAGGTCGTGGTCGGGATCGGAGGTCCGCTGCGCGGCATCGCCAGGGAAACCGGGTTCGACATTACGGCTGCCTCAGAGGTCATGGCCATCCTCTGCCTTTCGGCCAGTTTGAAGGAGCTCAAAGATAGGCTGGGCAACATCGTCATCGGCTACGGCCAGGATGGGAAGCCGGTTTTCGCCCGGCAGATCAAAGCCGAAGGAGCGATGGCCGCGCTGCTCAAGGACGCTATTAAGCCGAATATCGTCCAAACACTGGAAGGGACGCCGGCTCTAATCCACGGCGGACCCTTTGCCAACATCGCTCACGGGACAAGCTCCGTGATTGCAACGCGTCTGGCTCTCAGTTCGGCCGACTATGTGGTCACGGAAACCGGTTTTGCTTCCGACCTTGGCGCCGAGAAATTTTTCGATATCGTCGTCCGGACCGGGCATATTCCTCCGCCTGACGCCTGCGTCATCGTCGCAACACTCCGGGCTCTGAAGCTCCACGGGGGGGTGAAATTGAATGAAGTCAAGGCCGAGAACCTCGCTGCCCTGGAAAAAGGGTTCGAGAACTTGAAAAAGCACGTGGAAAATATCCGGGCTTTCGGCGTTCCATTTGTCGTCGCCTTGAACAGGTTTCCCGAAGATACAGACGCGGAAATTCAGAAGTTCCTCGGGCTCTGCCGGGCGGAGAATGTGCGCGCCGGCATGAGCGAAGTCCATGTCCGGGGCGGACAGGGCGGCATTGACCTTGCCCGGGAAGTCCTTCAAGCTTTGGCGAAGGATGAATTGAAGTTCAAGCCCATTTACCCCCTGGACATTCCGATGCTGGATAAAATCAAAGCCGTGGCCACGCAAATCTACGGCGCAGACCATGTGGCTATGGAAGGAAAGATCATGCGGAAGCTTCTCAAAATGGAGGCGGACGGGTTCGGAAACCTTCCCGTATGCATCGCCAAGACACAATATTCTTTATCTGCTGATGAAGAGGCCTTGGGAAGGCCTGAGGGGTTCACTCTGATCGTGACCGATGTCTCCTTGAGTGCGGGAGCCGGGTTTGTCGTGGTTTATTGCGGCGACATTATGACAATGCCCGGCCTACCGACCTCGCCGGCCGCTGAGAGGATTGACGTCACCGACAATGGAGAAATCATCGGCCTTTCCTGAATAAGAGAAATAAAAGAGAGGAGTCGAATATGAAAAAAATGCTCGTGGCTACTGTTATTGTGCTTCTTGCAAGCACAGTCCAGGCGGGCGAGAAAACCAGTCCAAACGTTTACATTTCCGTAGATATGGAGGGGATCTGGGGAATCGTCCATGGAAACCAGACTTCATCCGAGTCGCCCGAGTACGGCCAGGCAAGAAAATGGATGGCCGAGGATGTCAACGCCGTCATCGCCGGGCTCTTCGAGGCGGGAGCCGCAGAGGTTGTGGTCAACGATTCTCACGGAAGCATGCGGAACATTATCGCCGATGCGCTCGACCCGAGAGCAAGCTTGATCTCCGGTACTCCCAAGCCGCTTTCGATGATGCAGGGGATCGACGGGACGTTCGATGCCTGCGTTTTCGTCGGGTATCACGCGCGCGCCGGGACGGTTGCGGCCATCCTCGACCACACCATCTCCGGCGGCGTTGTCCGCGCCATCCGCGTCAACGGCCAGGAGATGCCGGAGCTTGGACTCAACGCGGCCATCGCGGGTTATTTTAACGTGCCAGTCATTATGTTGAGCGGAGACACCGAGACATGCGGCCAGGCGAAATCCATCCTGGGCGACGCACTGATCACAGTTGCCGTTAAAGAGGCTCAGGGCCGGTACGCGGCTAAGAGCTTGCCTCTCGAGGAGGCCAGAAAGCGGCTGAGGGAGGGGGCTAAAGAGGCCCTCCAAAAAAAGGGCCAGGCCGTAGTCTTCCGCCTCAAGGCTCCGTTTAAGTTCGAACTCGAGGTCAACACAAGTGCCCAGGCAGAGCTGCCTTCTCTTATCTACTTGGTCAAGAGAACAAACCCTCGGACGGTGGAGTTTTCCTCCGATGACTACCTGGTGGGTTTCAGGCTCCTGCGTGCGGCGATCGCTCTGGCCGGGATTTCTTATAACTAAGGAAGGAATCTCCGCGCGTCTCGGCCAGCTCGCCGGCGAATATGCCTAGTAATTTACCCGGTCCTTTTTCTGCGTCCATTCCTGGAATAGCATCAGGCATTCTCGGCGATCGAGTTTTATTTTCTCAACTGCGGGGGATTTTCGTTTCTTCATCAAGTCGTACAGGCGCTTGTCCCGGAAGCCGATCTTTGCGGCGTCCTTTTTCGTGCAGCCAAAATAAACCCTCGGAATCCTGGCCCAAAAGATCGCCGCGAGGCACATCGGACAGGGCTCGCAGGTGGAGTACAGCTCACAATCCGAAAGGTCAAACCTGTTGAGCTTGGCCGAGGCCTTGCGGATGGCTACGATCTCGGCATGAGCGGTCGGGTCTTTGGTTTTGATGACTTCGTTATGAGCCTTGGCCACAATCCGGTTGCCGCGAATAATAACAGCACCGAAAGGTCCCCCGTGGTTTCTTCTCATACCTTTTGAGGCCTGGACAATGGCCAAGCGCATGCATTTTTTGGCCCGGAGAGGCTTGGTAAGGAGCAACATTTCGTGAAGCGTCCAATTTTATCATGACCGGACCCTTTTGTCTTGCAGTTAATCGCGGTATTATTTACACTGCTCCTCGATTGTGATAAAAAAGAAAGGTTCATAGAAATTTATGCGAAAGGAACTGTGAATGTGTGAAGTCAGGGATGTTTTTATCGTCAGTGCCGCGCGCACTCCCATAGGGATTTTCTTGGGGGCGCTCAAGGATTTCACCGCTCCGGACCTGGGCGGCCTGGCCATAAAGGAGGCGCTCGCCAGGGCCAACCTCAGCGGCCAGGACGTGGACGAAGTCATCATGGGGAACGTCGTTTCGGCCGGCATCGGCCAGGCCCCGGCCAAGCAGGCTGCCGTCAAAGGAGGGATTCCTTATTCGGTGAGCTGCTTTGCGGTCAACAAGGTTTGCGGCTCGGCTCTGAAGGCGGTTGCGCTGGCCGCTCAGGCGATCCAGCTCGAAGAGAAAGAGGTTGTCGTCGCCGGCGGGATGGAAAGCATGAGCAAGACGCCGCACCTTCTCTGGGGGCTCAGGGAGGGTGTCAAATTCGGGGATGGGCAGGTCAAGGATTCGATGATCCTCGACGGGCTCTGGTGCGCCTTCGATAACGTCCACATGGGGATCACGGGGGAGGTCGTAGCGGAGAAATTCGGGGCGACACGGGAAGAGCAGGACAGATACGCCCTGAGCAGCCAGCAGAAGGCAGTTCACGCTATCGAGAAGGGCTATTTCAAGGATGAGATTGTTCCTGTTTCAGTCCCTCAGAAAAAGGGCGACCCGGTCATTTTTGCCGTGGACGAGGGGCCGCGCCGGGACACGGCCCTGGAAAAGCTGGCCAAGCTGAGACCCGCCTTTAAAAAGGATGGGACAGTCACGGCGGGAAATGCGTCTAGTTTAAATGACGGCGCAGCGGCGGTGGTCGTGGCCTCGGCGGATGCTATCAAGAGCAAGGGGCTTCACCAGCCTCTGGCCCGGATCCTGGGGGCGGCCACCAACGGTGTGGAGCCTTCGATGGTGATGTACGCTCCCAAGGGGGCAATCGAGAAAGTCCTGGCCAACGTCGGTTGGAAAATCACGGTCGTTGACCTTTTTGAGATCAACGAAGCCTTCTCGGCCCAGCTTGTGGTTTTGATCAAAGAGCTCGGCCTTGACCGGGAACGGGTTAATGTCCACGGCGGCGCGGTTGCCCTCGGGCATCCTATCGGCGCCACAGGGGCCAGAATCCTGACGACGCTCATTTACGCCTTGAAGCACCGCGGGCTTAAAAAAGGAATCGCCTCTCTGTGTCTGGGCGGGGGAGATGCCGTGGCCATGGCCATAGAGATGGTTTCATAATCCAAAGGAGAGACAATGGATATTAAAACGATCGGAATAGTCGGGTCAGGCACCATGGGCGGGGGGATTGCCCAGGTGGCCGCCACAACAGGATTCCAGGTCATTCTCCATGATCTTGCCGAAGAGTACCTCACGAGGTCCCTGAAGACCATGGACAAGAGCCTGACCAAGCTCATTGAAAAGGGCAAGGTGAGCGAGGACAAGGGCCTGATCCTCAGCCGGATAAAAACGACCACGGCCCTTGAGGACTTGGTTCAGGCAGATCTTATGGTCGAGGCCGTTTTTGAAGATTTTGAGGTCAAAAAGAAAGTGTTCGTGGCCGTTGATAAAATCGTCCGGCCCGAAGTCATCCTGGCCTCGAACACGTCCTCAATCTCGATCACGCGGCTGGCGGCTTTGACCGGCCGGCCGGCCAAATTCATGGGCATGCATTTTATGAACCCCGTCCCGCTGATGACCCTGGTCGAGCTGATTAAGGGAATCGCCACATCTCAGGAGACGTTTGCAACGGTCAAGGGCGTGGCAGAGAAAATGGGCAAAGTGCCGGTAGAAGCCAACGACTTTCCCGGGTTCATCTCCAACCGTATCCTGATGCCGATGATCAATGAAGCCGTCTACGCCCTGATGGAAGGCGTGGGAACTCCGGAGGCGATCGATACGGTGATGAAATTGGGGATGAACCATCCGATGGGGCCCCTGACTTTGGCCGACCTCATCGGCCTCGATGTCTGTTTGTACATCATGGAAGTCCTTCATGAGGGCTTCAAGGATACCAAATACCGGCCTTGCCCTCTGCTCAGGAAAATGGTGGATGCGGGCTACCTGGGACGAAAAACAGGCCGGGGGTTTTACGAATACAAAGCCTGAGCATGGTGCATTCTTCCGCATAAGGAGGGAGAGATGATCAAAGTTGAAGACACGGAACAAAAGCAAGCCTCCAGAGCCCGGGCGATTGAGGCGGCCGTCTCTCAGATCGAGAAGCAATTCGGCAAAGGCGCGGTGATGAAGCTCGGCCAGAAAGAAGCCGCAGTCAAGGTTCCCGCCATCCCCACGGGCTCCATCGCTTTCGACATGGCCTTGGGAATCGGCGGATTCCCGCGGGGCCGTGTTGTGGAGGTTTTCGGGCCCGAGGCCACCGGAAAAACGACTCTGGCGTTGCACGTTATCGCCGAAGCCCAGAAACTGGGCGGCCAGGCCGCCTTCATCGACGCCGAACATGCCCTAGACCCGACCTACGCCGGCAGCGTTGGGGTGGACGTAGATAATCTCCTCATCTCTCAGCCCGATTTCGGGGAGCAGGCGCTTGAGATCGCGGAAGTCCTTGTCCGGAGCGGGGCCGTGGATGTCATCGTCGTGGATTCGGTGGCTGCGCTCGTCCCCAAGGCCGAGCTCGAAGGCGAGATGGGAGACGCCCATATGGGGCTTCAGGCCAGGCTGATGTCCCAGGCCCTCCGCAAGCTCACCGCCATTGTCGCCCGGTCCAAGACCTGTTTTATTTTTGTCAATCAGATGAGGGAAAAGATCGGTGTTTTTATCGGCAGCCCGGAAACGACCACGGGCGGTCGCGCCCTCAAGTTCTATGCCTCGATGAGGATCGATATCCGGAGGATCACAGCTCTCAGGGAGGGGGATTCGGTTATCGGCAACCGGGTCAAGGTGAAAATCGTCAAGAACAAGATGGCTCCGCCGTTCCGGGAAGCAGAATTTGATATTATTTACGGGCACGGCATCTCCAAGGAGGGCGACCTGGTTGACTGTGGAGTGAATTTTGGCCTCCTTGAAAAATCAGGAACCTGGTATTCATTCAAAGGAGAGCGGCTGGGCCAGGGACGGGACAACGTCAAGAAACTGCTCAAGGAGAACCCAGAAGTGGCTGCGGAGCTCGAGCTTCAAATCAAGAAAAGGGCGGGGCTCATCCCCGAAGTGAAAGAGGAGAAAGAAGCCAAGAAGTAGGATTCTGACTCGGCGCGAATTCTTGTCGATCACCGGGGTGGGCGGAGTGGCCCTGCTCATGAGATCGGCTCTTCCTTTGAGCACAAATTATTTACAGGAGGAAAAACAAATGGCATACACGGCCAAAGATTATTCCAAACTTATTGGCATGCCGGGTTTCAGCGAAGCCCTGCTGAAGAATCATTTCACCCTTTATCAGGGGTATGTCGCAAACACGAATAAAGCCCTGGACACCCTTGGGCAGATGCTCAAGGACGGGAAATCGGCGACCCCGGAGTTCGCCGAGCTCAAACGGCGCCTCGGCTGGGAGTTCAATGGCATGCGGCTGCACGAGTATTACTTTGAGAACCTGGGTGGGAAAGAACCGCTTAACCTGGCTGGAAAGCTCGGGAAAAAGATCACCGAAGAATTCGGGAGCTTCGAAGCCTGGGAAAAAGATTTCAAGGCTGTCGGCGCCATGCGGGGAATCGGCTGGGCCGTGCTTTATCAGGACAGCTCGACAGGCAAGCTGATCAATTTTTGGATCAATGAGCACGATGTCGGCCATCCGGCCGGCTCCCACCCCATCCTGATCATGGATGTCTTTGAACACGCCTTTATGATCGACTACGGCCTCAAGAGGGCGGATTATATCGAGGCATTTTTCAAGAACATCGATTGGAAAGCCGCGGAAGCACGGCTTAAATAAGAGCCAGGGTCAGACCATGGGTTTCGGCCAAACGCTCTGATGATCCAGAAAGAGCGCCTCAGACCGCTCAACAATGAAGCAGCCAGAACCCGTGATTTTGTGGTTTACTGGATGCAATCCTCGCAGCGTACGCATTTTAACCATGCCCTTGAATATGCGATTGACGAGGCGAATAAAAGAGGGCAGCCCCTGGTCGTGTTTTTCGGGCTGACCGAGCATTACCCGGAGGCCAACGAAAGGCACTATGCATTCATGCTGGAAGGACTGCGGGAAGTGGAGCACTCCCTCGAGGAGAGAGGGATCAAGTTTGTCGTTTGGCCAATATCCCCTGAGACGGGTGCTGTTGAGATATCCCGACGTGCGTCCCTTGTCGTTGTCGACAGGGGCTACACCCGGATTGAGCGGCAGTGGCGCAGCGCTGTGGCTCGAAAAATGGACTGCCCCCTGATCCAAGTCGAGACTAATGTCGTCGTTCCTTTAGAGCAAGCGTCCCCCAAGGAAGAATATGCCGCCAGGACTTTCCGGCCGAAAATATGGAAGCAACTGCCGAAATTTCTTGTCTCGCTCAGAGCGCGGCGGATTAAGAAAGACTCCATTGGACTGAGGTTTGATACGTTCAGGCTGGATGACCTGAATGACGCTTTGGCCCGACTGACCATTGACCGGAGCGTTGGCCGTGTCCAGAGTTTCACCGGAGGAACCGCACAAGCCCAAAAGAGGCTTCGGGAATTCATCGCCAAAAAACTTCCCGCCTATTCTGAGCTGCGCAATGACCCGAATGCCGATGGCGTTTCCCACATGAGCCCCTATCTCCATTTTGGGCAGATTTCTCCTCTTTATATCGCCCTTGAGGTGCGCAAGGCAAAAACAAAGGGCGTAGCAGTCTATCTCGAAGAGCTCATTGTCCGGCGGGAGCTGAGCATGAACTTTGTTTATTATAATGAGCGCTATGATGATTTTGCGGGCCTTCCCAGCTGGGCCAGACAGACCCTCAAAGAGCACGAGAAGGACAAAAGGGAAGCCATCTATGCTTCGGAAGAGCTTGAGAGCGCGCGGACAGCGGATCCATATTGGAACGCGGCGCAAAGAGAGATGCTCTTGACTGGAAAGATGCATGGGTATATGCGGATGTACTGGGGAAAGCGGCTCATCGAATGGTCGAGGACGGCCGAGGAGGCCTTTCGGACAGCTCTTTATCTCAACAATAAGTATGAGCTCGATGGTCGCGACTCTGGCGGATTCACCGGCGTGGCCTGGTGTTTCGGCAAGCATGACCGGCCCTGGCCTAGACGGCCAGTGCTCGGTACAGTCAGGGCGATGAAGGCGTCCGGGTTGCGCCGGAAATTTGACGCCGACGCCTACGCAAAAAAATATGAGGTTAAGAATGCCTAAAAATGCCCACAAAAGGTCAAAAAAGGCCGGGCTGCCGCCCGGGAGTCTCGTGCACATTGGAGAGAAAAAGGCGGAGCGAACCAAGATCATGATCATCGATTATGATGAGCAGAATTTTCAGGAAAAAGAGGCCAGGACGGTCGAGGAATGCTTCCCCTTCAAGGAAACGGCAACGGTCACCTGGATCAATATCGCCGGCGTGCACGATAGTGAAGTTGTCAGCAAAGTTGGCAGCCATTTCTGTATTCACTCCCTTATTCTTGAGGATATCATGACAACGCAGCAAAGGCCGAAAATGGAAGACATGGGAGAGTATATTTATGTTGTTGTGCGGATGCTGAGTTACGAGGGCAGGAAGAGGGAGGTCTTATCGGAGCAGGTCAGTCTGATCATCGGGTCGAACTTTGTCATCTCATTTCAGGAGAATGGGGGAGACGTGTTTAATTCTGTGAGGGAGAGAATCAGGACGGGCAAGGGGCGACTGCGCAAGCTGGGACCGGATTATCTGGCGTATTCCCTTTTGGACTCCATCGTGGACAACTATTTTCTGGTCCTGGAAAAACTCGGAGAGAAAGTTGAGGATCTCGAGGAAGAGCTGATCAGCGACCCGGGCCGAAAGACTCTCCATGAAATCCATGTCCTGAAGAGGGAAATGATTTTCCTGCGCAAATCCGTCTGGCCGCTGAGGGAAGTTGTGAGCGGCCTGGAGAGAGCGGAATCCAGACTGATCAAGGAGTCCACCGGGATTTTCCTCCGCGACGTTTATGACCACACCATCCAGGTTATTGACACGGTCGAGACCTACAGGGACATGCTCTCGGGAATGCTGGACATGTACCTTTCGAGCGTCAGCAACCGGATGAACGAGGTCATGAAGGTCTTGACGATCATCGCCACCATCTTCATTCCCCTGACTTTTATCGCCGGTGTCTATGGGATGAATTTCAAGTTCATGCCCGAGCTCGACTGGCGCTGGGGGTATTTCGCCATTCTGGTGTTCATGTTTGGCATAAGCGTTCTTATGCTGATTCTCTTCAAAAGAAAGAAATGGTTATAAGCAGAGGTCTTGAATTTCTCAAGAAGGAGGTGCATTGATGAAAGCCAAGATTCTGGCCATCATTGTTTTGCTGGCCCTGCTTCTGATTATCCTGATCCAGAACACTCAGGAAGTTGTCTTTCGCATTTTTTTCTGGACGATCAGCATGTCTCAGGTGATCCTGGTGCCGCTGGCGGTTGTGCTCGGGTTTCTGTTTGGGTACTTTATCGGAAGGGCAGAGAGGGGCCGTAAAAAATGAGGAGTTTTTTGAAGCATCTGGGGAAATACATCTTCAGAGGGTTTCTGGCAATCATTCCTCTGGGGCTCTCTTATCTCTTCATCCGCTTCCTTTATATCGCTGTGGACGCGCGTGTCACCAAGATCACGTCCAGGGTCATCGGGTTCAATATCCCCGGCCTGGGAATTCTTTTGGTGCTTCTTATGCTCTATCTTCTCGGGCTTGTGGCAAGCCACTGGATCGGGACAAGAGTCTTTGCTCTGATTGAACAGGTGACGCGGCGCATCCCTCTCGTGAAAACCATATATACCCTGGGCAAGCAGCTGGCCGATGCCTTCTCCCTTCCGGAGAAGCAGGCCCTCAAAAAAGCCGTCATGGTGGAGCATTTCAAGCCGGGAGTTTGGTCTGTCGGCTTTGTCACTAGCGCCATTACGGACAGGGAAAGAAAGGATGAAAAGATGCTCCGTGTTTTTATTCCCACGGCGCCCAACCCGACGACTGGATTTGTGGTCATGGTCAAGGAGTCTCAGGTGAGAGACCTGGATTGGAGTGTGACCGAGGCCATGAATTCCATCATTTCCGGCGGCATCGTCGGCCCTGAGGTAATATAGCAGCCCGGCCTTATCACTTTGGCTTGACGTAGCGCGCGATCTCCTCATGCGTAGCGAACCAGACGTTCCTGCGCGAGAGCATGTATCCGATGAGATTCTCCAGCATGGCTATGCGGCTGCGGTGGCCGATGTATTTAGGGTGCATGGTGAGCACAAACAGCGTCCCCTCCTCATAGGCCTTGTTAAATTCCGCCATCCAGATGGCCAGGACATCCGCTGGGGCGATGTGGGGCCGGACCGCCTGGTATCTTTCAAAACCGAAATAGGGGTAATCGTCAAGCAGCCACTCGACGGGAAGCTCCACCACGCCCGTAGGCTTCCCCTCTTCGAGGATCTCGTAGGGCCGGTCGTCGGCCATCAGGCTGCTGTCATAGAGAAGGCCGAGCTCTCTGATGATCTTCAGGGTTGAAGGGCTGTAGTCCCAGGAGGGAGTCCGAATGCCGACAGGCGCCTTTCCGGCTAAGTTCTGGAGCGTGGCAAATGATTTCTTCATCAGGTCCCTTTCTTCCTCTTCCGAGAGCAGCGAATTGCGCTCATGGATCCAGCCGTGCATGCCGATCTCGTGACGGCCTTTGGACATGATGGCCTTGATTTCATCGGGATGAAGGAGCGCTGTCACGGCAGGGACGAAGAAAGAAGCAGGGATACTGTACTTGTCGAGAAGATCCAGTATTCTTGGGATGGCGACACGGGCGGCGTACTCGCCCTGGGAAAGGACTCCGGGTGAATAATCGCTGTCTCTGAGGGCATTTGTTTCGGCGTCAAAATCAAAGGATAGGGCAACAGCGACCTTCGCCCCTTCCGGCCAGGTCGGCGGGGTCAGGTCTTTTCCCGCCCTCACCCTTGAAACCACAGACTGAATTTTGTCTGGGCTGAGCAGCCAGGGCTTTTGTTCCGCTTTCTGTTGAGCGCCGAGAGACACCCCAGCGCCAAGCATAAGCCAAAAGACTACCCAAGCCGTTTTCGCATTCATTGTTTTTTCTCCTTAATGGTTTAGGTCCGGCCAACAGCGGTCATGTAAATGATACTCTCTTCCTCCCCATCCACTCCGAGGAGGGCATTGACCTCTTCGTCATAGAGAGCGGCGACCTGGCAGGAACCGAGCCCCAAACCTACTGCGGCCAGGGCGACATTCTGGGCGATGTGGCCGGCATCGAGATAGACGTAGCGGTACGCCCTTTCCCGGTATTTCCATTTTGACCGGGAAAAAATTGCTGTCCAGGCGAAAACAACGGCTGCTTCAGCCAGGAAATCCTGGTCCAGGGCCGCTTGGGCGACCTGAAAACGGAGTTCGCCCCGGCGGAGGAGTTCAAGCTCATGGCGGCGGACGTTGTAGTGGTATATTCCCGGCTCGATTCCTTCGACTTTCTGGACAGAGAGGTAGGTTTCGACAGGATAAAGAGCGCCGGCGGAAGGCGCCGCCCTCAGTTCATAATCCATAATTTTTTGAGTGATTCCCTGGGATGCCCAGAGAAGCTGTGCGAGCTCAGCGGGGCGAAGAGGAATGTTCGCAAAATCCCTGACGCTGCGCCGCAGTCCAATCGCTTCCCAGAGGGGCCTTCCGCCTTCCACCACGGGCCCTTCCAGGCTGACCTTGGGAGCATCCGGGTAGCTCTTGTAGAGTCCAGGCCTTTTTCGCCACTCCAGTCCGCCACCGGGAAGATTTCCTCTCACATATTTTGTTTCGTCTTGAAAACGATTTCCGATGCCAGCTGCCATTTTATCGTCCTCCTATCTAGCGATGGCTTTCAGCTTCTCCTTAGCCTCTTCCAGGTTCGGGTTGATCCTCAGCGCTATTTTTAAGTATTCGATAGCTTTTTGTTTTTGTCCGAGGAGGAGGCTTAAGTTGCTCATGCCGACATAAAGCCTTGCTTCCTTGGGATAGAGCTCGATGGCGATGTTGGCGAGAGCCTGCGCTTCTCTGATTTTTTCGGACTGGACAAGCGCATTGGCTGAAGCGATGAATTGGCTGACACCCAGGCTAGAGTCTGCGGGATCAATTTCGGAAGCCTTCAGGTAAAAATTGCGCGCGGTCTCGACCCGGCCCTGCCAGATGTTGGCCAAACCCAGGGACGCGAGGATGACCGGCGAGCCGGGATAGAGGTCCTGACCAAGCATAAGGATAGGTATCGCTCGCTCCGGAGTGTTTTTCTCCAGAAAATATCGGGCTGCGCCGACCAGCTCCGACGTGAAATCCGGATATAAAGAGGCGCCGGCGAACGCCTCTTTGAGCCGGGCTCCCAGTGTCTCGAAGTCGGTTGCCGGGTTAATGTAAAGATGCCGGATGTCATCGGTATAGGTCCGGTTCCAGTCTTTCTCCCAGTCGGCGATGAGTGTGACGAGTTCAGGCCTCAACCTGGCATATTTCTTGGTGGCGGAATTTGCTTCGCTGAGCTTGATGTATTCGCTGAAAACGGCGAGAGGGCCTCGCTTCTGGCAGCTGAGGAGAAGCTCTCTGCCGCCTTCTTCGTCCAGCGCCCGAGCCATGTATGATCCGATTCTGGTGAACGCCTGGTTTGAAACCGGGTGGATACCGGACTCGATCCTCTTTCTTGTTTCTTCAAAATTGTTTCGCAGCTCTCCTTCATTAACGCAGTTGTTGAAATAGGCAAAGGCTTTGTCGACATCATTCCGGTTCCTGGGAAGAGGGCCGATGTTCCCCTCGTAGGAGCTCATTCCATAGCTATAAGCATTAAAAATGCCCCTGTAGATCCACCGCGATACTTTGTCCTGGACATAAGCAAGACTGTCGATGTCCTCATCCAGGATCAACTCGATGAGGCGTCTGGCGTAGGGCATAAGATTCACGTCCTCCAGGTTCGCAGCGATGGCCATGGCGAATTTTAACGCCGGAAAGATGAGAAGGAATGTCCGTGTCTCAGGCTGCGAGCCGCCTTTGCTGATGGTGAAATGGCTGCCCCAGGGCCGGACTTCCCAGCCCATGCCCGTCCAGGTAAAAAATCCGCTGCGGAGAGCCATGCTGGAGAACATCTCCCGGGACGTTGCTTCTTTCAATAGCCTCCCCTCCATGATTCCGCGGGCATACTTGAGAAGGTCAACCGCTGTTGAGCGTACCCCACCTGAGGCAAACCGGCTCGATACGTCCACATATTCTGAATTTTTCAGGTCCCGACCAATGAAGATATAACCATGAACTCGGTTCGGGATGACGTCACGCGGATCATCCAGGCGGGAGTCCTCCATGCCCAGAGGCATGAAAATATACTTTTTGATGTATTCTCCGTAGGAAAGGCCCGAGGCCTTTTCAACAGCGGCGCCGAGAAGATTGAACCCGTATGATGAATAATTATAGCGGGTGCCGGGCTCAGCCACGAGGTCGAAATCCTGGAAAATTGCGATCGCCTGGCGGGTATCCTTCGGCTCTTTGATATGGCTTTCATCGGCATAATTCTTGTAATGGCTGATTCCACCCAAGTGTCCGAGGAGCTGGCGGACTGTCACGGGCCATTTTTTCCTGGGGAAATAGGGGACATAGGCTTGGATCTCTGAATCCAGATTGATTTTTCCCGCCTCGGCCAGCTGGAGGACGACGACCGCCGTTATCGTTTTCGTGATGGAGGCGATCCGATAAGAACTCTCCGGTTTGGCCGGCACGCGGTTCTCGAGGTCAGCATAGCCGAACCCTTTCGCCCAGGTGAAATCCTCCTTGATGAATCCCACCGAAAGGCCGGGAATCCCATCGAGAGCCATCTGCTCAACGACAAAGCGTTCATAGGCCTTGAGGCCGTCCGCTTCGGGCGGAGAAAAAGTTTCCTGCGGCGGAGTTGCCCGCCCGCCGATTCCGGTTGCAGCGAAGACGATGAGGAGAACGAGGCCGAGCTTCCGCACTTTCCTCATCCAATTCTCTATAGAATATTCCTCAGCCTTCTTTGGTTGTCTTTCTTGTGTTCTCTTCGATGATTATAGGCAAAGCAGGAAACTTTTTCATCGTTGTTCCTCCTTCTCTTTGAGTGCGGGCTATTGAGTTTTGCCCGGCTCTTTTCCGTTTATAAACAGGCGAAAAAGAAATGTCAAGAAAAGCTCTTTGGGGAAGATTCTCAGGCGAGATGAACTCTGGGAAACTGGGGTTATGGATTTTTTTCGATGCGGCGATCATTTCAGCGGCGGAAATATTTATTGCTGCGGTTCGACGCTATAACAATTGATTTCTTGGATGGACCAATGGTGCACGGCATGGGATCGAGTGAGCTTGATCCGCAAGTATCGCATCGGGTGCTCTTCAAAGCTTATGGTCAGCCGGAATTGCGAGGGATCTTGGATGTTTACGCGAGTAATTTGGGGCACAAAAAAGGGAGTCCGGTTTAAAAGAGTCCAGTTCTTTCCGTCCATTGATGAATCGATATAGAATCCGCGGGGGTAATCCAGAGGGGTCCCGGCCAGGGACATCTCGACTTCCCCGACTTGAACAGGCTCGCCCAGGTCGAGATAAAAGAAATCTCCCTCCCGCTGAGGGAACTGCGTCGTCCAGCCGGTAGAAAGGTCGCCATCAAAAGCCAGCTTCGTCTGAAAAACCTTTAAGTTGGACCAGGCTTTCCAGGCTTTCCGGTTCCCGATTTCTTGGCGTTTCCTCTCTTTAACCCCGGGCTCTTCCAGGGGAAGCAGGCGATAAAGAAAATCTCCGTCCGCTGCTGCCTGAAGCTCAACCCTGTCGGGATATTCCTGAAGATGGGCCTGCATTTGCTTGCCTTCATAGGCTCGCCAGCCTTGAGTATGGATGAGAAGGTATTCAACTTCGAGATCCCGGAGAAGACGGAACGTCTCATCTGAAGGAAAAGTCTCCATGGACTCATAGATGATGGTATACCCCGGAGGGAAAAATCCGCTGTAGCCGTTGACTATTTTTTTCCGGTGGAAAGTCGAGTAATACATCAGAAGCGCCTCTCGGCCTCGGTCCTCAGAACGGAGGGGCATGGGAAGCTCGATCAGCGAGCTAGCGGCGGGCAAGCCCTTCACATATGAGTAAATCTCCGGGATTTTCTTTAACCCGGCTGCGGTGTCGAGAGGAAGGGGAATGGAGGCGTAGTCGATAAGGACTAAAATCCCTGCCAGGAGGGGGACAGCCTTTCTCAACCACAGCTTTTTGGGTTTCTCCACGAGCGCTGCCACTGCCCATCCGCTCATCAGGGCCAAAGCAATCATTAGGATAACGGAGAGGCGGCTGGGTGCCCGCAGACTCTGGAAGACGGGGGCCCATTTATGCAGAACAAAATAGGGACCGGTAATAATTTTTTTGCCGAATAGCTTGATCGAAGGACCCATAGCAAGAAGCCAGGCCAGGAGAAGCGTGAACGCAAAAAACCTCTGGCTCAAGCTGACCGTAGGAATCTCTGGTTGGGTGGATTTCCTTCTCCGCCAGATGGCCAGTCCTATTCTTAAGATCAACGAGATGGTCAGGATGATGAGGGGGTTGACCAGCCGGTGGACCGAAAGAATTTTCGCCTGCCCCCATCGAAGTGTAAAACCTCCCGACACGGCGACATGAAGAAGAAAGACCAGGAAGATTCCTGTCAGGAGATCCCACCAGAAAAAGAGACGAGTCCCTTCTCTTTTCAACTCTTCCCGGCGGGACCGTCGCCTCGACATCAGCCAGTAGGCTCCTAACAGGACGACGACAGCTCCAGGATACCGCTGCCATTCGGGAGACGGTTGGCCTCTCAGCAAATCCCCCCAGACGGTGTTTGAGGGAGGCACCCGTAGAAAGTGCTGGAGCTCGGCGGAATAGTGTTCCGCTTCCAGCACGTCTCTCGTGAACATCATTTGCTTGTGGACGCGAAGGAAGGGGGAAAAAAACGGCAGGAGAACGACAAAACAGCCAAAAGCGAGAAGGCTCATTTTGATCCAGAAATCCTTCCGCTTGAAGAATTGTTTTTTGTAGCCAAAATACAGGATGAAAAGCCCGATAAAGAGCGCTAGGAAAACGCCGTAATAGGCGCAATTGAGGGCTTGAAGGACAAAGAACACGCCGACCCCGGCGAGATTTTTATAAGTAGGGTTTTCGAAAAATCGGTGGAGGAAGAAGAAACAGAAAAGAATCCAGGCGAAATAGAGGAGTTCGAGATGGCTGATATGGGCCATCCGGAAAGGGCAGAAAGCGATGACGATACCAGCGACAAGCGCAGCCGCCCGGACTCGAGTCAGATGAAAAACGAGAAGATACATGCCCCAGGCACAGAGGATAAAGGACAGGATGAAGAGAACATTGTAGGAGAAGATGAGGTTGTGGGAGAGGGCGGCCAATGGAAAAGCGAACAAAGTCAGGGCCGGATAATAATCCGCGTAAAGGACGGTTCCCTGGTGAGGGGAAAAAACATTTCCGTTCCAGAAATTTTTTAATCCTGCTTTCAAAGATTGAATTTCCCAATCCATAATCCAGACGGCATAGAGAGGATCGCCGAGGTCGGAGGGAAGATGATCGCTCAGATGCCGGGCCAGCGGCCAGGTCATGGCCACCGCCAGGACGGAAAAAAGGACCAGCGCTTTGGCTATTTCTTTTTGGCCACGCATAGGAGAGAGCTACCAAAAGGAAATCTGATCTTGCGAAGGAAGGGTGCCTCAGCCTTAAAAACTAGATACAACAGACGGTTCAATCCGCTGTTGACTCTGTTGAGATGCGAGACGGGGATGTCGTCTCCCTGCCAGAGCTTGTCCCAAAACCTGAAGATAATGATCGGAACAAACAGAAAAAAATTGAAGTAAGTGGTTTTCACCACTTCAAACCCGGCCGCGGTGAGTTTTTTCCTCATTCCTTCGCAGGTGTACCTTTGCTGGATATGAAAGGCGTGATCGTGCCGGCTGAGGAGGAAATTGAAAGCGGAATCCGAGACCAAGAGAAAGCCGCCTCTTTTCAAGACATGATGAGCGCTCCGCAGGGCTTCAAGATCAGAGAAGACGGCTCGATGCGAGAGGACGTCGAGGATGAAGATAAGATCAAAGGATTGGCTCTTATAAGGCATTCTCTGGACGTCGGCCCGGGCCAGCCTGCTCAATTTCCTTTTCCGGCAGTAGCGAAGCGCTTCCTCTTTGACATCAAAACCGAAAGTTTCCCCCCAACGCTGGAAAATTTTTAAGTTCAAACCCGTGCCGCAGCCGGCATCAAGAATCAGGACTTCAGCTGGAAGGCCGTTCAACGCGCCGACCGTGGCTTCGAGTATTTCTCTCCGGCCGGCGAACCACCAGTGGGTTTCTTCCAGCTCGAAATGCTTCCTGTATTCGTCCCGTTCCATTTTTTAGAGCGGTTTGAGGGCGATCTTCTTGATTTCCGCGGCCACCCGCATCATCTGGTCTTTGCTCAGGGCCAGGCCAGAGGGAAGATAGAGGCCCTTCTCCGAAAGGATTTCAGAAACGGGGAAAGACAGATCGTTGTATTCTGACTTTGCCTGGAAAAGCGGCTGCCGGTGGAGGGGAATAAAAAACGTCCTCGTGTCAACGCCTTTTTCCTTGAGCCGCAACATCAGCTCATCCCTGGAAAGGCCGAACTCTTTCTCCACCAGCACAGCATACATCCAGTAGACGCTCCTGGCCCATTCTTTTTCCTGCGGCAGGACGAGCCCCGGCACTCCGGCAAGGAGCTCTTTATAAGTCCGGGCCATATCTTGTTTGATGGCGATGAAGCGGTCGATTTCTTCGAGCTGGGCAACTCCGAGAGCGGACTGGAGGTTGGTCAGGCGGTAGTTGAAACCGAGCTCGGTGTGGAGGAATCGTCGCTTGGGGTCGTGGGCCAGGTCTTTGAGCCGGCGGGCTCTTTCGGCCAGGGCGTCGTCTTCTGTGACCACCATACCGCCCTCGCCGGTGGTAACAATTTTATTGGCGTAAAAGCTGAAACAGCCGGCCAGGCCGATTGTCCCCGCCAAGCGGCCCGAGCCTTTATTTCCGGCCGGGAAATAGAGAGCGCCGAGGGCCTCTGCCGCGTCCTCGATCACGGCCAGGTTGGAGGCTTGGGCAATGGCCAGGATTTTGTCCATATCGCACGGATGGCCGTAGAGATGAACGGGCACGATGGCCCGCACCGTCCGGCCGGTTCTTTTGTTCAAGAGCTTTCCCTCCCGTTCGTCGAAGACACAGTCTCTCTCAATGAACTTCCTGAGTTTCTCAGGATCGATGGCATAAATTTCAGGGTCCACGTCGACAAAAACAGGCACCGCCCCGGTGTAAAGCACAGCGTAGGGGACAGCAATCATGGTCAGAGCCGGGACGATGACTTCGTCGCCCGGCCCCAGGCCAAGGCTGGCCATAGCCAGATGAAGCGCGGTGGTGCCGCTCGTGGTTGTGACCGCATGCTTGACGCCCAGGTAGGAAGCGAATTCCTCCTCGAACCGCCGGATAAAGCTCCCCGCTGAGGAAATCCATCCTGTCTCAATGCATTGAGTAACATAAGCAAGGGCGTTCCGGCCGAGCAGCGGTTCGTTAACAGGAATCAGGCCTTCTCGGTTAGGCATCAGAAGTATTCTTTGTCCTCGAACCCAGCGTAAGGGCCTTGTTTGACTTCGAGAATTTTGGCCTTCTCGAGGACCTCAACCCGATGTCCTCCGGTGGCCAGCAGGATGGAATCTCCCTCTTTGAGGATGACGGCCCTTAACAAGGTGCCCTCATCGCTGTAGATCTGTATCTTAACCCTGCCGCTGAGGACGACCAGCACTTCCTGGGTTCTCAGGATTTCCCTCCGGACGGGTTTGTGGCGGTGGCGGTCGACGACTTTGCCTTTGGCGTGAACCAGCATTGCCAGTTGTTGGGAGAACTCTCCTGGCGTGAAAAAATGAACCCCCGGCTTGGAAAAGCCACGCCTGATGACGATAGCGAAAACCTGCCCTTTTTGTTCGATTCTTTCGCAGCGCTTGGTCATGATTCCTCCGTCCTGCCTGAGGGTTTGGGCGAAAACCTGAGCTTCAGGGTCCGCCAGACGTATTTTGACCCCCTTCTGAGGTAATGAAATGCGTGCGTTCCCGTCTTCGATATTCCTTTCCTCCGGGCTGGAGAGATGTAGGGGATTTCCAGGATCCGATAGCCCTGCCGATGCCCCTGGTAAGCCAGCTCGATGAAGTATTCGCCGTAATCGCCCGTTAACTTGATGTTTTCTAATACCGGCTGTCTCACAGCTACAAAGCCGCTGGTGTAGTCCTTGATTTGCGGACCGAGGATGAGACGGATAAAAGAATTGAGCAGGGAGCTCAGGAAAAAGGCGAGGGGCGTGTCCTGACTTCCGGTGACGATTTCAACTCCGCCTCCGTCCACGAAACGGCTGCCGATGACCATGTCGTACCCTTGGAGGATGCCCTCGTAAAGTTCTCTGATCTTCTGAGGGGGCATGGATAGGTCGCAGTCCAGCCAGGCGACCACCTCGGCCGTCGAGCTGGCGATCCCCTTGTTGAGCGCCGAGACAAGGCCCCGTTCTTCCTTTCGCCTTATGAGAGTGAGGCTAGGATGTGCGGCGGCTATCTCCTCGACAACCGCCCAGGTCCCGTCGGGAGAATCGTCGTCTACGACGATGACTTCCGCCTCTTCTCCCATGACCTGATAAATTTGCTGGATGAGGGGAGCTATATTTTCCCTTTCGTTATAGGTGGGGAGGATTATGGATATCGAAGGGATTGTCGCCAAAATCGCAGCCCTCTTTAAAAAGCGCTACCAGTTAATATCATAATTCGCTATAGCTTTGCAACTAAACATCCCGTAAAGTAAGCAGCAAAACCTTGGGAGGATTATCAGGCGAGATAAGGCCTGAGGAATTGGGCGGTTATGGATTTTTTTGACGCGGCGATCTTTTCAGGCGCTCCCTGGGTGACGATTTCCCCTCCGGCATCGCCTCCTTCCGGCCCGAGGTCAATGACGTAATCGGCGCACTTGACGACATCCAGGTTGTGCTCGATGACGATGACCGAATGGCCTTCGTCCACAAGCTTCTGGAAGGTGCGCAGGAGCATGGAAACATCGTCGGGGTGGAGCCCGATGGTCGGTTCATCAAAAAGATAAAGGATTCTCTTTTCCCGGTCGTGGACGAGGTGGTAGGCGAGTTTGATCCTCTGGAGCTCTCCGCCGGAGAGCGTCGTCGTCGGCTGTCCCAGCCTGAGGTAGCCCAGGCCGACTTCTTCGAGAGGTGCCAGTTTTTTTTGAATGTCCGGCCGTTCGCCAAAAAATTCCAGGGCTTCATGAACGCTCATGTTCAGGACCTGGTCGATGTTCTTTCCTTTGTATTTGACCTCGAGGATTTCGCTCCGGAACCTTTTCCCCTTGCAGGCGTCGCAGGTCAGGACAACATCGGACAGGAACTGCATTTCCACGATCTGCTGCCCGGCGCCCTTGCATTCTTCGCATCGTCCTCCCGCTGTGTTAAAGGAAAAATAGCCCGGCCTGAAGCCCATCGCTTTGGCTTCTCTGGTGCTGCTGAAGAGGTCGCGGATCCCGTCCATGGCCTTCGTGTACGTTGCAGGAATTGAACGCGGGGAGGTGCTCAGCGGTGATTGGTCGACCATGATGACCTTGTCGATGAGCTCTCGTCCTCCGATCTCTTTGAACCCTTCCTTGGCTTCTCCGCTCCAGCCCAGATAGAGGACGTCGTTAAGCAACGTGCTTTTGCCCGACCCCGAAACTCCCGTGATGCAGGTCAGTGTCCCGAGAGGAATCCCGACGTCCAGATGTTTCAGGTTGTGCTTGAACGCATCCTTGATTTCGATGAAACCAGCTCCCCGGCGCCGGTGTTTCGGAATCTCGATTTTTTTCTCGGCCCTCAGATATTGCGCGGTTAAAGAATCGCGCTTCTTGAGGAAGTCAGTAATCGGGCCGGAGAAGAGGACCTCGCCTCCGGCCTCACCCGCCTTCGGGCCCAGGTCAATAATATGCTCAGTGGCTTTGATGATCTCCGGGTCATGCTCGACCACAAGAACAGTGTTGCCGATTTCCTTGAGCGACTTCAAGATCTCGACTAAACGATGGTTATCGCGGGCGTGCAGGCCAATGCTCGGCTCATCCAGGACAAACAAGGTCCCGACGAGCGAGGCGCTCAGAGCCGCGGCCAGGTTGATCCGCTGGGCTTCGCCTCCGCTTAAAGTAAAGGTCATGCGATCGAGGGTGATATAGTCGAGTCCCACTTCGAGCAAGAATTTCAAGCGGTTAAGAATTTCAGCGACCAGCTTCTCCGCCACCTGGCGCTCGAATGGCGCAAGCTCAAGGGACCTGAAGAAAACAGAAGCCTCCCTGACCGTCATCCGTGTGACATCAGCAATCGAACGGCCGCCGACCCGGACGCTCAGGGCACGGGGGTTCAGGCGCATTCCTGCGCAGGAGGGGCAGGGGACATATTTCCGGTAGCGGCTCAGAAAAACCCGAACCTGGACTTTGTATTTTTTTGTCTGCAACCAGTCAAAGAAGCCTTTGACTCCGGAATAGCTCCCTCCTCCTTCCATGACAAAACGCTGGGCCTCGGGCTTGAGATTCTTATACGGAATGTGCGTAGGGACGCCTTTTTTTCTGGCCTCGCGGAGAAGCTCTTTCATCCACCAGCGCGAAACCGGTTTTGTCCAGGGCTCGACAGCTCCATCCTCCAGGGTCTTGCCTTTATCCGGAATGATTTTATCTTCATCCAGCACGGCTAGGTCGCCGAAGCCGTGGCAAATAGGGCAGGCTCCCTGTGGGCTGTTGAAGGAGAAAAGATTCGGGAACGGCTCATCGTAGGGAATCTTGCAACTCTTGCATTCCAGCCTGTCAGAAAACACAAATTCCCGGCCCTTTTCCGTCCGGACTTTGACTCTTCCTCTGCCTTTCTTGAAGGCCATTTCCAGGGAATCGGCCAAGCGATCTTGTTCTTCTGGCGCTAGTGTTACTCTGTCCACAAAGACATCAATCAGCCCGCTTTTCTTGAAAGGGGCGCCCTCGAGATCAATGACTTTGTCATCCTGGATGATCCTGAAAAAGCCCTCCTTTCTGAGGACGGCCGTGCCCTTCTCCAGCGGCCAAGTGAACGAGATGATGACTTTAGTCTGCAAGGGAAGTTTGAACAGGGTTTCGACGATGGCATCGATGGTGTCGCGGCGGACCGTCTGGCCGCACTTCTGGCAGTGGATCGTGCCGATCCGGGCAAAGAGAACCCTGAGAAAATCGTGAATCTCGGTGACCGTGGCCACGGTTGACCGTGGATTTTTGGTGGCGGCTTTTTGTTGGATGGCGATGGCCGGGGTGATGCCCTCGATTCGATCGGCGTCCGGCTTATCCATTCTCTCCAGGAACTGCCTGGCATAGGAGGAGAGGGATTCGATGTAGCGGCGCTGGCCCTCGGCATAAAGTGTGTCAAAGGCCAGTGAGGACTTCCCCGACCCGCTCACTCCCGTGACCACGATCAGCTTGTAAAGCGGGATATCGAGGTCTATGTTCTTCAGGTTGTGGACTCTGACGCCCCTGAGGATGATTTTTTCGTCCATGGTTCTTGGGAGCAGAGCATCTATTATAAATGATTCCGGCCGGCTCTTCCATTTGCCGCATTCTCACGGAAGCATCTTCGTTTGCGTGATTCAATAGGGTGCAGGAAGCTGTCCTTTGGCCCCCGCACCCCGGGGAACCAGTCCCGTCGGTTCCCCCCGTCTGAAAAAAGCCGACGGGTCCCCCTTCCGCTACGGGGGCTTCAGGACAGCCTCCTGCACCCATCATAAAAATCACATAGGATAAAATACTTCCCGTAATCAGTCCCCTCGTCCCCTGAACTGAGCGTTGAGAAGCGTTCCTGTTTTAGATAAAATGACAGCCTCAAATCGTGGAGCCAAAACGGCCGTGAGCTTCTTGATCATCCTCGGTATCGCTCTGGCGCTGGCCATGGACGCCTTTGCTGTTTCGCTCGGGCTTGGAATGAGCCTTAAGCCTGCGACCGGGGAGCAAACTTTTCGTCTGGCTTTCCATTTCGGTTTGTTTCAGTTCCTGATGCCGGTCATCGGCTGGGCTGCAGGAGAGGGCTTAATCAAATATATAAGAGCCTATGACCATTGGGTGGCTTTCGGGCTTTTGTTTGTTGTGGGCGCGAAAATGGTCTTTGAGTCTTTTAAGAGAGACCAAGCCCAGAGGATTAAAAAGCCGGACCCGACCAAAGGATTTTCGCTTTTTATCCTGTCCGTTGCTACAAGCCTGGATGCTCTGGCTGTGGGGTTGAGCCTGGCCGCGCTTCGCGTCGATATTATCTATCCGGCTGTGGTGATCGGTCTCGTAGCGTTTGTGATAACGGTCGCAGGCATGAAAATCGGGCCGCTGTTCGGGAAAGTCATCGGTAAGCGGGCGGAGCTGTTGGGTGGGATCATCCTCATTATCATCGGCGTTAAAATCCTTATTGACCACCTCTAAAATCCAGGCCGCCGCCGAAACAATGATGCCGTCGCTATCGATTCCTGACCTGCGCCCAAGGCGGGCGCCTTTATTGACAGAGGGCCGCCGTTATTGTAGGTTTGATATCTAGAGTTCCTCGAGAGAGAATCGTAACGGCTTTGGAGAGCCCTTCCCACTGCCTATGCTCGGGTTGGGATCTCGGGGAACATTGGCCAGGAGGTTAAAATGAAGGATTCAAAAAACATAACCCGCCGGGAATTCATGGGGCGAACCGCAACGGCCGCGGCCGGCCTGATGATCGTGCCCAGGCATGTCCTCGGAGGCCCTGGGTACCAATCCCCCAGTGATGCTCTTAACATCGGTTGCGTTGGGGTTTGGGGAAAGGGAGCATCGGACATCGCCGCGGTCAGCACGGAAAATATCATTGCGGTCTGCGATGTAGACGATGAGATGATGGCGAAATTCCTTTATAACGAGGAGAACACGCCCGAGCAGAAGGCCAAGTACGATAAGGCCGCAAAGTACCGGGATTTCCGCGAAATGCTGGACAAAGAAAAAAGCATTGATGCGATTACCGTCACAACTCCAGACCATACTCATGCCGTTATAGCCATGATGGCCATAAAAACGGGTAAGCATGTCTTCGTCCAGAAGCCGCTAACGCATACTGTCAAGGAAGCCCGGCTGCTCGCGCAGGAGGCCAAGAAGGCGAATATCGTCTCTCAGATGGGCAACCAGGGCCATGCGGGAGAAGGGGCGCGACTGGTCTGCGAATGGATCTGGGACGGAGCCATCGGCCAGGTGACCGAGGTCCATGTCTGGACCAACCGTCCGATCTGGCCGCAGGGCATCGATGCGCCAAAGGAGACTCCTTCTGTCCCGCCCACGATTGACTGGAATCTCTGGATCGGGCCGGCGCCTTGGCGCTATTACCATCCGGCTTATCATCCGTTTGTTTGGCGAGGCTGGTGGGATTTCGGGACCGGTGCCATCGGCGATATGGGGGCGCATCTTCTCGATCAGCCGTACTGGGCTCTTAATTTAGGCCACCCCAAAACCATCCAGGCGAGCTCTACTCCGTTAACCAAAGATTCCTATCCGCTGGCTGAAATGGTTACCTACGAGTTTCCCGCCCGGGGAAAAATGCCTCCTGTGAAGCTCACCTGGTATGACGGCGGGTTGATGCCCCTCAGGCCAAAGGAATTGGAACCCGGCCGGATGATGGGGGATGAGGATGGAGGCGTTCTGTTTGTCGGAAGCAAAGGCATGCTGCTGTGCGGTACTTACGGAGATAACCCGCGCCTTGTCCCAGAAAAATTGATGAAGGACTACAAGCGGCCCGCGAAAACAATCCCCCGGTCTCCTGGGATCCACGAGGAATGGGTTGCCGCCATCAAAGCGGGCAAAAAATCAACCACGGATTTTGAATACTCCGGCGCTTTGACCGAAACCATGTTGCTCGGAAATATCGCCCTCCGGGTTAAGGAATTCAAGACTGTGCTCGAGTGGGATGCGTCGAAAATGGAATTCACCAACTTCCCGGAGGCCAACGAGTTCCTCGAGACTGAGTACAGGAAAGGCTGGTCTCTATAACGCTTGGAGGAGAATCTCATGAAAAACTTGGTGTGGTTTTCTATCTTGACGGCGGCGGCCTTTTGCCTGGCTGCAGGAGAAGGTCCCGGTGGTCTTCTGCAGAAAGGAGGTCAGGAAATGTCCGAGAAATGGGAAATCCATGATCCGAACCGGCCCCTTCCGCCTGTTGTGAACCCTGGCCCCGACGGGCCTCCGGTTCCGGCGCCGTCAGATGCTGTGATCCTTTTTGATGGTAAAGATCTTTCCGGGTGGGAAGCCGCCTCTGGCGGACCGGCCAAATGGAAGGTCGAGAGCGGCTACGCCGAGGTTGTGGACAAAGCCGGCTCGATCCGGACAAAAAGGGGCTTCGGCGACTGCCAGCTTCACGTTGAATGGGCGGCGCCTAAGGTCGTTTCCGGAGAAGGTCAGGGCCGGGGGAACAGCGGCGTTTTTCTCATGGACTTGTACGAGGTCCAGGTCCTTGATTGTTATAACAACAAGACCTATGCGGACGGCATGACTGCCGCCATCTATGGCCAGTATCCGCCTCTCGTTAATGTCTGCCGGAGGCCGGGCGAGTGGCAGACTTATGACATCATTTTTCACCGCCCGCACTTTGACTGGACGGGCAAAATTACAAAACCGGCGCGCATGACGGTTTTCCATAACGGCGTTCTGGTTCAGGACAATGTTGAGCTGTTTGGACCCACAGACACCAAAGGCCAACCCGTGCAGCCTCCCTACAAAGCTCATCCGGATAGGCTCCCGCTTTCGCTTCAAGACCACGGCAACCCGGTCCGCTACAGAAACATTTGGATCCGCGAGCTCTAATAGGCGGGCAAATGAGCGAAGAAACTAAAGTGTTGAAAAAGAAAGGGACTCAGTAGGACCAAGAGCGAAGGACTGAATATATGGCCGGCCATGTCTGTCCTTCCTGGTTCTCGTTCACGCTGACCAGTGTCTTCCGCAAAATGTTCCATAACCCGGAGAAGATTCTTGCTCAATTCATCAAGCCCGGAGACACGGTCCTCGATGTCGGATGCGGGCCGGGGTTCTTCACGATCCCCATGGCCAGGATGGTTGGGGAAAAGGGCCGGGTGATTGCGGCGGATATCAGCTCCGGAATGCTCGAGAGAGTCAAACGGCGGGCGGAA